>JANMYF010000125.1:0-13491 GCA_031381685.1 Acidimicrobiia bacterium
GAGGGGTGTGGGCCAACATGTCCCAGTCGTTGCTCCAGGAGCACAGCCAGCCGGCGATGCTCGGCCGGGTCATGTCGTTGTCCGGTCTGATGCACACGGGTGTCGCGCCGCTCGCTGCCCTGCTTGCCGGGACGATCGCCGGCCACCTCGGCCCGCAGCACACCCTGGGAGTGTTCGGGGCGGTCGGCCTCGTCGTGATCGTCGCCATTCTCGTGCTCGGTGACGAACTGCGCCGCGTGAACTAAGAATCACACGATGAAGGTCACCGTTCTGGGTTCAGGTTCGTGGGGCACCACCGTGGCATCGATCGCCAGTCGATCGAACGACACCGTGCTGTGGGCGCGAAACGAGGCATCCGCGCAGGAGGTTCGGGAGCGTCATACGAACGACCGCTACCTTGCGGGGTTCCGACTTCCGGAACGGCTCGACTCCACCAGCGATCTCGGGCTGGCCGTGGCCAACGCCGACGTGCTCGTCGTCGGCGTGCCGTCGATCGGGTTCCGTGACATTTTGACCCAGGTGAAGCCGCACATCCGCCCATGGATACCGGTGGTGTCCCTCTCGAAGGGCTTCGAGCAGGGATCGCTCCTTCGGATGACCGAGGTCGTGAAGCAGGTGCTCCCGGGGCATCCGGCGGCGGCGCTCACGGGACCGAACCTCGCCAAGGAGATCATGTCGGGCCGCGCTGCGGCGGCGGTGATCGCGACCGAGGATATGGCGGTGGCCACGGCGCTCCAAGACGTGTTCCACACCGCCCGTTTCCGGGTGTATTCCAACCACGACGTGATCGGCTGCGAGGTGGCCGGCGCGTTGAAGAACGTCATTGCCATTGCCGCCGGCATCGCCGAAGGGCTCGGGGTGGGCGACAACACCAGGGCCGCGGTCATCACCCGGGGTCTCTCCGAGTTGACCCGCCTCGGCGTGGCCATGGGCGGGTTGCCGGCCACGTTCGCCGGGTTGGCGGGCATGGGCGACCTGATGGCGACGTGCATGAGCCCCCAGAGCCGCAATCGTCACGTGGGCGAACAGCTCGGCAAGGGCCGCCAGCTCGCCGATGTGCTCGGGGAGATGACGATGGTGGCGGAGGGTGTGCGGACGGCCGAGACGGTCATGCTGCTGGCTGAGCGGTACGGCGTCAGCATGAACATCTGCGCCAGCATCCACGGTGTGGTGACCGGATCGATCACCGCGGCGGACTCCTATGCCGGGTTGGTGAAGGCGAAACCTGGTCACGAGTTCGATTCGGAATAGCCGACGCAATCGGTGTAAGACCCGTCGCAGCGCGAAGATGGTGTGTGTATGGTCCTCCTGCGCGCAGTCCGAGCCTCGAATCCCTCCTCAGTGGCACTGATCGAAGGGGCCCGCACCGTCACCTACGGCGAACTCACCGATCTCGTGCTCCGCACAGCCGGTGGCCTTCGGGCGCAGGGCGTAGGGCGAGGGGCCCACGTGGCCGTGGCGTGCCCCACCGGCATCAACGCCGTCATTGCGTACCTCGGTGTCCAGGCGGCCGGCGGTATCTCCGTGATGATGAACTACCGCAACACCAAGCCGGAGTTCGAAGCTCGCTTCGCCGTGGTTGATCCGCGACTGGTGATCGTCAGCGGGACAGCCGCGATCGAGCTTCCCGACGGTGCCAGGGTCTTTCGCGGCGCCGGAGATCCCGCTGACGACCTGCCGAAGCTCGATGAAGCGGGCTCCGAAGCGACCCCCAACGCGCTCTCGGACTCTGCGGCGGTGCTGTTCACCAGCGGCGTCTCCGGCGCACCGCGTGCGGTCCACCTGACCCACGTGAACCTCCAGGCGGGTCAGCGCGGTCAGGCGGAGATGGACGGCTCGGCGCTGAACGCCGACACGATCGGGCTTGTCGCGCTTCCGCTCGCCCACATCTTCGGGCTGAACAGTGTCCTGGGCGCGCTGCTGCGCGTCGGGGCGACGGCAGTGCTCATGGACCGTTTCGACGCGGTTGGCGCCGCTGCCCTCGTCTCCCAGCACGGTGTGAACGCGATCTCCGCCGTCCCCCAGATGTGGCATTCGTTCATCACGGCCGACATTCCCGACAACTCGTTCACGAACGTGATTCGCGCGACGGCGAGCGCGGCGCCGCTGCCGGAATCGACCGTGAACCGCATGGCCGAGCGCTTCGGCGTGAAGCTCGCCGGCGGCTACGGACTCACCGAGACGTCGGGGACCATTTCGCTCGACGACCCCCGGGCGCCCCGGACGGGCACGGTCGGACGGCCGCTGGGCGACACTGAAGTCCGCCTGGTCGACATCGACGGTGAGGCTCCGGAGGAAGGCGACAGTGGAGAGATCTGGCTGCGCGGGACCTCGGTGTGTGCTCAGTACCGGTCCGCGGAGGGCACGGAACCCGCGGTCGACGAGAACGGCTGGCTCCACACCGGTGACGTCGGCGTGTTCGACTCTGCCGGTCGGCTGAGCATCGTCGACCGCATCAAGGACGTGGTGATCGTCGGCGGCTTCAATGTTTCCCCGTCAGAGGTCGAGACCGTCCTGCTGATGCATCCCGGAGTGGCCAACGCCGGTGTCATCGGCGAGCCGGACGAACACTCGGGTGAACGGATCGTGGCATTCGTGCGCCCATCGGCAGCAGGCGCGGCGTCGGTGCAGGAGCTGACCGATCACTGCAGGCGTCGACTTGCCCGCTACAAGGTGCCGACGAGGTTCGAGGTTCGTGACTCCCTGCCGCTCACGGAATCCGGCAAGGTCGTCCGGCGTCTGCTCCGCTGAAGGACGCGCTCGGATCTCTTGTTCGGCCCGCCCCGGCGTGGCGAGATCACGCGGCCAACGTTGCGTCGGCCTTCTTGCCCTTCTCCGAGTAGGTGTTGACGTACGTCTGGCCGGACAGCTCCCGTATCTCGTACATGATCTCATCAGTAAGCGCGCGTAACGCTTGGTTGTCGTTGGGATCGGTGCCGTAGCGATCGGGGTGGATCGGCTCACCGATGCGAACCTCCCATCGTCGGAATGGTCGAGGGAACTTCGCGTCGGGCGGCTGAATTGCGTCGAGCCCACGAAGGCCGATCGGCACCACGGGGGCACCGGTCCGCATGGCCAGACGCGCCACGCCGGTCTTCCCGCGGTGCAGGAAGCCGTCACGGGTGCGTGTGCCCTCCGGGAAGATGCCGAACAGACCGCCCGCCTCCAACACCTTGGCCGCCGCGTCGAGCGCGGCCGCAGCCGCATCGCCTCCGGAACGGTCGACCGGGATCGCTCCGAGACCGCGGAAGAAGACCCGTGTCTTCCAGCTGTCCAGGTACTCGGCCTTGCCGATGTAGGTGATGCGTCTCGGAAGGGTCGGAATCATGAACACCGAGTCGAGAACCGAGATGTGATTGGCCGCCAGCAACGCCGGACCCGATGTCGGTATGTTCTCCATGCCGATCACCGTCGGCTTCCAGAAGACCTTGACCGCGGGGCGCAGGACTCCCTTCACCACCGGGTAGAGATCGGGGCCTTCGCGTGCCATTGCGTGACCATACACCTACACGTCTGAACGTTCTGTTGGTTCACCTGTCGCGTCCCGGTCGGCGCGTGGTTTCCTTGTTCGGGTCGCCCTTGTAGCCGGGCGGGTACGTGAGCCGCAGCTCTTCCTCGGTCGGGACCCGCCGTTGCCGTGCCTCCTCCGGCAGGAGCTCCACGATCCGGGACATGATCGTGTCGGTGTCGGCGTCGGCATTCACTCCGCGCACGGTGAACGGGGCACCGATACGAACGGTGATCGTCGGCGGACTGGTGAGGTTGACTTTCGGGAGGCGGGAGCTTCGCGGCCACACCTTTTCGGTTCCCCACATGCCGACGGGGATCACCGGAACGCCTGACATCGCCGCCAAACGGGCAGCTCCCCAACGACCTCGAAGCTTCGGCTGGAAAAACGCCGGTCCGCGCGGGATGGTTCCCTCGGGCATCATGCACACGAGTTCGCCGGCCCGGAGCGCCTTCGCTGCTTCCTCGAGGGGCTGATCGGAACCAGTGCCCCGGTCGACGCGGATGCCCCCGAGAGCTTTCGCCAGCTGTCCGACGATGGGCGCATCGAAGACCTCCTTCTTGCCGAGGAAGCGAGCGGGTCGGCCCGCTTTCGCCGTGAGGAGACTCACCACGGTCGCGTCGAAGTAGCTCCGGTGGTTGGCGCACAGAAGTGCGCCTCCGGTTGCCGGGACGTTCTCCAGGCCGACGATCTCGAATCGGGCGTTCGGCAGCAGCTCGGTCCGGGCGAACGGTCGGAGCAGTTCCTGCACCTCCCACGGACCGAGCTTGACGACACCTTCGGGCTTGTCCAGGTAGCGGATCGGCCAACCCTTCAACGTCGCCAGCAGAGCGAGGCGGGCGTCGGGGTTGATGGCGTGCGGGTGGCCGACGGCGTTCAGGAGCGGACCGTCGAAGTAGCTGTCCGAGTACGCCGCCGACCGTCGCATGGACACGCCGTGTTCCTGGGCCCAGGCGCGAACGGCGGTGAGCTTGCCCCGGCCCCAGACGAACTCACCGTCGAGGTGGCCGCTGTAGGACGTCCCATCGTGGTGCCATCGACTGGCGACAACATGGTCGATCCCGAGACGACGGGCGAGGGGCCGGACGAAATGCTCCGGAGTGGTGGAGGCGATGACGACGAGATCGCCCTTCGCCTGGTGCTCGGCGAGTACAGAACGGGCATACGGTTGGAGGTGGCCGAGCAATTCATCGGCGATCGCTTCAGCTGCATCGTCGACCGCATCGACGTTCCAGCCCTTCGATGCCCGAACCGCGAGCTTGGCGAGTTGCATGCTGAGCCGGGTCTCGCCGATGAGCTCGAACGCCTTGAAGATCGGGCCGGCGAGCGGGATGTCGCGGTCCGGACCGAGGCCACGTTCGCGCAGATGTCGCTGGATCACGGTTCCCGACCCTCCGGCGAGGAGGGTCCGGTCGAGATCGAAGACTGCGGCAGCTGACTTGCCGGGCTTGGCGTTCGATGTCGTCATGGCCGCAGCGTAGTTCGGCGTGTAGGTTCGACGTCATGGCCGATGCGAGCAAGCGGGAACTGCGCTTCGAGCGGAAGATGTCCGACGCGGAAGCGCTCATGTGGAACGTCGAGAAGGACCCGTGGATGAATCCGAGCGGGGGCGTGGTGACCACCCTCGATCGTCCGCTCGACATCGAGGCGTTCCGGGCGAGGATCAGACGGTCCGTCGCCGACATTCCGCGACTGCGCGAGCGGGTGGTGTCGACGACCGGCCGCCTGACGAACCCGACCTGGACCCCCGACATCGAGTTCGACTTCGACTGGCACGTCCGCCACCTCTCGCTTCCCGCTCCGGGAACCGATCGCCAGCTCTTCGATCTCACGGCGCTGCTCCTCGCCGACCCCTACGATCGCACGCGGCCGCTGTGGCAGTTCTTCGTCATCGATGGCCTGTCGGAAGGCCGCGGCGCCCTGTTCTGGCGGTTCCACCATTCGATCATGGACGGCCGGGCGGCGATCCGGCTCACCGAGAGCTACATGGATCTGTCGCGCACGGTTCCCTTGGCCGAGCCGGTCGATATCGCCGCGCTGATCGCCGACGCCGCGTCCCATGCGGTCCATCGCGACACCGAGGGCTCGACTGCGTCGGTCGCCGGCGCCGCGGGACAGGTGGTCGATGCGATGCGGGGTCCGATTGGTCTTGCCCGCCGCGTCGCATCGGAGGTACTGCTGATGGGGGCAGACCCGTTCCGGGGCCCGGAGGCGGGCGCGTCGGTCGCCCACACGGTGCAGGCGCTCCGCGACCAGCTGGGCTCGCCCGGCAGCGCAGGGTCGCCCCTGTGGAAGAACCGGTCGCGTCGACGTCATGTCGAAGCACTTTCGATGCCCCTGGCCGAGGCGAAGGCGGCCGCGAAAGCCCTCGGGGGCTCGATCAACGATCTCTTCGTTGCGGGCGCAGTGGCGGGCGCCGTTGCCTATCACAAGGCTCACGGTGAGCGGCTGGAGTACCTCAACGTATCCTTCGTGGTGAGCACCCGTGACGACTCTGCGATCGGCGGGAACTCCTTCACGCCCAGTGTCGTGAAGATCCTGACGGCTCCTGCCTCGCCCGCAGAACAGGTCCAAGCACTCGGCGCGTTGATGGGTGAGCGCCGGGCCGATGTCGGGGGAGGGGGCGGTCTGTTGGGCAACGTCGCAACAATCGCCAAGCTCCTTCCCACATCGGTGGTCACCGGCTTCGCTCGTCAGCAGGCCGGAGCGGTCGATTTCGCCACGAGCAACATGCGTGGTGCGCCGTTCGATGTGTACATCGCTGGCGCCAAGCTGCTGCGCAATGTGACCCTGGGGCCGGTGGCCGGGACCGCGTTCAACATGACCTGTCTGTCCATGGGCGACCATCTCGACATCGGCATGCACATCGATCCGGTCGCTGTGGCCGAGCCCGCGTCGTTGCGCGCATGCATGGAGCTGGCCTTCGCCGGTCTTCTGGTCGTCGGCTCGTCGCCGAGCGGACGGGAGAAGAACCCCAGAAATACAGCGAAACCGTCCTCGGCCAAGAAGCGGTCTTCGAAGTCAGCCACGAAGCCAACGACCAAACCAACCACGAAGACCACGCAGCGGAGCCCCAGATGAGTACCTCGATCCCGAACTCCATAGACGACGTCACGCCGCAGTGGCTGGCCAATGCCACAGGCTGGTCGATCGATTCGATGGCAGTCGAGCAAATCGGTGTCGGTGTGGGTGTTTCCAGCGCGCTGTACCGTGTCACCCTGACCGGAAACGGCTGCCCGCCCTCGGTCATCGTGAAGCTTCCGGCGTTGGATGAGGCTGCGGTGTTCACGAGCACGATGCTGCGCATGTACATCCGTGAGGTCGAGTTCTTCAAGACGCTCGCCGCCGAATCGCCGATTCGGATCCCCGAGCTCTACTTCGGCGCGGTCGACGAAGAGACCAGCAAGTTCATCCTGGTGATGGAGGACTTCAAGGATCTCCGCTCCGTGGATCAGGTGACCGGTATGGAAGTAACCGATGCCGAACGCACGGTCGACGCGCTGGCACAGTGGCATGCCACCTGGTGGGGGAAGGCCGACGCGCTGGCCGAGGCCGGGATCACCATGAGCCTTGCCGATCCCATCTATCACGCCGTCTTACCGGCTGTCTTCGCCGAAGGGTGGGAGAAGCTCACGGCCGAGCTCGACCTCCCCGCATCCATCCTGGGTGTCGGTCCCCGCTGGATCGATGCGCTGCCCAGCATGCTGACGCGTCTTGCCACCGCACCGACCGCGATGCTCCACGGCGACTACCGGGCCGACAACATCTTCTTCGCCGACGACGGCTCTCTGGCGCTGCTCGACTTCCAGATCATCGGCACCGGCACGGCGGCCTATGACCTGGCGTACTTCGTGACGCAGAGCCTCGAGGCCGACGTGGCCGCCGATCAGGAACGTGTCCTGTTCGATCGCTGGGTGGCGGCGCTGCACGCGGCGGGGGTGCCGGCCGATGAGACGGGAAGACTTTGGGAGGACTATCGGCTGGCCGCGCTCTTCTGCCTGGTGTATCCAGTCGTTGCGTCGCGCGGCATGGACCTGTCGGATCCGCGGCAGCGCGCCTTGCTCGAGACGATGTCGGCCCGGCTCGGCCGGGCGATCGATCACCTGGAGCTCGCCGACCTCATCTGAAAGAAGCAACCAGAGGACGGTCGCCTCGAGGGTGCGGACGGCGTGAGTCGCGCGGGCCCGTAGGCTGGGAACCGCGATGTTGGATCTGCTGTCGCATCTCATGATCATCGGGCTGGCGACGGCGTTGGAGCCCGTGCAGGTGCTCACCTTCATCGCTGTGTTGTCGAGCACGCACGGTATCCGGTCCGGCTGGGCGTTCATCGCCGGGTGGCTGGTGTCGTTGCTGACCGTTGCAATCCTGACGTGGGTGGCCGCGGCTCGGATCTCGAAGTACGCGTCCGACATGTCGCAGCGGCGCGGCGTCCGGCAGGCGACGCTGATCGTCGAAGTCCTCGTCGGGGTGTGCCTGCTCCTCTACGCGCTGTACCGGGTTCGCCGCCATCCGGGTCCGGTGCATCCCGCCAGGCTCGGCGCGCCGGGCACGACGCTGACCACGACCCATGCCGCGGTAGTGGGACTTCTGATCCCGCCGTGGCCGCTGATCATCGCCGGCGCTGTCGATGTGCTGCGCTCCGACGTCGGCGTCGCCCAGTCGTTCATCGCCATGGCGGTGTTCGTCGCCGCGGCAACCTCGACCATCGCGGCGATGCAGCTGTGGGCCGTGCGTTCGCCGAGATCCTCCATGGACCACCTCACACGCGTGCGGGCATGGCTGGAACCCCATTCGGAGCACCTCGTCACGATCATCGCCGTGCTCGTCGGTATCTGGCTGCTGGTGCACGCCCTGCGGAGGTGGTGAGCGGCGCCAACGCCGTCCTGAGATCAGCTTGCGGTCGAGTCGAAGCGCACGAGTCCTGCGGTGACCTCGACGGTGCAGAGATCGTCAGCGACGATGACCTGGCCCCCGTATCCGCCGCGTCGGAGGTCGTCGACGAAGTCGGCCTTCGTTGTCCGGCCGGTGCCCGGGCTCGGGATGAGGTGGGTGAGCACGACTGTCGGCGCCTGGATAGTCGCGGCCATTCGCCCGAGCTCGACGGTGTCGGCGTGATACGCCGCGATGTGCGCCAACTGTGGTGCGAAGGCGACCAGCTTCAGCATCGCTTCGCGCCGGAACGCTTCGTGGACGAGCACCTGAGCCCCCGTCGCCAACTCGGCCAACTCGTCGCACACGATGGTGTCTCCGGAGATCACCACCGCGCCGTCGGGGGTCTCCACGCGGTACGCGACGGCGGGGGAGACGGGCTCGTGATGCACCGACCGGGCGAGCACGCGGACATCGCCGGTCTCGTCGGTCCACACCACGGTCGCCGCGGTCTTCGTCGGTCCGGGATCGAAGGGAACAATGCGCGGCGCAGGATCATCGTGGCGGTCGACGTGATCTTTGCGCGCGGCGATGTCGGCCTGCCACGGGTCCATCATCCGTTCGAGGAAGGCGACCGATGGTCCTGCCGGCGCGATCACCGGCAGAGGGACGAAGTTGGCCTGGCTCTCCAGCCATCTGGAGAACAGCAGGTCGGTGAGGCCGGTCAGGTGATCGGAGTGGTGGTGGGTGATGAACAGGGCGGTGAGCTGGTGGGTGTGGATGCCGGCCTCGATGAGTCGCAAGGATGTGGCGTACCCGGCGTCGAACTGCAGGCGAAGATCGCCGTACTCGACCAACACGCCTGGTCCGGCGCGGCCGGGTGCCAGATGGGGGACACCTGTCCCGGTGATCGTGATCTTCGTCGTCACCGCGTCGGGCCAGTCTGAACGGCGGTCGACTGCGTCGCTGTCTGGACGAGGTCGCGAACCGGTCTCGGTTCGCGCCACATTCCCCACAGCATGGGGCCGTCGCCCGGACGGAACTCCGAGACGACCTCGAAGCCGAAGCGTTCGTAGAGCACCCGGCTTCGGGGGCTCGTCGCCTCGAGGTACGCGGCTTTGCCGGCGGCGTCGGCGGGGGCGAGGGAGTGGGCCAGCAGGGCGCCGCCGAGCCCCCGTCCCTGCGCCGCCGGCCGGATCCCGATGGCAAGCAGGTACCAGTGAGGCTCTTCCGGGTGGTTCTGGCCCATCGCGTCCGAAAGCTGGCCGATCCGCTCGACGTCACCTTCGAGGCCGGCCAGGAACTCGTCGAGATGCTCGGCCCAGAACGCGTCGTCGAGGCTTTGGCCGGGGGGCATCCACAGCGCCGCTCCGTCGCCACCCGGTAGCACGGTCGACGCGCCCGCGGGGAGGTAGCCGTGCCCAGTCAAGAGCCGCCACAACGCATCGAGTCGATCCCTTCGTACCCCTGCGTCGAACAGCCACATCATCACCGGATCATCGAAGAAGGATTCCGTGAGTGCACTGACGATGATTTCGAGGTCATCGTCACGAGCGGAGCGAACGTCGGTTTCCATGTTCAACCTTTGCAGATGCAGTCCGATCGGGGAAGCCCTCGCCCGCGGGCGTCATCGTCAACGGAGTTCGGGTCCTCTCGTGAACGACACGGTTGCCTCGGCAAGGCGATCGAACGTGCGTCGCTCGGCGCGTATCGGCCACCAGAGGTAGAGGAAGATCTCCATGGGCCGCCACATCGCAACCCACGGAGCAACGGTCAGCCCTTCACGGATGACGCGCACGACGGCACCGTTGTTGGGCCTGTCCAGCAGCTCGGAAACGAGAGTGAAGCCGGCCAGCACGACCAGACCGATTACCAGGCTGATCCGCCCCTCCCGCCAGAGCCGTGACAGGCGCCGGCCGGCGGCCCAGCGTCGATAGGCGAAGTGGTTGTGGATCCCGGCCGCCACGTGTTCCTCACTTCCGGCGGCGCTGTCGTCGGCCACGACGATCTTGATGGTGAGGGACCTCTCGTCGTGTTGCTCCTCCGCCCAGTTCGTGATCCAGTCGGCGATCTCGACGTCGAGGTCGCGAAGATTGAGGGGCTGGGGGTCGATTGGGTTGAACAGATGTTCAACGGTGTCCACCTGCACGAGTATCGGCCCGGTGCTCGGATCGAACGCTCGGTCAGTCCAGTCGCGTGTCTCCATCGCGTCAGTCTCTCGCGATGGTCGGCTCCGTCCCGCAGATGTCGACAACCCAGCGCCAAAGCTCGTCGCGGCGCTGGCGGTTATCTGATCGTCTGGTGGTCGGCAGCTTGTGGATGGGCCGCGTGCGACGATCGAGCCAGAACCTGCCGTTCGAGGCCATGGCGGCGTCATCCGCAGCGAGCCAGACGAGAGTGTCGGCGCCTTGGTCAGCGGTGCGGAGAAGTGGTCCCATCACCTTGGCGAAGGTGGGCAGCGAGGCGTCCACGCCGGGAGTGTCGGCCCATCCCGGGTGCATGGCGTGGAAGTGGATGCCGAGGTGGCCGAAGCGTTCGGCCCACATCTCGTTGAGGGTGACCTGTGCCCGTTTGGCGCGAGCGTATTGCTGGGCGCCGTTGTAGTCCCGTTCGGACATCTGCAGCTTCGCAACGGTGAGCTCGGCTGCGTACATCCCGCCAGACGATGTCGTCAACACCCGGGAAGGCGTCCCGGACGCGAGCCGTTCGAGGAGCAGACCGGTGAGAAGAAACGGCCCGACCACCTGGCTGGCAACCGTGGCCTCGGTCCCATCAGGCGCAAGGCCGCGTGAACCGCTGAGCGTGCCCGCGTTGTGTACGAGCACGTCGAGGCGATCGTGATCGGTGAGCACTCGCTCGGCGAGTGCCCGAACCTGGCCGTAGTCACCCATGTCGGCGGCGATCTCGGTGATGTTGCGCTTGCCGGTCGCTTCGGTGATCTCGTCGACTGCAGTCTGGTTGCGGCCGGCGTCGCGCCCGACGACGACCAGCGTGGCCCCGCAGCGGGCAAGTTGAATGGCCGCGGCGCGACCGATTCCCGATGTGGCACCGGTGAGGACGACGACTCGTCCAGTCATGTCATAGCTGTCGAGCGAGGTCCAGTTCTCGAGTTGCTGTCGGGCACGAAATCCGATGCGGGTGAAGCTGGTGACGATCGGCGTCTCGATCAATCCGTCGACAACATCGCGCACGTTCTTGGGCATCACCACGGTGAGCGTATCGGGACTGTCCTCCTACGAGTTCCCGGTGATGTTGGGTGGTTTTCACACGACTCTTACCTGCAGGTGCCACGGTGTTCGCATGCATCGCCTCGCTCGCACTGTCTCCTTCCTTGTCGTTCTGGGTTTCGGAGGGATCGCGCTACCCGCGTGCTCGAGTTCGTCGTCCTCCGATTCCACGGCCCTCGCCGGGGAAACCGTTGCGGAGAGCGCGATCGCTGGCGACACGGTCGTGACCGATACAACTGCTCCAGCCGCAGATGCGACGGCAGCCGCCGCGCCCGTGGCTCAGGGGTCAACGGACATGACGGCTGGGCTGGAAGGTGCGAAGTGGGCGTCGAACGTGAAGGTGACGATTGCCGACGGCAGGTTTCGGTTCGTCTCGGATGGGTTGCCGAACCATTCCCGCCAGGCGGAGTACGCCCTGCCGAACGCCGGAGTGCGCGTGCCCGACGCGTCGACGGCGACCGCCGGGGCCGACCCCACAACCGCGCAGAGCTACGACTACTCGATTCCCACCGTTCCGACGAAGGCCGCGTCGCCCACCGACGCCAGCCTCGGCACCATTGGCGTGATGATCTCGGGAGCGGCCCTGTTCAACCCGTACGAGGGTGACGGATCAACCGTCGCGATGGCGTCGAACTTCGCGGTGAAGAACGCCAAGGGCGAAGACGTGGCCTTCCTCGACTCGTGCAACGGTCACCCGACTCCGATGGGTCAGTACCACTACCACGCGCTTCCGAAATGCGTCACGTCGCAGGTCGACAGCGTGGGCGGACCGTCACACATCATCGGCGTCGCCTTCGACGGGTACCTGATCTACGGCGACCGCGATGCCAACGGGGGCGTGGTCACCAAGGATCAGCTCGATGCATGCAACGGCATCACGAGCCCGACGCCGGAGTTCCCCGATGGCGTGTACCACTACGTGCTGCTGGACACCGCCGACTCGACATCTTCGATCCGCTGCTTCACCGGCAACGTCGATGCGTCACTCACGCAGATGCAGGGCATGGGGGCAATGCCGCCGGCGCAGTAGGGTCGCGCTCTTGTAGGTTCGACCCGTGGGTCGGATAAGGGCAGCGGGTTCTCCATGAGCGAAACGCACGGCGTGTCCGTGCCGGGCGCGCCCGCGACGCCTTGGACGCTGGCCGGCTTTGCCGACGAGGTCGGCCCCGACCTGGGAGAGCAGATCGCCCTGTTCGGCGATCTCGGGCTCCGCTGGCTTGACCTCCGGAGCGCTTGGGGCACCAACGTCATCGCCTTCGACGACGATCAGATCTCGAAGGCCAAGGGGGCGCTCGACGCCGCCGGGATCTCGGTGTCGTCCATTGCGTCGCCGATCGGCAAGATCAGGCTCACCGACGATTTCGACGCCCACCTGGTGAAGGCCGAGCGGGCGGCCCGACTTGCTCATGTTTTCAACACGCCCTATGTGCGGATGTTCTCGTTCTTCATCCCGAAGGGCGAGGACCCCGATTCGCGGCGCGACGAGGTCCTGCGCCGCATGGCGGCCCTGGCAGGCGTCGCCGAGCGGTTCGACGTGGTCTTCATCCACGAGAACGAGAAGGGCGTCTACGGCGACATCCCGCGCCGCTGTCTCGACATTGTCGAGTCCGTCGGTTCGCCGAACCTTCGGCTCGTGTTCGACCCGGCGAACTACGTACAGTGCGGTGTCCTTCCCTTCGATGAGGCCTTTGCGATGGTCCGACCTCATCTCGAATACGTCCACATGAAAGATGCCGTGATGGGTAGCGGCGACGTGCAGGTCGCCGGCGAGGGCGACGGCCAGATCCGCGAGGTCATACGCGCGCTTCATGCCGACGGGTTCACCGGCTTCTTCTCGATCGAACCTCATCTGGGGAGCTTCGATGCGTTCGGTGGGCAGTGCGGCCC
>JANMYF010000339.1:0-21028 GCA_031381685.1 Acidimicrobiia bacterium
TTCCTCTTCTCGAAATGGGGGAATGACGGGATCCGTCCGGGAAGACAGCAGCGGCAACACTGTGATGGGACACGCCCGAGAACCACTCTCGGATGGTCAAGCTCCTATAAAGCCAACGCTGTCCGACCGGACGGGTTCGACACTCGAACGTTCGACAAGTCCCAATCAAGGCACCGAGGGCCAGGAGGTGTATCCGGGTCACAACGACGAGCATCAAACCGATCCGATCACGGCCAACAACACCGCACAGCGATACTCACAGAGGTGTTCTGCCGCATCTCGTGACCGTGCCGAGCGAGGACGAGGGGTCGACGTTCCGAACGCGTGGAATTCGCCGTGGTCGCCCATCACCGAGCTCGCCGAACACAACCCCGTCCTCCGGCGCTGACCCCTTGATGTATTCACCGGCGAGATGGCCGCCAACGATGATGACCTGTTCCGGGTCGGTGTCCGCCAGCCTTGGCTTCGGTCGGTTTGCAACAGCAGCGGGACGGTAGAGACGCACACGCAGGTTCCCGACTTCGGTCTCCGCTCGCGTGGGGACGGCCGACGAGTCAGCCGACGCGGACCGGAATGTGCTGTGCGGAGCGGTCGCTGATGTTGGGCTTCCAGGTCACCGGTCCGTCGATGCGTAGCAGGGGGAAACGGTGGAAGAGCATCGGCAGCGCGATACGGGCTTCCAGACGCGCCAGCGAGGCACCGAGACAGAAGTGATGCCCGTGGCCGAACGTGAGATGCGGATTCGCCGAACGGGTCAGATCGAGGCGGTCGGCGTCGACGAAAACGCGCGCATCGCGGTTCGCCGCCAGAATCGTGAGGAAGACGGCCTCACCCGCGTGCATTTCCACATCGAAGAACGTGTGGTCCTCGGTCACTTGGCGCATCATCGCCTTCGCGGACGCCTCATACCGGAGCAGCTCCTCGATGGCAACGTCGAGCGCCCGACCGTCGAGGCCCGCCCGAAATCGCTGCGCTTCCTCGGGATGGTTGAGCAGGGCGACGGTTGCCGATCCGAGCAACGACGATGTGGTGTCGTGTCCGGCAAAGAGGAGCAGCGAGCACGCTCCGAGGATTTCGGCGGTGGTGAGCCCGTCGGCGGCGTCTTCGGTGGCGAGGAGCACGCTGATGAGATCGTTGCGAGGTCGGGCACGGCGCTCGCGCATCAACTCGCCGAGGTTCTCTTCGAACTCCTCGCCGGCGGCGCGGGCCACATCCTCATAATCGGGTCGGCGAGTGGCGCCGAACACGACGACCCCAAAACGGGCGGACCATTCGGCGAGCCACGGTTCCAGCGACGGTGGCACGCCGAAGAGCTTCGCGATCACCCGCGCCGGAAGCTCGTGCGCGAAGCTCGCGACGAGATCGAAGCGACTTCCGTCCGCAGGAAACGCGTCGAGCAGTTCGGCAGACAGAGAACGTACGTCGTCCTCGAGCGAACGGACCGTACGGACGGTGAATGCCCGGGAGAGTGGCGCCCGGAGACGGGTGTGCTCGGGTGGTTCGTGGAAGAGCATCCAGCCATCGAGGAGCGCCACGGCCTTCTCCAGCGCCTCGGCGCGGGATCCGGTCAGACGCGCTTTGAACGCTCCCATGCGTTCCGTGGAGAAACGCGGGTTACGGAACGCGGCATCGAGCTCGGGGTGGCCGCTGATGATCCACGCCCGGTGACGCTCGCTCCACGCGATCGGCGCACGTTCGCGAATGGGCCGGAAATAGGAATGGGGGTCCTCGATCGCCTCAGGAGCGAGGAGATCGATATCGAGTGCCGGCGTGTTCATCAGGGACCACCGTTCGCGGCCGTGCTGCCCGCTCAGCGCTTCGGAGGTCGGGGAATGAAGGCGCTCGTCGATGCCACGTAGGCGGCGTAGTCGGGACGGCGCTTGCTCATGGTCTTCTCCAGCATCGGGACCCCTGATACGCGGCGGAGCAGCACCGTCATGGCGAGCGGACCGACGATGGTCAGTGGCCCCCACTTGTGCGAGCATGCGATGACCCAGATGCCCCACCACGCAACGGCATCGCCGAAGTAGTTCGGATGGCGGGTCCACGCCCACAGTCCGGTGCGCAGAACCTTCCCGGCGTTCGCGGGGTCTCGTTTGAACGCGGTGAGCTGCAGGTCGCCCACGGTCTCGAAGACCACTCCGACCAGCCAGACGGCCGCTCCGACGAACATCAGCCAACGCCGCTCGATCGGTGAGTTCATCGAACCGACGATCACGGGAAGTCCGACGATGAACATCAGCACCCCCTGCGTCAGGTAGACCGTACGTAAGCTTATGATCGGAAAACGGTCGCCGTGCTTCCTGCGCATGGCCTGGTACCGGAAATCCTCGCCTTTGCCGATGTTGCGGCGGGCGAGATGCAACGTGAGACGAAGGCCCCAGACGGTCGTCACGAACAGGATCAGCCGTTGCCGATCACCCCCCGTTCCCGGCGTGACCAGGAACGCCACCCAGGCGATCACCACGAAACCGAAGCCCCAGAAGATGTCGATGATGCTCGCGTCGCGGATCCTGACGCTGACCGCCCACACCGTGAGCACGAGGGCGAACACCGCGAGAGCGCACCAGAGGAAGAGGAGTGGTTGCATGTCGACCAGGACCGTAGCTGCGGACGGCGGTCAGGTCGAGCTCAGCGACACCGACGAGCCCAACGCGCTCCGAAGCGCGTCGACCATTCCGGCGCGCACCGGTGCACCCGAGAGCATCAGGTCGACAGCAAGCAGTGAGGTGTGAATGTGACCCCGCGCGCGGATATGCCGCACCGGCACGCCCGCCGCCGCCAGCCCGACCGCGTACGCATCACCCTCGTCGCGCAGCGGATCGAATTCACACGTGACCACAACTGCGGGTGAGAGCCCGGCGAGGCTCTCGGCGCGAAGGGGCGACGCACGCGGGTTCGACCGATCGGCCGGGTCGACGTAGTGGTCCCAGAACCACGACATGACCGACGCCGTGAGCCCCTTGCCTTGGCCGTTCTCGAGATACGACGACCGCGTGAGGTCGGCGTCGGTCACCGGACAGACAAGCAGTTGCGCGGCGATCTGCGGTCCACCTTCGTCGCGCGCCCGCTGCGTGACGACCGCAGCGAGGTTGCCTCCCGCACTCCATCCGGCCACGACGAGCTCGTCGCTTCGGCCACCGAGCGTCTCGGCGTTCTCGGCCACCCAACGAACGGCGGCAAAGGCGTCGTCGACCGCTGCAGGAAAACGAGCTTCCGGGGCATGGCGGTAGTCGACGGACACGACGACGGCATCGGACCGGACGCAAAGGTCGCGGCAGAACGGATCATCTGAATCGGGGCCGCCGAAGAGCCAGCCTCCGCCGTGGAAGTACACGATGATCGGACGCAGCCCGTCACCGACCGGTGCGTAGCGACGATACGAGAGCTCACCGGCCGGCCCCGGAAACACCCCGTCGGTGATGCTTCCGACCTCGGGTCCTGGCGGACTCATCGCCGAGGACGCCTTGATGAACTTGCGGACATCGGCCGGCGACATCGATTCGAGCGGTGGCAGGCCAAGGCTGGCCATCATCTCGAGCATGATGCCGACGTCGGGCTGTAACCGACGAACGACTCCGTCGTTGACCTTGGTTGCGTCCGGTCCGCGACGGATGAACCCGAGGTAGTCGTTGCCCATCACCTCCTCGCATGCGACGCGGTAGCGCTCGACCCCGCCCGGGTAGGGAAGGATCACCCGTGCCTTCCCCGGCACGTTCGCACCCATGTACCAGGAGTTCGCCTTCGGCATCAGGCTGATGTCCGCGAAGTCGTTCACGTGCTGCACCCAGCCGTTCACCGCCGTCTCCGTCGGCTCGATCACGACGGAGTTCTCGATGCGGAGCTGGACGAGACAATCCGCGATCCACTCGACGTGCTGTTCGATGGACACGATCATGTTGGAGAGAACCGACGGACTCTGCGGTCCGGTCACCATGAACAGGTTCGGGAACCCCGCGGTCATCAGGCCGAGGTACGTCTTCGGACCGTGGGCCCACTCGTCCTTCAGGGTGATCCCACCGCGGCCTTCGATGTCGACGCTGACGATGGCTCCCGTCATCGCGTCGAATCCGGTGGCAAAGACAATGGCATCGAACTCGAACGATTCGTCGATCAGGTCGACACCGGTCTCGGTGATCGTCGCAATGGGATGCTGACGGAGATCGACAAGACGAACGTGGGGCAGGTTGTACGTCTCGTAATAGTTGGTGTCGACACAGAGTCGTTTCGTCCCGATCGGGTAGTCCTTCGGGCAGAGGAGCTCGGCCGTCGCGGGGTCATGCACCGCAGCGCGGATCTTGTTCCGGACGAACTCCGCGAGAAGTTCGTTCGCCTCGACCTTGACGACGAGGTCGTTGTAGGTCCGGAGGAACTCCATGATCCCACCGCGCCTCCAGGCCTCCTCGAACGCACGGTTCCGTTCCTCTTCCGAAACACTAAGTGCGCTGACTGTTGGTTCGGGAAGCGGAACGCCGCCACCCGAGCGCCGCGCCGCCCGGCGGTATTCGACCGGATCGGCGTCGTAGGCCGCTCGCTTCTCCGGCCAGACCGGCCCGTTGTAGGCCGGGATCGAGAAGTTCGGCGTGCGTTGGAACACGGTGAGCTGCGCGGCCTGAGCCGCGATGATCGGGATCGACTGGATCGCCGACGAACCGGTGCCGATGACGCCGACCCGCATGCCAGTGAAGTCGACGCCTTCGTGCGGCCAACGGCTCGTCCAGTACTTCGGACCGGCGAACCGATCGGCACCTTCGATATCGACCTCTTTGGGAACGGAGAGGCAGCCGGTGGCCATCACATAGAAACGGCAGGTGACCTTGGTGCCCCGAGAAGTGTTGACAGTCCAACTCGACGTGTCATCACTCCACGCAGCGGAGTCCACGCGCGTCGAGAACTCGATGTCGCGTCGGAGGTCGTACCGGTCGGCGACGTGCTGGGCGTAGCGAAGGATCTCGGGCTGCGCGGCATACCGCTCCGACCACGTCCATTGCGTTTCGAGTTCCGGGTCGAAGTCGAAGGAGTAGTCGACGCTCTCGACGTCGCACCTCGCTCCTGGATACCGGTTCCAGTACCACGTGCCACCGACGTCATCCGCTGCTTCCAGCACCCGAGCCGAGAAGCCCAGGTTGCGGAGGCGGTGAAGCAGGTACATGCCGGCGAACCCGGCACCCACGATGACCACATCGAAGTCGGTCGGAGCTGCGTTCGCTGCCGAACCGTCGGTGGACAGGGCCGTTGCTGATTCCGTTGCCATCGTGTGCTCCCCGAGCCCGCGAACCGGGCGATCACTGCCAGGGTAGAGATCCCCGAGGTGGCACGCCAAGACGGCGGCGACCCCTCAGGTCCGCGTGGAATCAACGAAGGTGTTGATCCGGTCGACAAACCGGTTGGGATCGACGAGGTGCGGATAGTGCCCGTGGTCGGGCCAGACCTCCATCGCCGCCCCGGCGATGTGGTCGGCGAGCCAACTGGCGTAGTCGGGGCCCGGGTCGATCCCGTGCAGAGAGAGATAGGGGCTGTCGATGGTCCTGGTCATCGATGCGACCATTGCGTCGAGGTCGCCAGATGAAAGCGTCAACACCGGTTCCCAAACGCCGAGCACGACCGCCCGCTCCGGCCGACGGAGCGCGGCAAGCCGTTGGTATTGCTCATCGGAGAGTGGACCGCGCATGGCGTCGAACACCATGGCGACCGCTGCGGAGAAGCTCGCCTCGTCGCCCCTCAGCATCGGTTCCAGTTGGCGCAACCCGGCCTGGAAGTCGGCGAGCCTGAGCGGTTGGTCGACGTTCACCACGCCGCGGAACTCGGTGACGGCAGCCATGGCCGTGACCACCGTCCCACCGAGCGAGTGTCCGATGGTCACCGCATCACGCGGGGCAATTCCCGCCTGTTCCATTGCCGAGAGGACATCGGTCGCCATGGCAACAAGGTCGAAGGGTGGTGTCCGCGTGGCCTCGCCATGACCGCGCAGGTCGACGGCAAGAATCGTCCGTCGGGCCTCAGCGCCCGGATCGATGGAGAGCGCGTCGAGGAGCGGGTCCCACGCGTGCTTGGACTCGGTGATTCCGTGCACGAGGACCAGTGGCGTCATGACCGGAATGTAGCGGAAGTGGTCGGGTTCACCGCGGGCAGTCGTCAGGCAACCATCCGCATCGGCTCAGGCAGCCGAAGGTGATGCGTTCATGGTGGAGTGGCATTGGGGGCCTTTCGTTGAACGGGTCAGGCGCTGAGTGGATCTTGAAGGGGCCACTGCAGTTCGGCGATGTACTCTCTGATCGCGAGTCGAATTTGACTTACCCGAGGAGCGTGATTGTTTGATCGTCGTCTGAGTTCCGACCGCCCGCCGGGCGGGAGCGCACGATGTGACCGCCGCCGCAAGGCGACGTTGGTCTTCTTGATTTCGGAAACAGTGACGTTCAAAGGAAGCGCAAAATGACGACCCCTCCTACCCTTCAACACCCTCGCTACGTTCGCTCGAACAGCTACGAGCCGACCTGGGTCGTGGAAAACCAGATGGGCCCGAACGCCCTCTGGTTGACCGAGGCACTCACGGAGATCATGCCCATCGAACCGGGGATGAAAGTGCTTGATCTCGGCTGTGGCAAAGCGATGAGTTCCATCTTCCTCGCCCGGGAGTTCGGGGCGAGTGTATGGGCCACCGATTTGTGGATACCTGCCACCGAAAACCAGAAGCGGATCGTCGTAGCAGACACCAGCAGCCTCGTGACCCCGATACACGCGGAAGCACACACGCTGCCCTTCGCCGCGGGCTTCTTCGATGCGATCGTCAGCTTCGATGCCTACCAGTACTTCGGCACCGCGGACCTCTACCTCGGCTACCTCCTCGACTTCCTGAAGCCCGGAGGACAAATCGGCGCGGTGATGCCGGCCACGACACGTGAACTGGGTGACGAGATTCCGACCGCGCTCGAACCGTACTGGGAATGGGACTTCTGCTGTTGGCACTCACCGGAATGGTGGCGTACCCACTGGACCAAGACGCGCAAAGTTGTGGTCGATGAGGTGGGCATGATCGAGGACGGATGGCAGGACTGGCTCCAGTTCAACGACTACATCACGCCCTACGTCGAGGGTTGGTGGGTCGAGGAAGTCGCCACCACCCACGACATGCTGACGACCGATCAGGGAACGGAGATCGGCTTCGTCCGGCTACTCGCCACGAAGCAGTAATCCCGCTAGTGGTGCACCGAGTCGGGCTCCGAGGTCTTCGTGCGCGGCCTGGCTCCTCCTGAAGCGACAGGACGCGGTCCGGTCACGAAGAACATCGACAGCGCCAGGTCCCACCGACGGTCGCACGACGCCTTCCCCTCACCCAGCCAGCCGGCCGCCTCCTGGCCGATGAGCCCGTGGACCAGGGCGAGAAACACGTGCGACACATCGACGGCATCGCCGTGCACCACGCCAGCCTTGATGCACCGTCGCACCGCTTTGACCAGCGTGCGTCGGCTGGCGTCAGCTGCGGCAAGATCGTCGACCGTCGGAGCGAAGCTGGCGAAGGGCTGCGAGAACATCAGCTTTGAAAGCGACGGGTGGGCGAGGGAGAACGACCGATAGGCACGGGCCAGGGCAAGAACGTCAGCTCGCGGATGATCGGACGTGGGAACTTCTGCTGCGGCTGTCGCGAGTTTTCGGAAGCCGACGAAGAACAGCTCACGCAACAGCCCGTTCTTGTCGCCGAACATCTCGTAGATCGCCGGCACCGAGGTCTCTGCATCGGTGGCGATCTGCTTGGTCGTGAAGCCTTCAACTCCGCGAGCAAGGGTCGCCTCGGCGGCAACCAGCACGTGGGCTCGAAGCTCCGGTGTCCGCTGTTTCAGGCGCGGCATCAGGTGTCGGGCCTCAGGCGCGAACGGGATAGTCGGCGTCGATCCCGGCTCGGATCTCGTCGATCGTTGTTCCTCGCAGGCGGTTCTTCGTGGCGACATATGCCGGGCGGTCGAGGGTGGCGAGACGTTCAGCCACCGTGCGGGCTTCTTCGAGAACCCGCTCCGGCGGGACCACGTGATCCAAGAATCCGACGCCACAGGCGGCGGCCGGGGTGAAGATCTCCGCAAGCGCGATGGATCGCGTGTGCAGGGCCGGAGACAGGCGGTGCTGCAGGATCGTGAGGGCAGGCAGCGGCATCGGAAGACCGATGGCCACCTCATTGGCACCGACCTTGTACTCACCGTCGGCGCCAACTCGGTAATCGGCGGCGCAGAGGAGGAACGAGCCCATCGCCAGCGCGTGTCCGGTGCAGGCGACGACGACCGGCGAGGGAAAGGCAAGGAGGCGTGCGGCAAGTTCGAATCCGCCCCGGAGCATTCCCACGGTTTCGTCGTCGAATCGGCCGAGGATCTCGAGGTCGAAGCCGGCCGAGAAGATCCGGCGGCGGCCGGCGAGGACCACCACGGTGCCGTCGGCCTCCGCCTGATCCAACGCACGGTTGACGGCGGCGATCATCGTCTGCGAGATCACGTTCGCCTTGCCGTCATCGAGGCTGATCGTGCTGATGCCATCGGTGCGTTCGTACTGGACACTATCGGTCATGTCGGCCTCCGCGCTCGGCCACGGTATTTCGTAGCGTCGTTTCGGAATGACACTACGGTTCGGCATGCCGTCGAGTCAACCGCCGGTCCAGAGTCCGGCCTCAGACGACGTCGTCGGGGAGCTCGATCCGCACCGGACCAGCCGCGCGACCCTGCGTGGCGAGGTGCACGAGGAAGCTGCCGATCCCGGCGGCACCTTGCATATAGCCGGTCTGGGCCTGGACGAATCGTGGCCGGGCGCGATGCTCGGCCTGGGTCCACGAACGTGCACCATCGGCGGAGACCGACTTCTCATCGACGACCGTGGCGCAGGCATGGGCCAGCGACAGGTAGCTCGACCGCTGCGCATCGGTGCATGGCGTACCGGCGAACAGCAGGGCGGCATCGCCGAGGCCCGCATCTCCGCAGCATCGGCCGTGGTTGTTCCACCAACCCCACGACCGCGCCGACGGCGCGCCGATACCGTCGAGTCCCCGCATCATCATGTCGAGCGGAGCGAGCAGTGCGGGATCGCCGGTGAGTCGGGCGAGCAGCGTGAAGAGACGCCCGGTGCCGGCAGGTCCGTGACACAGACCGAGGTAGAACTCCGGTGGCTGGAGTTCTTCGGTGTGGCACACCAGCGCGCCCTCCCCCACCGGGTGCATCCGACTCACCACGTACCGGGCCGCCTCAGACGCTGCGCCGAGGAAGCGCCGATCCCGCATCGCCTCGAACAGACGAGCGAAGAAGTAGCCGACGCCGGCGCCGCCGTGCGCGAAGTTGGGCGCGGTGAACGGGAACGGGATGTCTGACATGAGACCCCACCTCGTGCCGTCCGGGGTCGGCTCGCCGACTTCCAGCAGACGCTCACCGATCGAGGCTGCACGCTCCACGTACTCGGCGCGATCGGTCTCGGAACGCGAGGTCGCCGCCAACGCCAGCATCGCCACCCCGGAACCTGCGGCTCCCACCGATAGGTCGTAGATCTCACGATCACCGCTGAACCCCGTGATGTCCGAGAACGGCATCGGCTCGATCCAGCCAATTCCGCTTCCGATCGGCGTTGACTGCGCCAGGAGTCGGCGGACGCAGCGCTCAGACGAAGCAGCGAACGCGGGATCGTCACAGTGCAGAGCGAGTTCGTTGAGCGCGAAGGCATACCCGGTCCACCCTGTCGCGAAAGCGACCGATGCCCAGGTCTTGCTGTCCACGACATCGACCAGTGCCCGACCCGCTTCGACCGCGCGAGCAGCGTAGGAGGGGTCGCCGGTCGCCTCGGACAGTTCGAGCAGGAACACGATGATCCCGGCCGTGCCGTGATAGAGCGTGTGGTCAACCGCCGATTCGGGTTCCGGGGTTCGCGACCAGAACGCCCCCTGTCGATTGGACTCGATGAATGCCGCGGCGTCGACGGCGAGTTCCAAGGCCCGGGTGGCTTCCATAGCCGTAGCGTAGAAGGTACCGTCCGAAGTCGCCGATTCAGCCAATAATCGTGCGACGTTCCCGCTTCGTCCGGTAGAGCGACTCGTCAGCCCGGGTGAGGAGATCGTTCATCTCGGCCCCGTCGAAGGCCGTCGCCGAGCCGATGCTGACCTGGACTTCTACGTGATGGTGACCACTGACCACGTGCAGCGAGAACCGGTTGTTCGCCTCCGCCAATTCCTCGGGGATCGCCGCCCCCCATTGGCCGGAAGCGACAATGGCGAACTCGTCGCCACCAAGACGAGCCACGGTTGCCCGAGCCGCCGCGCAGCTTCCGAGTCGCGACGCCAAAGCGACCAGTACCGCGTCTCCGGCGTCATGACCGTAGCGATCGTTCACGTCCTTGAAGTCGTCGATATCGACGACGACGGCGGTGACCGGGAAAAGCCTGTCGTCCCCGAGTTCGTCGAGCGCCTCGCGCAGGCCTGCCCGATTGGCCAACCCGGTGAGCGGATCGGTCATCGCAGCAACCTGCATGGTCCGGCGCCGTTGCGCCTCGAGCAGAGCGACCCGCATGAGATGCGATGCGATCGTGAGATGCATCTCCGGCCGTAGCTCCGGGACGTAGCCCGAACCGGTCCAGACGGCAATCACGCCGAGGGGCTCGCAGCCAGGTTCGCCGATGGGGTACATCCAGACCATGCGGAACCCCTGTGCCTCGGCAGCATCACGAACGCGGATGCTCGCCAGCTCGCTTACCGCGAAACACGCCGGGGTGATCCAGTCGGCGATCAGACCCTCGTCTATGAGGTCGGCATCCACCAGAGGATCATCGAGGGAGACCTGACGCCTCGAGCTCAGAGCATGCCTGCCGGCGTGGTCCCACCAGACCACAAAGAGCTCCTCGGCATGCACCAGCGGGTTCTCGGCAGCGACGTAGTCCAGGATCGATGTGAGCACCTCGCGCGTCGGCGCCGCACTGGCCATCTGCCCCAACGCCCTGGTCATCCCCGACCGGTCCGGGTTGCGGTCAAGGCGGATCACGATCGCCTCGACGTTCGGGTTCGTGAGTTCGTTCTGCATCGAGAGCGTGCAGAGGAGCCAACGGCCGTCGCGGTGCCGAACCCGCATCTGGACGGTCGGAAGGGTGATTTCGTCTGCCGCTTTGGAGATGTCGTAGCGGTCCGCGAACTTGCCGTGATCCTGGAGGACCTTGGAAGCCATGGGCAGATCGTCAGGATGCAGGAGTTCGAGTGCACTCGAACCGATCGGGTCGAAGCCGAAGATGCGGACGAAGGATGCACTCACCCACACCACATGCATGGATTCGTCGAGAAGTCCGAACGCGGAGCCGAACAACGTGCCGGCAGCCGCGTGGCCACGGTCCGCCCACATCACGGTTCGTTCGACGGTCTCCAGCACCTCCCCTTCTTCGGCGCGTTCGCCGGTCGGGTTGAGGGCATCCAAACTGCCGGGAGTGACCTACCAGCGCAAACGCGAGTTCAGGGCAGTTGGTGCACCACGAGGGGCAGCACTGCCGTTGCTCCTGCCTCACGCAACAGCGCTCCCGCCATCGTCATGCTCCAACCGGTCCGGTAGTGGGAATCGAGCAGCAGGACCGCACCGCGGGGGACCTCGACGCCGGGCCGCAGCGCCATGTTCGCTGAACGGGCGTTCACCTGTCCGGCCGACGGAACGTCAGACGTCGGCATCTGGCCCGAGACACCGATGGCGTCGATGACCGGGAGTTTGCCGACAGCGCCGAGGTGGTCGGCGATGGAACGGGTGAACCGGCCGTGGGCGTGAGACGCGATCGGCACGATCGCGACCGGCCGCTCCCCCCACGTGGAGCGCCACCGGCCGAGGACCGCAACCATGCCCGCGAGGACCTCGAGCGACGCCGGCGCATCGTGAATCGCACGGAGCTCATCGACCCAGCCGGGGTCGTCGGCGAAGGCCATGGCCCGACCTTCGCTGCAGCCGATGATCTTTCCCTTCCGCGCACTTCCGCCGGGCCAGAGCTTTCGGGGATCGATGACGACGTCCTGGCGACGGGCGAAGATGCGCGCCTCCGAAAGCGTTGCGTCGTTCGGACGCAGGCCAGGGGCCGGAATCGCTCCGGTGCACACCGAGCACCGCCCGCAGTCGACCGGCTCGGGATCGTCAAGCGCGGTTTGCAACGTGCGCATAAGACACCCCTGGCCGGCAGCGTACGACCGCATGAGATCGGCCTCGGTTCGCCGGACGAGAGCAAGCGCTTCCCACCGCGGCGCGTCGTAAGTCCACGGTGTCGGCGTGCGGTGCCACGAAGTGCCGTTGCGGGCAACGGCCTCGTCGACGGCAAGGATCTTCAGCAGCCCTTCGAGGCGGCCGCGTCGGATGCCAGTGGACGACTCCAGAGCGAGCAGTGACTGCGGCCCTGCGTCGAGCGCCTCGAAGATCTTGCCGACGCGCCCCTCATCAGGGACGCCGGCAGTAGCGAAGTGTTCCCAGATCTGCGTGTCGGTCTCCGCCGGCAACAAGACGGCGTTGGCGTTGTCGAGCGCACGACCGGCGCGGCCGACCTGCTGGTAGTAGGCCACGGGCGACGAGGGCGAGCCGACATGGATGCAGAACGCCAGGTCCGGCTTGTCGTACCCCATGCCGAGCGCAGAGGTGGCGACCACCGCCTTGAGCTCATTGCTTCGTAGTTGATCCTCGACGCGTTCTCGCGTCGAAGAGTCGAGGGAACCGGAGTATGGCGCCACCGCGTGACCACGACTCTCCAGGAACCCGGCCAATCGCTCCGTCTCGGCAATCGTAAGCGTGTAGATGATTCCGGAACCGTCGATGGCGTCGATGGCATCGGCGACCCAGGCGTAGCGTTCGATGGAAGTCAGGCCGGGAACCACGGAGAGCCGCAGCGACGATCGGGCCAGCGATCCGCGGAAGGTGACGGTGTGATCGCCGAGTTGGGCGGCGACATCGAGCGTGACACGGGTGTTCGCCGTTGCCGTGGTGGCGAGCACGGGCGTTCGTGATCCGACGCCGACGAGTGACTTCGCCAAGCGCTGGTAGTCAGGACGGAAGTCGAAGCCCCAGTCGGAGATGCAGTGCGCCTCGTCGATCACGATGAGACCGGCCGAGCGGATCAGCTGCGGGAGGATCGCGCCGAAACGTGGATTAGCCAATCGTTCCGGGGACACCAGAAGGACGTCGAGATCACCGGCAATCGCGTCGGCGAGGATCACGTCCCACGAGTCGATGTTCGTCGAGTTCACCGTGGCCGCCTTGAGCCCGGCCCGCTCCGCCGCGGTGACCTGGTCGCGCATCAGGGCAAGCAGCGGGGAGATAACCAGCGTGGGGCCTGCGCCAGCAGCCCGCAGGGCCGATGTGGCAGCCCAGTAGACCGCGGACTTCCCCCATCCGGTCGCCTGAACGACCAACACGCGAGAACGATCGTCGACCAGCGCACGAACTGCGGCGCGTTGATCGTCACGGGCCATAGCTGATGGTCCCGCCATCGCGAGGAGGACACGATCGAGATGCGCATCGGCCAGTTCATGCACCGCCGAACTCGATTGCTGCTCCGGCGGTCTGCGATGTTTCGGGCCGGAGGTCATGCGTCAAAGTGTGCCAGGGCCCTCTGACGGTTCGGACCGTGGTGTCGCACGACTCGAAGCGGCCCTCGTCAATCCGGCGGTCGCAAGAGCCTGGCCAGCGCATTCGCCCAGGCCCGACGGATCTGCAGTGGGCTCCTCGCGTGGTCGGTGCGGATCTGGTCCCACGCCTCGAACGAGGTGAGGGCGCTCACAACCGCGACTGCATCCTCTGCCGCAGCCGGCGTGAGCAGATCGAGTTCGTCGGCGAAGTGGATGCGGACTTGGTCCGATCGGGTCGCCCTCACCCGGTGAAGCATTGCTTCCATCTCGGGAACCTGCGGCGCGCGCCACCGCAGCAGTCGGGCCATCGGCTCGGTCGTCTCGTAGAGCGACACGCGCGACGAGACGAAAGTCTCGATGCGGGCGGCGATCGCACCCTGCCCGATGTGAGGAACGTCGAAGAGATGCGCGTACCGTTCGAAATACAACCGGGTGGTCTCGTTGCGAAGTTCGTCGAGCGTGTCGAAATAGCGAAAGATCGAAGCCACCGATACTCCGGCCCGCTCGGCGATGAGCTCCGCCGTCGGTGGGATGTGGCCTTCGAGGACGAGGTCGATGGCCGCTTTCGTCACGGCCAGGCGACCCCGATCGCGGCGGGCCCGACGACCGTCAACCGCAGCCTCGGCGCTCGGAGAAAGGGAGGCGGCCATGCAACGACGGTAGCAGCCGATGCATTGGTTTTGAAAGTATAACTCGCACTTGTTACCGTGATGAGGCCGAGGGGGTTTCCATGTCGCAGACCGAGCCGCAGAACGCACGTTTCGAAGGACGTATCGGCCGCACGTTGGCCGATTCCGAAGCCTGGTTCGAGGAGCCGCCGCATCCTGGGGAGGACGCGCCGAACGTCATCTTCGTGCTGCTCGACGACACCGGCTTTGCCCAGTTCGGCTGCTACGGCTCGACGATCGACACGCCGAACATCGACGCCCTCGCCGCCAACGGCCTGCGCTTCACCAACTTCCACGTGACGCCCCTCTGTTCCCCCACCCGGGCCTCGCTCTTGACCGGCCGCTCGCAGCACGCCGTCGGGATGCGTTCCGTCTCGAATTTCCGCACCGGTTTCCCCCACCAGCTCGGACACATCTCCAATCATGCGGCCACCGTTGCCGAGGTGCTCCGGTCCGAGGGCTATGCCACGTTCTGCGTGGGCAAATGGCATCTCGCGCCCATGGAGCAGTGCTCGGCTGCCGGTCCGTTCGACCAGTGGCCGCTGGCCCGGGGATTCGACCGGTTCTACGGCTTCCTCGACGGAGAGACGGATCAGTTCAGCCCGGAACTCGTCTGCGACAACCACCCGATCGAACCTCCGGCGCGCCCGGAGGACGGCTACCACCTCAGCGAGGACCTGATCGATCAGCTCCTCCGCATGATCTCCGACACCAAAGGCGTGCGACCCGACCGGCCGTTCTTCGCCTACGTCCCGTTCGGAGCGACGCACGCCCCCCACCAGGCGCCGGCCGCCTACATGAAGAAGTACAAGGGAGCGTTCGACGAAGGATGGGACGTCATGCGCGAGCGCTGGTACCAGCGCCAGCTCGCGTCGGGCATCATCCCGGAGGGAACTCCTCTGGCACCTCGCAACCCGGGCGTGGAGCCGTGGGACTCACTGCCGGTGAACCAACAGCGGCTGGCGGCGCGTCTCCAGGAAGCGTTCGCGGCCTTCCTCGATCACACCGATGACCAGATCGGCCGTCTCGTGGGTGGCCTTCGGGCGATGGGCCAACTCGACAACACCGTGTTGGTCATTCATGCCGACAACGGTGCGTCGCAGGAGGGCGGCCCGTTCGGAGTGATGCACGAGATGAAGTTCTTCAACGGGATCTTCGAGCTTCCCGACCAGGCGGTCGAGCGGATCGATGACATTGGCGGTCCGCACAGCCACACGAACTATCCGTGGGGCTGGGCGCAATGCGGAAACAGCCCCTTCAAGTGGTACAAGCAGAACACGCACGAAGGTGGCGTCCACGTGCCGATGATCATGCACTGGCCGGCCGGCATCGCTGCGGAGCATCGCGGAGGTTTGCGCAAACAGTTCGTGAATGTGTCGGACATCGTCCCTACGGTCTATGACCTGCTCGACATCATTCCCCCGGACGTGTTCAAAGGTCTCCGCCAACTCGCGGTGACCGGTCGTTCGTTCGCGCCGGTCCTCGCCCACCCGGATGCGCCGCCGACGAACACGCTCCAGTATTTCGAGAACGGCGGCAGCCGAGCCCTCGTCGCGACGCAGAACGGACGGACGTGGAAGGCGGTCTGCAAGCACAACCCCGGCGCCGACTTCGAGACCGAGCCGTGGGAGCTCTACGACCTCTCCGCCGACGCGTCGGAATGCAACGACCTCGCCGCATCCGATCCGACGAAGCTACGTGAGCTCATTGATCTGTGGTGGCACGAAGCGGGAAAGAACAACGTGCTGCCGCTCGACGATCGCGGCATCGAGCTCTTCGGCGCCCGGTTCCGCGAGCGCTCCCCTCACCCGCCGAGCCGACGCTACGTCTACCGGCCGCCGATGTCGCCGATCCCGGGCCAGGCCGCGGCGGCCACTGGAGGGCGCAACTTCGACCTCAACGCGAGGATCACGCGGGCGGCGGGCCAGGACGGCGTGCTCTGGGCAACCGGCACGGAGAACTCCGGCATCTCGGTGTTCGTGCAGAACGACAAGTTGGTCGTCGACTACAACGCGTTCGACGATCACACCGTCGTCGAGTCCGACATCGACGTCCCGGTCGGCGACTCCGTGCTCACGGCGCGATTCCGCCGCGGTCCCGGGCGGGGGGGTTGGGTGGAGATCGCCATCGACGGAGTCGACTGCGGCCGCGGTGACGCCGAGCTGTACATGCGGATGATCTCCTCCGTCGGCGCAAGCGTCGGCTACGACCACGGCTCGGCCGTCTCGCCGCGTTACCGCTCACCGTTCCCGTTTGCCGGCACCTTGCACGAGGTCGAGATCGTCGTCGCCCTGGCGCAGGCACGGAGCGCGGCCGGTGCCCAGGCGCAAGCCGAGATGAGCCGTCAATGAACCCGCCCACCGTAAGGAACCATCGATGAGTCTGACGATCACCCTCCTTGGCACGGGGTCGCCGATGCCGAGTCCGGACCGGGCCGGACCGGCCACACTCATCTCGGCCGGTGAGGGAGCCGAAGCCGAGCACTACCTCGTCGATGCCGGCCGGGGCGTGCTCATGCGTCTCGCCGCCCGCGGCCTCGGCGCCGGGAATCTCTCGGCGCTGTTGATCACACACCTGCACAGCGATCACATCACCGATCTGAACGATGTCATCACGACGCGATGGATCATGACGTTCCAGAAGACGCCGTTGACCATCGTCGGGCCCGTCGGCACTGCGGCGGTCGTCGGCCACATCATGGCGTCGCTGCATCTCGACGTCGGTTACCGGATGGCGCATCACGCCGATCTCGACCATGAGCCACCCGTCGAGGTGATCGAGGTCGAGGCCGGTCCTGTCGCCCTCCCGGGTCGAGTCTCGATCGTCTGCGCGCAGACGGATCACAAGCCGGTCGAGCCGAGTGTCGGCTACCGCTTCGACTTCGAGGGCGCTGCGGTTGTCGCGGCAGGAGACACCGTGCCTTGCACCGGCCTGGACACCCTGTGCCAGGGAGCGAACGCGCTCGTGCACACTGTGATCCGCAAGGACATCATCGCCAACGTGCCGTTGCAGCGGATGAAGGACACGCTCGACTACCACTCCTCGCCGGAAGAAGCCGCCCAAACCGCACAACGCGCCGGCGTCGACACGCTCGTGCTCACGCACTACGTGCCGCCGATCCCGACCGGAGGAGCAGGCGACGATTGGCGAGCTCTCGCGGCGGCGCACTACTCCGGCGGCAGCGAACTGGGCGACGACTTGCATCTGGTCGTCGTACATCCCCGCTAGCCCCTTCCTGCTTTCACCTCTCCCCCAAGAAGGACACGACTCGATGAGCGACACCCGCAGCCCCCGCTATGGCCAGGTCAACCGCGAGTACGGCATGAAGCTCGCCACCACACCGCCCGATGAAGACGGTCCGGTGTGGATGGTCAACCTCATGAAGTACAAGGAGGTGGCGGACTACGCCGACGGTCGTCCGAGCAACGTGTCCGGCCGGGAGGCCGACGACATCTACGCGCCGGTCGACGTGCTCGGCGATATCGGCGCGCAGATCGTGTTCGTCGCCGACGTGGACCAGCAGTTGCTCGGCGACTCACCGATCTGGGACCGGGTCGCCATCGTGAAGTACCCGACCCGCCGGTCGTTCATCGAGATGCAGACGCGTCCCGATTTCAAGGACAAGCACGCCCACAAGGACGCCGGCATGGAGTTCACGATCGTGAGTGGTTGTGTTCCGATCCCCGTGCCGCCAAGGCCCGAAGCCTTGGCCGAGGTGGACTGGGCCGATGTCGCCCATCCGCCGACCGCGGAAGATGGACCGGTCGTGGTGCTCCACGTGCTCCGGTTCGATGCCGAGTCGGCGAGTGACGTGACGCCCGACGAGATGGCGGCGTACCAGTCAGCCGCTGCCGCCGTTGCCGTGCCCCACGGTGTGCGCATCAACGGCTGGTTCGCCGTCGAAGGCACGATCGTCGGCGACGGCCGCACCTGGGACCAGATGCGGTTCAACGAGTTCCCGAGCAAGGCAGCCTTCATGGCGGTCGCTTTGGACCCCGCCCGCATCGAAGCGCAGAAGGCCCACCGCGAAGTCGCCATCGCCGACACCTACACGATGATCCTGCGACCGACCATCAACCGCATCGCGTCGTCCATCGCGTAACCAGCTGCGAGAGTCCGCGTTCTCATTTTGCTCTGAATGAAGCGCGGACCCCGAATTCCGGGGCCGCAAACGGGGTCACGACGAGGCGTGCCGCGGCGAGACGCCGAACGGTGCTCCGCCTTCGGGTCGGTTGACGACCATGCCGACCGGTCGGGGCACTTTCGACGAGGTCGGTGTCAGGTCGAGTCGTTGGGCAAGACGGGCGAGAACGAGGGTGAGTTCCATATGGGCGAGGACGAACCCGATACACATATGAGGTCCTCGACCAAACGGCACCCATGTTTGGTCGGTCACCGCTTTCTGCTCTGGCGTCATGTCGCGATGCCGGTCGGGGTCGAAGCGAAGCGGGTCGGCCCATACCGAGTCATCGCGTCCGGCAAGGTAAGGGGACCAGACGATGAGGGTGCCCTTGCTGATCCGGTGTTGCCCGAGATTGAGGTCCCCAGCGGCGACACGCGCTCCGATAAGACCGGCCGGGTGGAGACGCAAGGATTCGCGGACGACGCGTTGGGTGTAGTCGAGTCTGGCGAAAGACCTCTCGTCCGGTTCGGCGCTCCGACCGTCGAGCGGGCCGAGCACGAGGTCTGCCTCGGCCCGGAGTTGTTGCCAGACGCCTGGCTCGGAGGCGGTGCGCCACAGCAGCCAGGCGAGGGCGGAGGCAGTGGTGTCGTAGCCCGCACCGATGAGGGTGTCGACCTGGTCACGAATTTCGGAATCGGACAGGGTGGAGTCGTTGGCGAGCACTTCGAGGATGTCGAGGGGATCACCAACCGGGTGGGCACGCCGATCGGCCACTTCGTCGTCGATGATCCGGTCGATCTCTCGTCGGTCGGCGCGTACGCGTGACCGGGCGGTGAAGGGAATCGGATGCGGGAGTTGTTTGATCGCGGGGGCTTCGATGAATGCCTGCGCTCGTTGGAACAAGTCGCTGAACTCGGCGGTACGACGGGCGAGGCGTTCACCGAAGAATGCGTGGATCGTTATCCCGAGGATCAGATCACGCCCGATCGGGTAGAGATCGACAATCCGTGGCACGCCGTCAGGCGAGGCAATCAGGTCGTCGATCGCGGCGTCCGTTCGCTGCACGATCATCGGGACCCAGCCGTTGAGGCGAGGACGGGTGAACGCCCGTTGGACGGCACCGCGTCGTCGTTTTGTGATCGGTTCCGTCCGAGACGATCATCGATTCCTTGCCGACGACGAACCGGACGCCGATCACGTTGAACTCGTGCTTCCAGCGGAATGCGTCGGCTCCCATCGAAAACATCTCGTGCATCAATGCCGGGCCACCGACGATCGCGAGCCGGAGACCCGGGTACCCAAGTGCGCAGATCGGGCCGAACTCCGCCCGCAACGAATCGAGGGCCGGAGCCGGATCGCTGAAGAGCCGCCGGACATATCGGGCGTTGGAGCGACCGCGTGGTCCCGGCGGCATCGGACCGGCGACCGACGTCGTACTCAACGGAATTGGCGGTAGTCGTTGACGAGGGCGATGGTCATCACGATGCCGCCGACAAGGCTCAACATTCCGATGGCGTTGTAGAACAGCAATGCACCGCCCGCGACGTGGTCGTCGCCGATGTCGACGAGGAAGGCCACAACCGAGCACGCGAAGACAACGAAGGAGACGACAGCCGCGACAAACAGTCGTCGTCTCCGACCGGCCACTCTGGTTGGCACTCCCGGCGCCACAGCGCTGCGTTGGCTGACCGACAGCAACGCTGCACAGGCGAGAAGACAGACGCTGACGGGCCATGAACCCACGGCGAGGGTCGTGAAACCGGCGAAGGCCAATGTGATGGTCAGGACTACCAGGGTGAAACGTGCTCGGTGCTCGGACATCGCGCTCTCCAATCGGTACTTCGGGATCGTCACGACGAGATCGACGAGCGCGCGCCAATACGCAACACGGATTCCCCGGTCGGCGCGCAAGTCGTCGAAGGCGATGATGATGTCGTCGCCGTAGCGCCGGCGAAACGGTGCGGGATAACAACGCAGCACCGCCCGGTAGACCCGGCTGGCGGCCACGTCAGGCCGTCCCCGGGCGCAGATTGCGCTGCGTACGGCGCACCAGCGCATCGAGACGATCGACTTCGGCCATGCACACCCGCCGACCCAACGCAGTCAGCCGGTAGTAGCGGCGTCGCTGATCGTCCTCGCCGGGACGCCGCTCCGATTCCTCCGCAAGACCCTCGTCGACGAGTCGCTTCAAGGTGCCGTACAAGGTGGCGGGACCTATCCGCACCACCCCGCCCGACGTCTCTTCGACAAGTTGCATGATCGCGTATCCGTGCAGTTCGCGCTCGGACAGCGACGCCAGGACATGGAACTGTGCCTGTGGCAACGGTAAGTAGTCCCCGACATCGGATCCCGGCATGGATTCAACTATATCGGTCTGCGATATATTGTCAAGCGATCGAGTTGCGATCACGCGACCCACCGACGTTGATCGCATTCTCGGGGAGCGACAGACCCGCAAGGAATTTCTTTGGGTGACCACGACGCATGCGGCTCGTTCTGTCACACCCCCCTTCGTACACTTGTACGTATGGAAGTCATCGATCCCGCCGAGATCATGAAAGGGTTCCGCCGCGTCGACCTCCGCGCCGCTCGTGCCAATGAACTGCGTGGAGCGCTCGATGACATCCGCTGCGTCCGGGCGCGACT
>JANMYF010000131.1:0-10564 GCA_031381685.1 Acidimicrobiia bacterium
GAAGGTCCCGTGAATGCCACCACCGAACACACGCGTGAAGGCGTCCGACCAGCGCAAACGTTGGATTCGCCCCTCGCTCTGGAACACGTGGCCTGCTGTCTCTGCGGGAACCAGGACGGTGTTCCGGTAGGCATCGGGGAGGACTTCGAATACCGGACGTCCGACCAGACGTTCCTCGCTGTGCGCTGCCCGACCTGTGCGCTCGTCTACCTCGATCCACGCCCGAAGGGCAGCGAACTCGATCGCATCTATCCCGACAGCTATCACGCCTTCGCGTTCGACGAGGAGCAGTTCGGTCTCGTCCACACGGTACGGAGTCGACTCGAAGCCCGTCGCCTGCTCCGCGCCGGCAGGGGTTTGGCGGCCAACGCCCGCATTCTCGACGTCGGTTGCGGCGATGGTTTCCACCTCGACCTTCTGCGCCGGTACGGACCGGCAGGCTGGCGCCTGCAGGGGGTCGACATCGACCAGCGCGCGGTCGAGGCGGCTCGTCGCCGCGAGCTCGACGTCGAGTGCTCGACCATCGAGGATGCGTCCATCGAACCCGGCTCGATCGACATGGCCCTGTGCATCCAGACGGTCGAGCACGTCGCCGACCCGGTCGTACTGCTCCAGGCCATCGCCCGCGTCCTGCGACCCGGCGGACGGCTCTACCTGATCACGGACAACACCGGATCACCCGACTTCGCCATCGCCAAAGGCCGGCACTGGGGCGGGTACCACTTTCCCCGGCACTGGAACCTGTTCAACAAGGCGTCGATGCGGCGACTCGCCGAACGCAGCAGCTTGGGCATCGACCGACTCGGGACCACCACGAGCCCGGTCAATTGGACCTACAGCGTGCGGAACCTGCTCGACGACTGGGGCGCGCCCCGATGGATTGTCGAGGAGTTCTCGCTCAAGACCGCACCGTCGCTCGCATTCTTCACGCTGATCGACGGTGCCCTCAACATCGTGGGACGCGGCGCGCTGCTGCGCGTCATTCTCAGGAGGCCCCGATGAGCACCGCCAAACCGCCCGTCGTCGTCGTCGGCGGCGGGATCGCCGGGCTCGTTGCCGCTACCGAACTCGCCCGCTACGGCGTGCCCGCTGAGGTCTACGAGGCTGGTCCCCGGCTCGCCGGTATGGCAGCCAGCCACACCGATCCCGACGGGTTCAGCTACGACGTCGGGGCCCATTTCGTCACCAACCGTTTCGTTGCCGCCGTTGGTATGCCCGGCCCATTCCGCACGCTGCCCCGCTATGGCGAGGTTGTCCACCTCGGACCGAACCGTCACCCGCACTATCCGCTGGGCCTTCTCGGCGTGCCGCGCTACGTTGCGAGTGCTGCCAACGAACGCATTCGACGGCCCAAACGAAACCTGGCCGTGGCCGCTGACCGTTTTCGCCACGAATACGGCGCCGCCTTGGCCGACGAGGTCGCCCTGCCGCTCCTCGAAGCCTGGTCGGGTCTGCCGGCCGATCAGCTGTCAGCGAGCGTCATCGACAAGATTCCCGCCGGCCTGCTCCAGACGATCTGGCTTCGGGCCGCGCAACGACTCACGCGACGCGCCGTCATGATCGGCTACTGCAAGGAAGAACCTTCCGCCACCGGTGTGCACCACGTATCACCCGAACGCGGTGTGCAGGCCATCTGCGAGCACCTTGCTGCGCAACTGCCGCGAGCCGTGCAGCTCGACCACCCAATCGAAGCCATCTATGTGGATCACGAGCGCGTCGTCGGAGCGCGGGTCAACGGCCACGACATCGAGACCGATACCGTCATCTCGACCCTGCCGGTGAACCGACTGCCGAACTTCGTGCAGGGGACCGATCTCACCGATCGCTTTCGCCGGTTCCGCTTCCGCGGACTCATCCTTGTCAACCTCAAGGTCCAGGGCCGCGGCCTCCTGCCCGACGTTGTTGTGTGGACCCCGAAAGGTTTTCCGTACTTCCGAGTCACCGAGACGCCGCTGGCCATGCCCTGGACTGCGCCTGACGGCAAGACCATGATTCTCTGCGAGCTCGGCGCGCAACCCGGCGACGACGTCTGGAATCTCAGCGACGACCAGGTCGTCGAACGATGCATCGCCACCCTGGACCCGCTCGTCCCGAACATCCGCTCCTTGGTGATCGGTGCGAGCGTGCTCCGACAGCCTCTGGGCTATCCCGTGTTCGCGCTCGAGTACGAACAGGACCGGGCTGCGCTGGCGAGTGAGGGAACCGGTGTGCACGGTCTCTACAGCGTCGGCCGAAACGGGGAATACGACCACATCCTGATGGAGGACACCTTCTGGCGTCTCCGACGCCGGATTCCGGCGATGCTGGCGAGCCGCGAGGCGGCGGAGACTCGCGAACGGGTCGAAGGAACCAAACCGGCGGCCCGCCCCGACGACTTCTCGGAGACCGGAGAGGTCGCCCTCACGGCCTAGTGGTGTGTCGCTCCCCGAGCGTTCCGTCGAGCCGGTGACAGCCGACGACCTATGGCGGAGGTGGACGGGAATCGAACCCGCCCAACGAGGATCGCTCGTTGCACTCGCTTTGAAGGCGAGGGAGCCCACCAGGTACCCGGACACCTCCGTTCGCGAGCGTAGTCGCACGTCCGGTTCGGTCATCTGAAGACTCCCTGGCGTCCCGACGGCGCTTTGACGCGATGCGACGCGAGCGTTGTCACTCCGCACCCGTACAGTGCCCCTCACCTCTTCCCCGGAGCATCTGCATCGCTGTCCCCCTTGTGCCGACGGCCGTCCGTTCGTGCGCTCGGGCCGCGGCGATCATCTCGGACACTCTGCGAGGGAACCCATGGTCACCGTTTGCTGGTCGGTCAAAGGAGGTGCTGGTGTGTCGGTCGTGAGCGCGGCGTTGGCGCTCTCGCTCGCGGACACCGCCGAGGATCCCGTTGTGCTCGTCGATCTCGCCGGCGACTCGGCGCACGTGCTCGGCCACCAGGGAAGTCACGACCGTCCGGGCGTGGGCGAGTGGTTCGCCACTGATCTCCCGGCGGCCGCCCTGGGTGGATTGGTCGAAACCGTCACGCCCCGTCTCTCGCTGCTCCGCCGGGGCACCGCCGTTGATGGTGCAGCGCCCGGGCGGGCCGGTGAGCTCGGTGCGTGGCTCGCGCAGTGGCCGGGAGACGTCGTGGTCGACCTCGGTACGAACGGTGATCTCCGAGCAGCGCTCCTGGCGGCGGCCGACCGGTCATTGCTGGTCCTGCGCCTTTGCTACCTCGGCATCCGCGCGGCGGTCGGCGCGCCCCGTCCCGATTTGGTCATCGTGGTGGAGGAGACGGGTCGTGCGCTCACGAGTGCCGATGTCGCCTCGGTGCTCGATGCACCGGTCGTCCGCATTCCGTACGACCCGTCGATCAGCCGCGCGGTCGACGCCGGTCTTCTGGCGTCGCGTCCTCCGAGGTTGCTCATGCGGGCCCTTCGTCCGGTCACCGACGCGCCTGGGAGCGTCCGATGAGACCGTCGATGCCGGTCGTGCGACACGCCGTCATCGACGAGTTGGTCGGTCTCGGACAGCTCGCCGATGTCGACGATGCCACCGCGCCACCTCTTCGCTCGCACGTTGGTGACACCACCCGCCGTGTGCTTCGCCGAATGAGTCCGCTCCTCAGCGCGGACGAAATCGACGCGGCCGTCGATGACATCGTGGCCGACATCGCCGGCTACGGAGCGCTCGAAGTACTCCTTCACGACCCGGAGATCACCGAGATCATGGTGAACGGTCCGGGTCCGGTGTGGACGGAGCGACACGGCGCCCTTGCGCGAACGGAGATCGCACTCGACGCCGCCATGCTTCGCCGGGCTATCGATCGCATGATCCTTCCCCTCGGGCTTCGTCTCGATCGGCTGAGTCCGATGGTCGACGCCCGTCTCCCCGACGGCTCACGCGTGCACGCTGTGCTCCCCCCACTCGCCGTCGACGGCCCGTATCTGACCATTCGGCGATTCCGGTCTCTTCCGCTGACCCTCGACGAACTGGCCGACTCGTCGTTCGCCGCCTCCTTGCGCGCCGCGGTGCAGGATCGCCGGTCGATCCTCGTGTTCGGTGCGACGGGTTCCGGCAAGACCACCCTGCTGAACGCCCTCGGAGCATCGATCGCCGATGGCGAACGGCTCATCACGATCGAAGACACTGCGGAGTTGCGACTGCCCGGGGAACACGTTGTTCGCCTGGAGAGCCGACCGGCCACGGCGGAGGGACTCGGAGCGGTCGATCTCCGCGCGCTGGTCCGCACCGCGCTACGCATGCGTCCGGACCGCCTGATCGTCGGCGAGGTTCGTGGGTCCGAGGCGTTCGATCTGGTGCAGGCGCTGCTCACCGGTCATCGCGGGGGTCTCGCCACGATCCACGCTCGGACGGCCGCGGACGCCCTCCGGCGATTGGAGACCCTCGTGCTGCTGGCGGGGTCGGGCTTGTCCGACGTTGCGGTTCGTCGACAGATCGCGGCGGCGTTCGATCTGATCGTCGGGGTCGAACGTCAGACCAACGGAGCTCGATGCGTCGCCTCGATCGGGCGAGTGCGCCTTGTCGGCGATGAACTGGTCGTCGACGCGCTGCGCACGGGTGACGCGCCAACGGAGGGGGAGGCGTGAGCGCGATGAGCCTTCTCGTGCTGCTCGCTGCCGGGCTTCTGACGTTGCCGGCGGTGAAGGCTCCCGGTCCGGTACGTCTTCCTCAGGATGCCACCGACGGCGCCGTCGTGGCGGAGCGTCGCAGATACGTCTGGCACCCGTCGCACCTCGCCCTCGCTCTGTTCGTGGCATGGATCGCCGCCGGCACGATCACCGCCGTCGTGCTCGGGGTCGTTCTCATGGTCGTGTACTCGCAGGTGCGCCGTTGGAACCAACGGACCGCCGCTCGCCGTATGGAGAACGAACTCCCGATCGTCCTTCACGACATCGCTCGCAGACTCCGCGCCGGAGATCCGGCCGGTCTCGCGTTCGCCGAAGCACTCGGCGCGACCAAGGGCGGCGTTCGCGGCTCCTACGCCGCGAGCATGCTGATGCGGGGCGAACCGCTCGCCGCAGCGATCTCCCGCTGGCACACCGACGCGTCTCGTGTTGTCCGTCCGAACGTCCTCGATGATCTGGTTCATGTCGTCGCAGTGGCCGAACGCGTAGGAGGCCTGCGCGCTGCTGCCGTGGAGGCCGTCGCCGATCTGGCGACCGAACGGCGGGCGCTATCCCAGGAGACGGCCGCTCAAGCGAGTCAGGCAAAGGCTTCGGCCACGGTGATGACGGTCGCGCCGTTGGTCTTCAGCGCGCAGATGGTCCTGCGCGATCCGGTTGCGTCGAGGCTGCTGCTCCACACGCCAGTCGGCTGGGTGCTCGTCAGCTCCGGCCTGTCGTTCGACGTGGCGGCATGGCTGTGGATCCGGCGGGCCACGACCGGTGGCCGGATGCCCGCTCGCCCGCCGGCCGCGGCGCGGCGCTCGAGTCACCCCGCGCTGTCGGCCCGTCGCGCCGTTCTTGTCCGTTACTTCGTCGGCATCGCCCGGGCCGAGCGACGACTCGATGCGCTGGCCGACCGCCGCAGTGCGCAACCCGGCCCGACATCGGTGCCCCTGCTCGAACGTGTCGGAACGGTTGTCGAACGGAGCACGCTCGTTCTCCGGACGCGTCTCGATGTGGTCGTGGTCGGCCCGCGGGGTTCGCCGCGGTACACCGCATGGTCCACCGACCAACGCCGTCGTATGGGTCTCGCGGTCGTCGTGCTGCCGCCGCTGGTGTTCCTCCGGCCCTTTCTCGGGGCGCTCGCCGTTGTCGTCGTTGTCGTTGGGCCGAGGGTTCACGCCCACATCACCCGACAGCGTCAGCATCGGGAACGTACTGCCGCGGTCGGCCACACCATCGAACTCGTCCGGTCGGCGCTGGAATGCGGCGCGACACCGTCTGTCGCCGTCCTCGTCGTGGCGGAGGTCGGTGCGTCGGCCCTTCGTCCAGCCCTGCAGGGCGCTGCGACCGACCTTCGTCAGGGAGCGCCGTTCGACGACGTTGTGCGGCGACTCCTCGTGTCTGCGCCCGAACTCCGCTCGATGTCCGATGTCCTGCTGGCGAGCAGTCGTCTCGGACTGCCCGTCGTCGAAACCCTGCGCGGCCTGGCGTTCGAAGCGCGCGCCAGCCGACGTCGTGACGCCGAAGCCCGCGCTCGCCGACTTCCGGTCCTTCTGCTCTTCCCCGTCGTCTGTCTCACACTTCCCGCGTTCGTCCTTCTCACCGTTGCCCCGCTGCTACTCAGTGGACTCGGCTCCCTGCACCTCTAGGAGAATCCTATGTACACATCCTTGTTGTCACGCCGTCCCGGGTCGGCCGGCGCGATCACCGACGAGACGGGACAGGCGTCGGTCGAATACGCCCTCGTGCTCCTCGGTGCCGCGCTGGTCGCCACGCTGCTCATCAGCTGGGCCACAAAGACCAACCTGCTCGACGCTCTGTTCGATCACGTCCTCACCCTGATCAAGGGCAAGGCGAGCTGACGTGGCGGTCGTCGTTCTGTTCGATCACGTCCTCACCCTGATCAAGGGCAAGGCGAGCTGACGTGCGCCACCGGATCGAGCGGGGGCAGGCGACCGTGGAGCTCGCCCTCGTGCTGCCCGTGGTCGCCGTGGTCGCCATGGCGCTGCTCGATCTCGGTCTCGTGCTGCGTGACAACGTCCTCTGCGTCCATGCCGCACGAGAAGCGGCGCGGGCCCTCGCCGTCGGCGAGGACCCCGTCAGTGCTGCTCGTCGTCGGAGTGGACTCGGATCGGCGCTCTCGGTCAGTGCCGATGCTTCGACCGGCACGGCCACGGTGGAACTCGACCTCGCCGCAAGACTTCCGGTGCTCGGTCGTCTGCTGCGGGGAGCAAAGCTCCGCCAGTCGGCCACGATGCGGATGGAGGTGATGCGAGCGCCGCCTCGCTCACCCGAGGGCCGCACGGAGGAAGGCGAGGGCGAGCTCTTTGTCGAGCGGCTCGTTTCCGTTGCCGCACTTCGGTGACTGCACGCACGACGGGCAGCCGTTGGTGCACGGACATGCGGCCAGAACGTCGCGGGTCGCTCCAAGGTGCGCAGCGGCTGCGGCAAAGCCGAGCTCGGCCACGCCGGAGCCGCCGGGGTAGCCGTCGTAGATCACCACGGTCGGCTTGCCGGTTTGGGGGTGGGCCGCGATCGAAACGCCGCCGACGTCCCACCTGTCGCAGATGGCGAACAGCGGAAGCACACCGATACCGCAGTGCTCGGCGGCGTGCAGGGCACCGGGCAGCGCTGCCGCTCCGCCGTCGACCAGGCCGACGCGCTCGAGCACCGAGTCGGGCACCTCGTACCAAACGCCCCGGGTCACGAGCGAGCTGGGCTCGAGGTCCAGCGGCTCGAGCGCGAGCGTCGCTCCGGTGGATATCCGGATGCGCTGGAATCCGGTGATCGTCTCGGTCACATCGACCGGCCCGACGTACACGGTGAGCCGACCGACGCGCTTCGTCGCCTGCACCCCGAGGAACGTCACGTCGGTCATCGAGCGGACACGGGTGTACTCGTCCACGCTGGTGGCCTCCGCCTCGGCCACGAGTTCATCGAGATCGAGATCCGTGATTCGATACTGCTGACCCTGATGGAGGTAAAGAGCACCGGTGTGCACGGAACTCGGTGCTCGAGCAGCGTCGACGGTGCCGACAATGCGGTCGTTGTTCCGGACGTCGACGATCCGCACCTCACCGCCGCTGCTTGACCGCAGCGAGATGCCGACGGCGGGCGAGCCGCGACCGGCCCACACGGCGCGTCCGTTCACCACCCGGAGTTGATCGGCGAGGACGAGCCGCCGCACGCCGTCTTCGAAGGCTTCGTCGAGGGGAACGGTGCCGAGTCGGTCGACCGAAGCCGAGGCGCCGGCCCACGTCTCGGCCTCGGAGAGCTGCAGGGGGAGTTCGTGGGCCGCGCACGCCAGGTGGGGCACAAGCACGAACGGGTTCGCCGGGTTCACCACCGACGGTTCGGCGGGTCGGGCGACGAGCTCCCGAGGATGATCGGCGTACCACTGGTCGAGCGCGTCGTTGCCGACGACCAGAAGCGCGAGGCTCTCCTCAGCCCGACGTCCGGCGCGCCCGATCTGCTGTCGGAACGACGCGATGGTTCCCGGGAAGCCGTTGCAGATACACGCGTCGAGACCCCCGATGTCGACGCCGAGCTCGAGCGCGCTCGTCGCTGCGACACCGAGCAGGTGTCCCGACGTCAGTCCCGCTTCGAGCTCGCGCCGCTCCGACGCGAGCAGACCGCCGCGGTAGGAGCGAATGCGGGGACTCAGTTCGTCGTCGACGATGCGCGCCGCCCGGGCCGCCACGAGCTCGGCCGACCGACGTCCACCCGTGAAGGCGATCGTCCGGCGTCCCGCCGTCACGAGACCGGCGAGGAGGTTCGCGGTCGTTGCGTTCGGAGAGACGGGTGCCCCATCGTCGGCGATCGCCGGACGCCACACGGCGAGCAGACGCGATCCGGAGGGCGAGCCATCGTCATCGACCACGCTCACGTCGAGGCCGCAGATCTCCGCCGCGAGGGCGGCGGGTTCGCCGATGGTGGCGGACGCGAAGATGAATGTTGGCGACGAGCCGTAGTGCGCGCACACGCGGCGCAAGCGGCGAAGGATCTGGGCGAGATGGGATCCAAATACGCCGCGGTAAGCGTGGAGTTCATCGATCACGACGTAGCGGAGCCGGTGCAGAAACTTCGACCAGCGGCCGTGAAAGGGGAGCAGCCCGAGGTGGAGCATCTCCGGGTTGGTGAGCACGGTGGTGGCGTTCTTGCGTGCCCATTGCCGCGCATCGTCGGGGGTGTCTCCGTCGTAGGTGACGGGAACCAGGCCGGGAACGCCGAGCGCTCCGAGCGCACGCAGTTGATCCTGGGCGAGGGCCTTCGTCGGGAACAGCAACAGGCTCGTCGCCGTGCCGCCCGAGGTCAGGGCGGCGTCGGCGAGCGGCACCTGGAAACAGCGTGACTTCCCCGAAGCCTTGCCGGTCGCGATGACCACACTGCGTCCGCCGAGGGCGAGATCGATCGCTTCGCTCTGATGGCTCCAAAGCCCGCCGGCGACCTCGGGGACGTAGCGCTCGAGCCGCGGGTCCACCGCGGCTCGGAGACCGGCGTGGCGGGCGACCCGCGGCGGGAGGCGTTCGAGGTGCACGAGCTGGTCGAACTCGTGTCCGGCCCGCAGCGCCGAAAGGATCTGGGTGAGGTCGAGGCTCATGCTGCCCCGCCGGAGGTGACCGGGTGCAGCTGCGCACCGGCCCGGGACGGTCCGGCGATTCCGTCGATCGGACGGGGCAGGCTCAGTCTTTCCCCAACAGTTCGTACGCCGGATTGAGCATCCTCAGCCGACGACTGCCCGGTGCAAGCGGGAGCGCCCGGCCCTTCACGGCGAGGCGCCGACCGGGGGCGACGCCGGCGATCGAACGCCTCCCGGTCCACATCACCACGAGGCTGTCGTCGCCATCGGACATCGTGACCTCGAGCCAGGACGAGTCCTTGTGGGGCACGATCCGGATCGACGAGATCTGTCCGACCGCGGTGACTTCCGTGCGCGGCGGGATCTCCGAGATCGGCACCTGCCCCCGCTGGGCGCAGAACGCGCGCAGGCGCTTGGCGTCGTCCTCTTCGACGGAGGTCGACAGGCGGGCGAGCAGAGAGCGGATACCCATCAGAGTCGGGCGGGGGTTGAAGGGAGGCTCATCACAGCGCCAACAGGCCGGCCAACTGGTCTTCGACTTCGCCCGTCACCAGGGCGATGACTTCGTCGCCGGCGGCGAGCGTGGTGTCACCGTGCGGAACGATGACGTGCCGGGCGCGAACTACTGCGACGATCGAGGCGTCGCGCGGCACGCCGAGTTGGGCGAGCGACTTGCCGACCGCCGGTGAGTCGGGGGCGAGGGTCAGTTCGACGAGACGGGCGCCGCCGTCGAGGCTGAGCAGCCGCACGAGCGACCCCACGGAAACCGCCTCCTCCACGAGCGCGGTGAGGAGGTGTGGCGTGGAAACGGCAACATCGACACCCCACGTTTCGTCGAAGAGCCAGTGGTTCTTCGGGTTGTTCACCCGAGCGATCACCCGGGGCACCGCGAACTCCTGCTTGGCCAGCAGCGAGATGACGAGGTTGTCCTCGTCGTCGCCGGTCGCCGCGACCATCACGTCGACGTCGCCGATCCCCGCCAGGTCGAGGGATTCGTACTCGCACGCGTCGATCGCGTGCCAGTGCACGTCGACGCTGGAGCGGAGTCGGTCGACGACCCTCGCTTCCTTCTCGAGAAGGTGTACCTCGTGACCCGCGGCTGCGAGATCGCGGGCGATGAACGTACCGACGGCTCCGGCCCCGGCGATGGCAACTCTCATGATCGGATCTCTTCTTCGCTCAGTGCTCAGTGGCTCGACGGCCCGTGGAGGAGCCGGTGTTCGAGATCGGCTTCGGCGCCCGACGACAAAACGAGGTGCAAGATGTCGCCTTCCTGACCGATCAGCCCGCCATCGCCGACCTGGGCGGAGCCGGCTCGCGAAACGGCGGCGATGAGAATCCGGCCCGGATCAGCAAGCTGATCGAGACGATGTCCCGCCCACAC
>JANMYF010000134.1:0-21513 GCA_031381685.1 Acidimicrobiia bacterium
TGGGTGGCGATCAGCAACCCGCTCACGCAGAGGACCCAGATGGTCGGGAGCAGGTGGCAAAGACCGGTGGCGGCGAGGGTGAGCGCCGCACGACCGCGGTATTCGCCGGTCTTGAGTACTCGGGTGAAGAGGCCGAGGAACAGCACACCGAGGGCGACGCTGAGCGCGAACGAGAACTCGCCGGCCATCGTCGAGCCGAGGTTTCCGCCGTAGATGAACAGGTCGAAGTGTCGGGAGAAGACGAACGGGAACGCCGCCAGACCGAGCATGAGCGGAATCGGACGCGGAAGCTGGGCGATGCGTCCTGCCGCCCAGGAGGTGGTGGGAAGCGCCAGCAGACCAAGGGCCGTGACGATCTTGAACGCGATGTTCGCCGGGATGATGAGTCCGAGGAACCCGATGACGATCGTCGGGAGCGGGAAGTAGAAGTTCAGGACCGGGAAGCCGGCGAACCAGTCGTTCGACCACCCCGTGAGCCGGCCCTTCGGAAGCAATGCCCGGCGGAAGTAGTCCGAGGACCAGACGTGGGCGCCCATGTCGCCGCCTGTCGCGAGGCTGTTCTTCAGCATGTCGCCGCGACCCCACCGCCACGGTGTGACCCAGTCGAAGAGGTTCTGGAGCACCGATGTCCGCGACGCTGGTTTGCCGAGGGCCTGGGCCCGTTCGGCGCTGATCTGCGACGGCAGCTTGAACATGTGCAGTTTCCATGCCATGAGCAGCGTCCCGACGACGAGGATGGCGAAGGTCAGTCGTCCGAGGGTGTCGCCCGGAACCGAAAATGCCGGTCGGGCGGAGCGTCCCCGGCCGGTCGCGTCGATCGAAGGGGACGCGGTCGTCACCTCTTCCTGATCGATTTCCTGGGGGGCCGTGGCGACGCCGGTGGCCGGAGCGAGGCCGGTTTCAGTGTCGGTCAGGGCGCGAGGGTCAGCCTCGGCGTTCATTCCTTCAGGCTAAACCCTGAGTCCCGCGTCGAAGCGCCTCTCGGTTCTGCGCCCGTCCGTGGAACGGGTGGTGATCGGGTTCACGGCTAACGTTCCGTCGCCCCGGTCTGAGCGGATGGGTGTCTCGAACGGAGATCGTGTGAGCGTGAAATCGAACAGCGGAAGTGCGCCCGACGGCGTGCCATCTCCCGTCGGCACCGCCGACGAGCGCCTCCACGCGATCTTCAAGGCCTACGACGTCCGTGGGCTTGTCGGCGAGCAACTCGATGCCCCGCTCGCTCGGGCGATCGGGGCGGCGTTCGCACGCTTCGCGGTCGCCGCCGAAGGGGTGTCGGAGGTTGTCGTGGCCCGTGACATGCGTCCGTCCGGTGTCGACCTGGTCGCGGCGTTCGTCGACGGTGCGACCGGCGAGGGTGTTTCGGTCATCGATGTCGGACTCGCCTCGACCGACGTGATGTATTTCGCCAGCGGCCGACTTGGGATGCCGGGCGCGATGTTCACGGCATCGCACAATCCGGCGGCCTATAACGGCATCAAGATGTGCCTGTCGGCGGCGAAGCCCATCGGTGATGATTCTGGCCTGCGCGAGATTCGCGACATTGCTGCGGATCTGGCGATGGGTCGTGTGCCCTTCGGTGCGTCGCGTCGGCCCGGCACGGCTCGCCACGAGGATGTGCTCGACGCGTTCGTCGATCATGCACTGTCGTTCATCGATGTGTCGAAGATCCGGCCCGGTCTCAAGATCGTTGCCGACACTGCGAACGGTATGGGCGGCCTCGTCGCCCCGGCCGTGCTGAAGCGGCTGCCGGTCACCTTCGAGATCCTCTTCCCCGAACTCGACGGGACGTTCCCGAACCATCCGGCGGATCCGATCCAGCTGGAGAACCTTCGCGACCTGCGGGCCGCAGTCGTGGCATCGCACGCGGATATCGGCCTGGCCTTCGACGGCGACGCCGACCGGGTGTTTCTGGTCGACGAGCGGGGGCAGCCGATCTCGGGCTCGACCACGACGGCGATGGTCGCTGCGGCGGTCCTGGACAAGAACCCCGGCGCGACCGTGCTCTACAACTGCATCTGTTCGAAGGCAGTGCCGGAAGTCATCTTGGAGCACGGTGGCGTTCCGATCCGCACCCGGGTGGGACACAGTTTCATCAAGGCGCTCATGGCGGAGAGCGATGCCGTCTTCGGGGGCGAGCACTCCGCGCACTACTACTTCCGCGACAATTGGCGCGCCGACTCCGGGATCATCGCCGCGCTGCATGTGCTGGAACTGCTCTCGACGGCCGACGGGGGCGCCCCCCTCAGCCAGGTTCGGTCGCCGTTCGAGCGCTACAGCGGCTCGGGCGAGATCAACACGAAGGTGGCGAATCCCCAGCTCGTGATCGAACGGGTGCAGACGGCGTTCGCCGGCCGGGCGACGTCGATCGACCATCTCGACGGCCTGACTGTCGACATGGGATCGTGGTGGTTCAACCTTCGGGCGTCGAACACCGAGCCGCTGTTGCGACTCAACCTCGAAGCGAACACGGCCGACGAGGTCGGTACCCACGTAGCCGACGTGCTCGCCCTCATCATGGGTCTCGCTTCCGTCAAGGTGTGATGACTTCGTAAGGACGGATGAATCATCGACCTGGTGAACGGTTTGCCCGATGGGGGCCGATAGACTCGCTGTCTCTCGTCGGGCGTTCTTGCGCTGTCATCCCGTGTTCGGGGCCGACTCTTTCCGTCTGCGGTGCCCTCGTTCAGCAGCGGCACCCACCTCATCGAAGGAGCCGAATTCCATGCCCACATTGACCGACCGCGACTACAAGGTCGCCGACCTCTCGCTCGCCCCGTTCGGACGTCGCGAAATCCACCTCGCCGAGCACGAGATGCCCGGCCTTCGAGCCATCCGCCGCGAATTCGGACCGTCGAAGCCGCTCAAGGGCGCTCGCATCAGCGGTTCGCTGCACATGACGGTCCAGACCGCCGTGCTGATCGAAACCCTCGTGGAACTCGGCGCCGAGGTGCGCTGGGCGAGCTGCAACATCTTCTCGACGCAGAACCACGCCGCGGCGGCGATCGCCGTGGGCCCGGAAGGTACCGCCGAAGCGCCGGCCGGGGTGCCGGTCTTCGCCTGGAAGGGCGAGTCGCTCGAGGAGTACTGGTGGTGCACGGAGCAGATGATGTCGTGGCCTCCGGATGCCAACGGCAATACCGGTCCGAACATGATCCTCGACGACGGCGGTGACGCCACGCTGGTCATGCATAAGGGGGCCCAGTTCGAAGCCGAGGGAGCGGTGCCCGATGCCGGTGAGGCGTCGAGTGCGGAGTTCTCGATCATCTTGCGCCTGCTGTCGCGCACGATGAAGGAGGATCCGCAGAAGTGGACGAAGATGCTCGCCGGTGTCAAGGGTGTTACCGAAGAGACCACCACGGGTGTGCACCGCCTCTACCAGATGCACGAGCGCGGCGAGCTGAGAATCCCGGCGATCAACGTGAACGACTGTGTCACCAAGTCGAAGTTCGACAATCTCTACGGCTGTCGGCACTCCCTCGTCGACGCGATCAACCGGGCGACCGACGTGATGATCGGCGGCAAGACCGCCGTCGTCTGCGGTTACGGCGATGTCGGCAAGGGCTCGGCCCAGTCGCTCCGTGGTCAGGGTGCCCGGGTGATCATCACCGAGATCGATCCGATCAACGCGCTGCAGGCGGTGATGGAGGGCTATCAGGTCGTGCCCATCGAGGACACGTTGGCCTTCGCCGACATCTTCGTCACCGCCACCGGTAACGCGGACATCATCACCGCCGAGCACATGTCGCAGATGAAGCACAACGCCATCGTGTGCAACATCGGCCATTTCGACAACGAAATCGACATGGCGGGCCTCTCGCGCTATCCCGGTGTCACCCGCATGGAGCTCAAGCCCCAAACCGATCTGTGGACGTTCGAAGACGGCCACTCGGTGATCATCCTCGCCGAGGGTCGCCTCGTGAACCTTGGTTGCGCCACCGGCCATCCGAGCTTCGTGATGTCGTGCTCGTTCTCGAACCAGGTTCTCGCCCAGGTCGAGTTGTTCAACCACACCGAGAAGTATCCGGTTGGGGTCTACGTGCTCCCGAAGGCCTTGGACGAGAAGGTCGCGCGCTACCACCTCGACGCGCTCGGGGTGCGGCTGACCAAGCTCAACGACGAGCAGGCTGAGTACCTCGGTGTGAATCCCTCGGGGCCGTTCAAGTCGGACCACTACCGGTACTGAACGGGACTGCTCGGGTCGCGCGCTCGCGTTCGTGCGCGACCCGTAGCATCGACGCGTGGCCCTCTCTCAGAAACTCCTCGACATCCTCGCCTGTCCGCAAGACAAGGGTCCCTTGCTGTACGGGATCGATGGCGGCGTCGAGATCCTCTACAACCCGCGCCTCGCCCGGGTCTACAGCGTGGTCGAGGGCATCCCGGTGCTGTTGATCGACGAAGCTCGGAGCGTGGATGCGGCGGAGCAGGAGCGTCTGGCGACCTTGGCGCTCACGCCGACCTTCACCGTCTGAGGGCCGGCAGGACAGCCTGAGGGCCTGAGGGCCGGCAGTCCCGAGGGTCCGCTGTACAGCCCGTTGTCCTACCCGGGCGGCCATGCTCGGGCCCATGTGGCGACGCGTGCTTCCGTTGATCTGTCCGGTTTGCGGGGCACGATGCTCGAATTCGTGCGCCGCGTGCTGGGAGCGCTTCCCCCCGTCGACCGATGTGTCGGTGCCACTCGGTCTCGACGAACTCTGGTGTCGCTTCGCGTACGCCGGACCGGTCCGACACCTCGTGTTGGCGGCAAAGGCGACGCCGGCCTATGGCTGGCTCGCGGTGATGGGGCGCTCGCTGCCCGGACCGGGTGCCGACGCCGGGGCGGCGTCGTTCGTGGTGACCTGGGCCACCGGGTCGGATGCCCATCGGCGTTCTCGCGGATACGACCCCGCCGAACGGCTGGCTCGGTCCTATGCCCGTCTCCACGGCCTGCGTGTCGCCGAGCTGCTCGAACGCCGTGGGGGGCCGCAGGCGGGACGCACCGCCCGGGAGCGGGCCCTGTTGCGATTCGATGCCGTCGCACCTCGGGGAGCCGACGTCGTCGTCGTTGTCGACGATGTCGTCACGACCGGGATCACGATGTCGCGGGCGGCGGGCGCTTTGCGCGACGCCGGAGTCGCGGTGGTGATCGGGGTGTGCTTCGCCCGCCGCGAGTTGCGCGGGGCTTCAGGACTGAACATCGGCGGAGAAAATGGCGTCGCTCGGGGAGGTGCGGTGTAGGGTCGCCCAACGACCGGTTCCCGGGCGTGTCCGGAGGGTCCGGGCCCGCTCTTCACGAACCGCCGCTGCGAAGACGCCACCACACGAATCACCCTGATCCAAACTCCCAGGAGGAACCGCTGTGCAGATAACGTTCAAGAGTCGCAATCTCGTGTTGACGGACCGTTTGAAGTCGGTCACCAGCGAGAAGATCTCCCGTTTGACGAAGTATCTCGACGGGATGGATCACGCGGACGTCACGTTCTTCGAGGAGAAGAACAAACGCATCGCCGCCCACGAGGGTTGTGAGGTTGTGCTCTTCGGCCATGGGCACTACGTCCGGGCAAAGGCGACGTCGTCGGATTCGTTTGCGGCATTGGACCTGGTCATCGACAAACTCACCCATCAGCTCACGAAGCTCAAGGGACGGGTCGTCACCCGTCATCACAGCCATTCGCATCACAACGGCGTCGCCAAGGTCAACGGTGTGAAGGTGCCGAAGGGGTCCACGGGGGTGCTCGACCCCCCGTTGGCCGTCCCGGCCGCAGAGGTCGATGACACCGTCGCGCGGATCGTCCGCAAGAAGCAGTTCGTGATGACGCCGATGACCCCCGACGAGGCGGCGCTGAAGCTCGATCTCCTCCAGCACGACTTCTTTCTGTTCACCAATGCCGAGACCGGCCTGGCGGCGGTGCTCTATCGCCGTGAGGACGGCCACCTCGGCCTCATCGACGCGGCGTAGCCGAGGTTCGCCAACAAGATGAGGTGGCCGCCGGGCCCCGGACGAGCGTCCGATCGGTCCGAGGTTCGTCGGTGTCCATCACATTCTGATGACATCGAAGCAACGTCTGGCCCATGCCCGGCGGCCATGATGCAGGGGTCCGGTTTTCCGGGCCCCTGCTTGCGTTGGTCGGTCTCGTCGCAGACGAGGGCGGCCTGGGCTGGCACGGTGGTTGAACTTCCCCTCTCCCGTCCATAGCGAACCCCCATGAACTCTTCGTCGCCTTCTCGCTCTCGATCCCGTTTCCGGCTGCTCCGGCTCGTTGCCGTCGTCGCGACAGCGCTGGCCGTCCTCGGCGCTCCCGCGTCCGCTCCGGCTGACGCGGCGGCGAAGAAAGCGACGAAATGCGACGCGACGTCGGGTTGGGCGGCGTTCACCGGTCGTGCGCCGAGCTTTGTGGCGGGGGGAACCACCGGCCTGTACATCTGGCAGGAACGAGGGGTGTGGCGGATCGGCGCGACCAACGACCGGGGCGCCCCGACCACGTTCTCGGCGGTCGTCACCTTCGATGCCCCGATTTCCGGGAAGCCGGTCGGGACCGAAGGCAAGAGCGACATCGTCGAGATCCGGTCCCAGTCGGTCCGGCTCCGTTTCTCGAACTTCGGTGGTCTCGACGGCGTGGCGATCGAGTCGCCTTGTGCGTCGGCCATCTCGGTCAAAGGCGAGATCGACGGTCAGCCGATGGCGCCACAGCAGATGTTCTTCGGTCCGGCGGCGATGAATCCCTCGGCCATGCCGGGCGTGATCCAGCGTGGTTCCACGTCGCCGACCACGAGCGTCGCCGCAGGGGCCTCAGCGTCGAACGGGCAGCCAGCGGTTTCGGCCGCGGTAGCTACCGCCTGTTCCACAACACCGTGGCCTGCGGGTGTTTCCGGTCGCCCGGCGTTCCGCCGGGGTCCGGGGGGCATCTACGCCTGGGTCGAGAAGGGGATGCTCCGCCTTGCGTTCGAGACGGAGCCGGGAGCGCCGCGTCAGTTCGATGGTCGCGTCGTTGCGAATGCCCCGGTCAAGGCGCTCTCGGGCACGGTGGAGCGGCGAGATGTCGTCAAGGCGTCGGGCCAGCAGGTGGCGTTCAGTCTTCGCGTGAACGCGGCAGGAGACTCGTTCGACGTCGTGTCACCGTGCGCGACGTCGTTCAGCATCGAGGGATCCGTCGACGGCGTGCCGCTCGCATCCACCCAGATCTTCGTCGGCGGCGCCGCCACTCCGGCAGGGTCGGTCCCGGCGATCATCTCGCGCTGACCGGTCGCCTCCGCCGATCAGCACGTGGGCAAGTTGGCTCGCTCGGGTCGGCTCGCTTGGGTTCTTCCTCCCGTTCCTACCCCGAAGCGGCGAGCTGGTCGACCCGCCGTGTCGAGTTAGGGTGAAGCGGTCGGCGACGCGAACCCCGCCGGTAGGATGTTCGGACTATGTCGATTTTCCGCAAAGTCCTGCGCGCCGGCGAGGGCAAGAAGGTTCGTGCGCTTCAGGCGCTCGTGCCGGACATCAACGCCCTCGAGTCAACGATGCGCTCGCTCAGCGACTCGGCGCTTGCGGCCAAGACCGTCGAGTTCCGTGAGCGGTTGGGACGCGGTGAGGCGCTCGATGATCTGTTGATCGAAGCGTTCGCGGTCGTCCGTGAGGCGGCCACCCGGGTGATCGGGCAGCGTCACTACGACGTGCAGCTCATGGGTGGGGCGGCGCTTCATTTCGGATGGATCGCGGAAATGAAGACCGGCGAGGGAAAGACCCTCGTCTCGACGCTTCCCGTCTACCTCAACGGTCTGACCCAGCGTGGCGTCCACGTCGTCACCGTGAACGACTACCTGGCCAAGCGTGACTCCGATTGGATGGGGCAGATCCACCGCTCCCTCGGCGTCAGTGTTGGTCTCGTCGGCGCGGAGGAGTCCGACGCGGCGGCCAAGCGTCTGGCCTACGGCTCGGACGTCACCTACAGCACGAACTCCGAACTCGGATTCGACTACCTGCGCGACAACATGTCGATGTCGATGTCCGAACGGGTGCAGCGCGAGCACTACTACGCGATCGTCGACGAGGTCGACTCGATCCTGATCGACGAGGCCCGGACCCCGCACATCATCAGCGGCCGTCTGGCCGACGCCGCGAAGCTGTACGTGCAGTTCGCATCGATCGTCCGGTCGCTCACCCGCGGTGTCGACTACGACGTCGACGAGGAGAAGAAGCAGATCTCTCCTACCGAGTCCGGCATCGACAAGGTCGAGGCGGCGCTCGGCGTCGAGAACATCTACGACGATCCTTCGGCCAACTTCGTACACCACCTCAGTGCCGCGCTTCGGGCCAAGGAATTGTTCAAGCGCGACGTCGACTATCTCGTCGCCGACGGTGAGGTGAAGATCGTCGACGAGTTCACCGGCCGCATCCTCGAAGGTCGTCGCTGGTCCGAGGGTCTGCATCAGGCGGTCGAGGCGAAGGAGCGGGTGAAGATCAAGGAAGAGAATCAGACCCTGGCCACGACCACGCTCCAGAACTACTTCCGCCTCTACGTGAAGCTCGCCGGCATGACCGGCACGGCCGAGACCGAGGCCGGCGAGTTCGCGTCCACCTACAACCTGTCGGTGGTGCCGATCCCGACGCATCGGCCGATGGTGCGCCTGGACGAACCTGACCTCATCTACAAGTCGGAGAAGTCGAAGTTCTCCGCCGTGGTCGACGACATCGCCGAACGCCACGAGAAGGGGCAGCCGGTGCTCGTGGGAACGGTCTCGGTGGAGAAGAGCGAGTTGGTTTCGCATCTGCTTGCCGAGCGCCGCATCCCCCACGCCGTGCTGAACGCGAAGTACCACACGTCGGAAGCCGAGATCGTGGCGCAGGCCGGACGCTCTGGCGCGGTCACGGTGGCGACGAACATGGCCGGGCGTGGCGTGGACATCCTCCTTGGTGGCAATCCGGAAGGACTCGCCCGGCGTGAGGTCGCACAGGCCGGCATCAACCCTGATCTGCTCGATCTCGATCTGGACGACCCGGCGGTCGTCCAGGCGCTCGAGGCCCAGCCCGAGGCCAAGGACGCCCTGGCCAAGGCGAAGGTGATCTTCGGCGAAACGCGTCCGCGCTACGAGGAGTCCTGCCATGCCGACGGTGATGCGGTCCGAGCGCTCGGTGGGCTCTATGTGTTGGCTACGGAGCGCCACGAGAGTCGACGCATCGACAACCAGCTCCGCGGTCGTGCCGGTCGTCAGGGCGACCCCGGGGAGAGCCGCTTCTACCTGTCGCTCGAGGACGATCTCATGCGTCTGTTCGCGACGGGCGCGATGAACTGGGTGATGGGCCGGGCGCTGCCCGACGATGTGCCGATCGAGGCGAAGATGGTCAGCAAGGCCATCGAGCGGGCGCAGAACACCGTCGAGGCGCGCAACGCCGAGATCCGCAAGAACGTGCTGAAGTACGACGAGGTGATGAACGAGCAGCGCAAGGTCATCTACGCCAAGCGCGAGCAGATCCTCTCGGGTGGCGATCTCCGTGATCAGCTGATGATGGACCTCGAAGAGGCGATGTCCGACATCGTCGCCGAACACTGTGAAGGCGAGTTCGCCGAGGCCTGGGACTTCGACTCGCTGTTGATCGCCGTCCAGGGCTACTACCCGACCGAGTTCACCGTGGAGGACCTGAAGGCGGCGCGCAGCAAGGCGATGCTGGTCGAAAGCTTCGTGGCGGAGGCCGTCGAGAAGTACGAAGCACGCGAGGCCGAGCTCGGCGCGGAGACGGTCCGTGAGGTCGAACGCAACGTACTGCTTGGCATCGTCGATCAGCGGTGGCGGGAGCACCTCTCGGAGATGGACTACCTCCAGGAGGGCATCAACCTCCGCGCCATGGGTCAGAAGGATCCGCTCGTCGAATGGCAACGCGAAGGCTTCGACATGTTCTCGAGCATGGTCAATGCGATCGACGACGACTTCGTCCGCTACGCGATGCATGCCGACGTGTCGACGCTCGATTCGCAGGCACCGGAAATCCGTGACCTGCAGCTGTCGTCGGCCGATGAGGGCTCGATCGGCGGGTTCGGCATGGACGTGGGGGCGATGTTCGCGGCCACGGCTCCCGTCGCCGACGATGCCGATGAAGACGGCGAAAGCTTGGTGCAGCGTGTGCCCGAAGCCGAGCCGGAACCACAGAAGCCCATCGTGAAGTCCGAGCAGGATCGCATCGGCCGAAACGATCCCTGTTTCTGCGGGAGCGGCAAGAAGTTCAAGAACTGCCACGGGAAGTAGACGCGCAGCCCCTTCTCGGGGTCTGCGGTGCGGTGTCGTTTTCGGCTGTGAAAGGTACGTGTACGTATGGCTCTGTCGGAGCGTCGTGAAGAGGTTGGGTCGTTGCGAACCCGTCTCGCCGAGGCGGAGGGGTATCTCCGCGGGCCTCAACTGGTCGTGGAGAAAGAACGCATCGAACAGGAGTTGTCCGATAGCGACATCTGGACGAACGATCCGTCCAAGGCGCGCGCGCTCGGTGGCGACCTGGCGGCCATCAACGATGACCTCAACTCGCTGCACGGTCTGCGTCGCAACCTGGAGGATGCCGAGACGCTGCTCGAGCTGGGGTTGGCAGAAGGCGACGAGTCGCTGGAAGCCGAATTGATCGAGGCGATCGCGAACGCCGACAGGATCGCCCACACCCTTGAACTGCGGAGCCTGTTCACCGGCGAATACGACGAGGGCGACGCGTTGCTCGAGGTGCATTCGGGTGCCGGTGGCGTCGATGCTCAGGACTGGGCGGAGATGCTGCTGCGGATGTACCTCCGATGGGCGGAAATGCGCGGCCTCACCACCGAGGTGGAGTCCGTTCTCGAGGGGAACGAGGCAGGGATCAACTCGGCGACCGTTCTGGTGAAGGGTCGTTACGCGTACGGATTGCTTTCCGCGGAGCGGGGTGTGCACCGACTCGTTCGCATCTCCCCGTTCGATGGCCAGGCGCGGCGTCAGACGTCGTTCGCCGGCGTTTCGGTTGCTCCCGTGATCGAGGACGCGACGTCGAAGATCGTCATCGACGACAAGGACCTGCGCGTCGATGTGTTCCGTTCGTCGGGTGCTGGTGGTCAGCATGTGAACACGACCGACTCGGCGGTCCGCATGACCCATTTGCCGACGGGGATCGTCGTGAGCTGTCAGATCGAGCGGAGCCAGATCCAGAACCGGGCGCGGGCCATGGACATGCTTGCGGTGAAGCTCTTGGAGCGCGCTCGCCTAGAGGCCGACGCGAAGATGGCCTCGATCACCGGGCCGCAGAAGGACGCCGCGTGGGGAAACCAGATCCGTTCGTACGTGATGGCGCCGTATCAGATGGTCAAGGACCTCCGCACCGACTACGAAACGGGCAACGTTGCCGGCGTCCTCGACGGCGACCTCGACCCCTTCATGGAGTCCTGGCTCCGCTGGCGCCGCACAGAAACCCCCGAGTAGCGCGTTGGGAGAGAGGTTGCCCCTATATATGGGGGCAAAACACCTCCCAAGTGCGCTGGGAGGCGTTCTGCCGCAAACCGCTGCCGGCAAGCGGCGGGTCGCCGCGCCATGCCAAAGCCCACCGAGTGCCCCGCGGGACATGGGGGGCGCTGGTAGCGTTTGACCCGGTCGGGTCAGCTTCCCCCCCGTCCCACCCTCTCATGATCCGGATCGAAAACGTCACCAAGGTGTACCGGAACAAGACCGTCGCCCTTCGCAACATCTCCTGTGAGATCGGCAAGGGCGAGTTCGTGTTCCTGGTCGGGTCCTCGGGCTCGGGGAAGTCCACCTTCATGCGTCTGCTCCTCAAGGAAGAGACACCCACCGAGGGCGCGATCTGGGTCGCCGGGAAGAACATCGGTGAGCTGTCCGGCGCGAAGGTGCCCTACCTCCGACGCAACATCGGATGCATCTTCCAGGACTTCAAGCTGCTGCCCAACAAGACCGTCACCGAGAACGTCGCCTTCGCTCTCGAAGTCATCGGACGACCCCGCAGCGTGATCCATCAACAGGTCCCGCAGATTCTTGAACTGGTGGGTTTGACGAAGAAGGCCGACAGTTTTCCGAGTGAACTCTCTGGTGGTGAACAGCAAAGGGTGTCGATCGCCCGTGCCTTCGTGAATCGTCCGCTGATCCTTCTGGCCGACGAGCCCACGGGCAACCTCGACCCGAACACGAGCGTTGGCATCATGCGACTGCTCGACCGGATCAACCGCACCGGCACCACCGTGCTGATGGCCACGCACGATCAGGGCATCGTCGACTCGATGCGCCGACGCGTGGTCGAACTGGACCGTGGCTCACTGGTTCGCGACCAGGCCCGTGGCGTCTACGGGACACTGGAGTAGTCCGGGATGCGTATCGGATACATCCTTCGTGAGAGCCTGACGAACCTTCGGCGCAACGTGTTGATGACGGTGGCGTCGTTGCTGACGGTGACGCTGTCGTTGGCCTTGGCGGGAGCGGCTTTGCTGTTCCGGTCCTCGGTCGACAACGCCACGGTGCAGTTCCGCGGGGGCTTCGAGATTACCGTCTTCATGCAGCCGGAAGCGACGAAGGCGCAGGTCGACGCGATCGGCCGAGAGCTCAAGGCGATGCCCGAGCTGTCGCGGTACCGGTTCGTGTCGAAGGAGGAGGCGTTTGCCGACATCCAGCGCCTCTATCGCAACTCCCCGGAGATCCTCGACTCCTATCCCGAGGCGAAGTACGCGCCCGAGCAGTGGCGGGTCAAGCCGCGCGACGCGGCCGACATCGAGGCCATCGGCAAGCGGTTCAAGAAGCGCGCTGGTGTCTACGAGGTCTCGTTCGCCCGGTCGATCAAGACGATCCTTACCGTGACGGGGTGGATTCAGAACGTGATCCTCATCGTGGCCGGCGCGTTGCTGGTCTCGGCGATCGTGCTCATCCTCAATACGATCCGCATGGCGATCTTCTCGAGACGTCGTGAGGTTGCGGTGATGAAGCTCGTGGGTGCGACGAACGGCTTCATCCGATTGCCCTTCATGGTCGAGGGGATGCTGCAGGGAGCGATCGGTGCGTTGGTTTCTTTCGGAATTCTCGCGGCCGGGACCTCGGCGGCGCAGTCGGCGATACGCAACTCCACCGTCGGGCTGCTCAAGCAGTTCTCGGTCACCGGCAGCGAGGTCGTCACTACCGGGATTGTCCTCGTGGTGATCGGCACCGCCGTCGGGGCGATCGGCTCGGCGCTCGCCGTGAGCCGTTTTCTCGACGTCTGAACGGGCAGGCGCCGTCCCCCGGTCGGCCGTGGCTCGCTCACGCGCATCCGTCGAAGTCGGCGCGCCGCCAGACGTCGTAGACGACAAGGGCAACGGAGTTGGCCAGGTTGAGGCTCCGGTTGTTCGGCCGCATCGGTATACGGACGAGGCGATCCTGAGCGAACTCCCGAAGGATATCGTCGGGGAGCCCGGTGCTTTCGCACCCATAGACGAGGACGTCGTCGGGTCCTATTGGTGCCTGCGCGTAGCTTCGCGACGCCCGACTGGTCAGGGCCCACCACGCCCGGCCGGCCAATGCGGCCCGGCACTTCGCCCACGTTTCGTGTCGCTGCACCTCAGCGAGATCGTGATAGTCGAGGCCGGCTCGTTGGAGCAACTTGTCCTTGAGCGAGAATCCGATCGGCTCGACGAGGTGGAGCGAGGTGCCCGTGTTCGCGCAGAGGCGGATGATGTTGCCGGTGTTGCCGGCGATCTCCGGGTTGACGAGGACCACGTGCACTGCAGGCTCAGCCGTAGGTGTGGTTGCCACGAGGGGTGGACGTCGAACGGCCCGAGTGATTGGTCCGAGACTGCGCGAGCGTTCCGCCGCAACCGGGCATCTCGAGTGGATCGCCAGCGGGGCGTCGTCCGCCGAGTTGGACGCGGACGGGCGTGACACCGACTCGCGCCGCGAACATCACCTCGCCGACAAAGGCATCTATGGGAGGGGGCGGCAAAGGAGAGGGGGGCATGAGGGGCGGTCGACGGTTGGATGGGCGCAAGGCTGTCCCGTTCGGTGGACCACGCCCTACCCGGAGCCTTGCAGATATGACCGTGGACGATGAAGAAGTCGACGAGTGACCAGTGGAAGACACCAATCGACAAGCACCCGGCAGACCGTCACGCCTACTCTTCCCCCGGTCGGGCATGCGGGCCGCGGTCGGCGGCTGCCTGTTGGTCCTCTCCTTCGGCCTCCCGGAGGCGTCGTTCGAGGAACCGGCGGTCGGCTTCGTTGGTCGGACAGGCGAGGGCGCGGCGGTAGTTGCCGGCCGCGGCAGGGTGGTTGCCCAGGCGGCGGAAGAAGTCGGCTCGGGTGGACCAGTAGAGGTGCCAGCTGTGGACCTCGGCGAGTTCGTCATCGCCGAGGGTGTCGAGGACGTCGAGGCCGGCCTGCGGGTCGTTGGCAAACGCCACCGCGACCGCCCGATTGACGCGGATGACCGGGGTCGGTCGCAGTCGTTCGAGGAAGCCATAGAGCTCGGCGATCTGCGGCCAGTCGGTCGACTCGAACGTCGATGCAAGACCGTGGAGCGAGGCGATTGCCGCCTGGATCTGGAACGGTCCGGCGCGTCGTTTCTGGAGGTTCACCTCGACGAGCCGGGACGACTCCGCGATCGCCGCGTGATCCCATCGCGTGCGGTCCTGGTCGGCGAGAAGGATCACGTCGCCGGCACCATCCACCCGCGTGTTCCGTCGGGCGTGTGTGGCCAGCATCAACGCGAGAAGCCCCCAGACCTCGGGTTCGTCGGGAAATGAAGCCGACGCAGAGCGGGCGATGCGAACGGCGTCGTCGGCCAGACAGAAACGGCTGTCGAGTGAACCCTCTGTCGCATGGTGGCCGGCCGTGAACACGAGGTACAGCACGTCGAGGACGGCGGGCAGTCGTTCGGGGAGCTCGTGGTCCTCCGGAACGCGGTACGGGATCCGGGCGGTGCGGATCTTCTTCTTCGCCCGGCTGATCCGCTGCCCCACGGTTGGCTCGGGTGACAGCAGGACTCGGGCGATCTCTGAGGTGGTGAGTCCGCACAGCGTACGCATGGTGAGGGCGACCCGGGCATCGCGATTGAGGGCCGGGTGACAGCACGTGAAGAGCAGGCGGAGCTCATCGGGACGTTCGTCGACTGCACCACCTGGGCCGACCGGGTCGTCGAGCAGGCGGACAGCGGCGCTCTCCCGGGCGGTTCGGGACGACTCGCGTCGCAGCCGGTCGAGAGCCTTTCGCCGGGCGACGGTCGTTAGCCATGCACCGGGGTTATCGGGCACGCCGGAGACACCCCACTGTTCGAGCGCGACGACGGCCGCCTCCTGCACGGCGTCTTCGGCGAGATCGAAATCACCGGTCAGACGGATGAGGGTGGCCACGACGCGGCCACCCTCCTGTCGGATGCTCTCGGCCAACGAGATCGGCCGTTCAACTCCGTCCGTGGCGACCCTCAGCCTTGCGAGAAGTCAATCAGCGGCCGGACCTCGACGCGGCCGTGCCAAGCCCCGGGGATCTGCGCCGCCCAGTGCAGGGCCTCGTCGAGGTCTTTGCACTCGAGGATGTAGAAGCCGCCGAGCGCTTCTTTGGTCTCGGCGAACGGACCGTCGGTCGTGACGACGTCACCGCCCTTGTTCCCCCCCGTGACCTGCACGGTGGTTGCGGTGCTGGTCGGCTGCAGCGCCTCCCCACCCCGGAGTACTCCGGCGGCGCCGGCCGTTTCGCCAAAGGTGTTGTATTCGGCCATGATCGCCGCCCATTGCTCGGGATTGGTATCCGTGTCGTTCTGCTCGGCGGTGTAGATGAGTGCTGCGTAGCGTGCCATGTCGAGGCCTTCCTGGTTGGTGCTTCCAACCGTTGCGTTGATGAACGTCAATGCGACGAACGCCAACTTCGCGTTTCGACACTGTTCGGTGAATTCTTTTCGAAGCGGCTGTGGCGCCTTATCGGCGACGGCTGAGGAACTTGCCGTTCGCCCAACCCGTAGCGACGGACCCCGGGCCGGACTCGGCACCGACGACCGACGCAACCGGTACCCAACCGCCCTTCTCGTTCACCGGTCGAACCCAGACGATACCGCCGGGCGCCACGGTGGCCACCGGCGCGGCCGATGCCGCGGGGCCTGAGCGGATGTAGAGCACATCGTTCTCGGCGACGTTCACGACGCGCGCCGGCCGAGAACTGTCGGGCAGGCGATCGCATCCGCCCTCGTTCAGCACGCCGCCGAAGTCGACGGTCAGTCGATACGTGTAGTCGCGGGCGCTCATGCCATCGGAACCGGGTCCGTCGAACAGGGTGAAGCGGCCAGTGCGCCCGTCGGGATGCGAAACCTTCCAGGTACGGAGTGCGTTCTTCGGGGTGCTCGGCTGGGCCGCGACCTTCGTCCACCGGCCGTCGAGCTCACGAAGCCACATGCCGTCGACGGCGACGGTGATGTCCCAAAACGGCTCGGTCGTGGCGCAGTCGAGGGCAATCGCCCAGGGAAGGCCATTCGGTGCTTTGGCCGCATTCGCCGCCTGCGGGGAGGCGATGCCGATTGCCGCGCTGATGAAAAGCGCTGCAGCGAGGAGCGTTCGGGCGGGTCGTCGGGGGGTCTGGGGTTGCGAGTGCATGCCCGACCATTCTCGCATCGGTCAGTCGGTCATCGGAGGTTCTGCCGTTCAGTAGCGATGAGAGTCGAGGAACACAGCGACGGCCCCCATGAATGGCTCGAACTGGTCGTACCGGATGGCGTGGCCTGCCCCAGTAATATGCGCGCTGGTGATCAGCGGGTTCAGTGCAGACGCCTCTGCCGCCAGTTCCGGGGTGATGATGCCGCCTGCGGCGCTGTCGCCGAGGACGAGCAGCGTCGGGCACTCGATCAACGGGACCACGGTGCGCCACGGGGCGCGAAGAGACGGGAAGTGCTCGAAGAGATCGAGCTGCACGTGCATTCGGGCATCCAGTGAGAGCGCCACGTCTACCTCCGACCAGAGCGGTGAATCGGACCGCCGCGCCGCAAGAGCCTCCTCGCGCGGAGCCTGTTGCATCCAGGCCACCCATTCGCGCCAGGCGGTGTTGCCGGCCTGACGGACCGCCTCTTGCTGCGCCGCTTCCTCGTCGGTGGCGGGAAAGGGCGTTTCCCACCACGCCGGGTCCTCGAGCACGATGGCACGGGCGATTCCCGTATTCGCGGCGACGGCGAGCGCGATGGTCGACGCGCCCATCGAATGCCCCATCATCGCCGGACGGTCCAGACCCAGGGCGTCGACCACGGTGCGTAGATCGGACACTCGGATGGCATCGTCGAACCGATCGCCGGCCCGGCCCGATGCCCCGTGTCCGCGGGCGTCGTAGGCCACGACGTCCCAGTTGTCCGCCAGTCGTTCGGCCGCTCGGCTGAAGTACAGCGCGCTGTCGGTGAAACCGTGGACCAACAGGAGCGGAGGTCCGTTGCCACCGCTGCGGAGCCACCGCAACGCTGTTCCGTCCTCAGCCTGGCAATGCCCCTGTCCCCAGTCGCGCATGGATGCCGGTCGGCCGGTGGCGCTTGTCATCGTGCCATCTCACCACACGTGAGGCAGCCAGCTACGCGGCCGTCGGCTTCTTGCCTGAGGACTTCTTTGCTGCCGGCTTCTTTGCTGCCGGCTTCTTTGCTGCCGGTTTCTTTGCTGCCGGTTTCTTTGCTGCCGGCTTCTTTGCTGCCGGCTTCGTCGTTGCATCCTTCCCGGCGGAAGCCCGGGTGGCCTTGACCGAGGGTGCGTTCACGATGGTGTTCTTGACGGCGATTCGGTCCACGACCGCTTGGCTCCTGGGGGCGATGGGTTCCACTCCGTCGCCGCCCTTGCGCATCGGGGGCGGCGGTTGCGGAACGGCCCACTCGGCCCCGGTCGCCTCGAACAGTCGGGCGACTTCGTCGATGTGCAGATCGACGAGGTGCCAGAGGTCCGGAACGAGGTCGCGGTCCGCAATCAGCCCGAAGTCCATCCGATCGCCGTAGCTGTGCACGGTGATGTTCAGCCCGACCCCATCGGCGATCGTCGAGACGGGGATGTAGGCATCGAGTTTCGCGCCCGCGAAGTACAGGCTCTGGCGCGGCCCGGGCACGTTCGAGATGACGACGTTCACCGGCGAATTGATGCGATCGGCCAACCTGAGGCGGGACACAAGACGGAGCGCTGATGCGGCGACCAGGGGAGAGGCGTAGTCGGCCGATTGGCCGAGGGCATCGGCGGGCAGGAGCTCGAACTGACTCTTCCCCGCGTTCATGGCCTCCCGGCAGAGCGCGACACGCTCGAGCGGATCGGCACAGTTCGTCGGCAGGTCGGCGACGAGTCCGGACACACGGTTCGTCCACGGGTCTTCCTCGTTCCCGGTACGGATCGACACCGGGACCATGGCGCGCAGTGGAGCGTCGGGCAGTGCGTCGTGTTCGATCAGGTACTCCCGGAGCGCGCCGGCGCAAATCGCCATCACGACGTCGTTCAACGTGCACCCGGTCGCCTCCTTGAGTCGCTTCAGATTCTCCAGCGACGTGGAGCGCATGGCGAAGCGCCGGTGGGCGGAGACGGACTTGTTCCAAGGGGTCGGGGGGGCTGGGGTGATCGGCAGCTTCACCCGGGATGATTGGTCCGTCTTCGATGTCGACCGTTTGGCGACAGCACCGATGGTGTCGCGGGTGCGGGTGGCAAGGCCGCTGAGACTGGTGATTCCGGCCCTGTCGGCGAAGTCGCGGATGATGTTGAGCGACAGCCGTGCACCGCGAACGGGATTGGCGGCCAGGTTCATCACGGCCCGCTGCAACATCACGGCCTGGGTCGGGGGCTCTTCGCCGACCCACTCCCGAGGCTCGAGCGTCCATTCGGCATCGCGGGATTCGTCGGTGAACATCTTGAGCATGATGACGCCGGACGCGCCGTCGATGGTTGCGTGGTGCGTCTTCTGGAGGAGCGCCCACCGACCGTCGGCGAGACCCTCGATGACGTAGACCTCCCACAGCGGCCGCGAGCGGTCCATCTTGCGGCCGACGATTCTCGCGACCTGCTCGGTCAACTGGTCCGCAGCTCCCGGCGGTGCCAGCCCGATGTGACGCACGTGGTAGTCGAGGTCGAAGTCGGCATCTTCGACCCAGTAGGGACGGTCCAACGCCAGGGGCACTTCCACGACCTTGCGGCGCAGCGGCTCGAGATGGCCGACCATGATCCGCATCCGCTCGCGGACGGCGGTGAACGGATCGAAGTCGTCAGATGGTCGGTCGTAGATGCTCAGGCCGTTGACGTGGCCGTAGTTGTTGTTCGTCTCCATCAACAAGAAGCTGACGTCGACGCCGGTGAGCTGTTTCATGTCGTTCCCTCGGGGTTGGGGTAGCTGCATCATGGCCGAAAACCGCCTCAGGTTTCCCATTTCGAAAGGGGAACTACGTGTTGGGGCGTCCGTCGCGCCTCGGCCGCCACCAGATTCGGTTGTCAAGGGACTGCGTGACCGCTCGTCAAAGGTCGGCATGCGCGACGAGACAACGGTGTCGGTGTTGCGCGCTCGGTTCGGACCCGTGCGGCCGCTCACGCGGCTCGGAGGCGAGCTGGTGGGCCAGTGGTGAGGACGTTGCCGTCGGGAAACCTGATGGTCAGTGTGCGATCCGGTTGGAGGGTGAGTCTCCAGCCGCCTTCATGCGCGGCATGATGATGCTTGCTGCACAACGGAACAAGATTGTCGAGGTTGGTGGGACCTCCGTGTTCCCAGTAGTGAACGTGATGCGGTTTGGTGAATTCGAATGCCACGCAACATCCCGGCACCGCGCAGGACGGATACAGGGCGCGCAACGCGCGGCGCTGTGACCTGGACGCCAGGCGGGTGGTTCTTCCGAGGTTCATCTCGCCCGGCGCATGGAGCACGACGCCGTTGGCGACGATCACCGGATGGGCGTCGGCTCGCCTGTAGAGATCTTCGAGCGCTCTCGGTGGGACCTCGACGGGCAGACCCCAGTCGACCACCGGTGCGCCTCTGTTCGCCGCGAGGGTTTCGCCGCGAGCATCGACGACCACGACAATCTCGGGTCGCCCGAACCTGCTCGGGCCGCCTCGGAAGAACTCCGACCATTCGGCGAGGTGCCCGTCGGTGTCGCAGCGGCCGTCATGCGGATCTGTGTCGCCGTCGCGTTCGTCCGATGACGTTTCCGGCGATGTGGCGGGCTGGTTTGGAACCACCGTGAGCCCCGCCGACTGCTGCTGCATGATCAAGGCGAGGAGAGCGAGGGCGCGGAGGTGATCTTGCTTTCCGGCTGGGTCCGACGGGCACGTGGACGGTACCCGTTCGGCGAACAACGCCGCCAACATTGCCTGAAGATGGCAGTGAATCACGACTCCGCTCAATGGGTCGAACCGGCCGGACAGACGGAACATGCCGGTGCGTTTGTCGGTCCAGGTGTGCAGAGCAGTGTCGCGACGTTGTTGGGTGAAGCGGCTCATGCCGTCGTCGTTCTCGAGTGCGCGAGCGGCCCTGTTCAGCGTGCGGGCAAGGTCATCGGGTGTTGCCCTCGCCGCGGCTGCTTCAGCGATGAGGTTCGGCAATGCTGTGGCGAACCCATCGGCGTGTTTCGCATCGATGGTTCGAACGACCTTTGAAACGGTGTCGACGTGTGCCGCTTGCAAAGCGCCAGAGCGCAACGGCGCGGCAAGCGATGGCACCGCAGTGAGGGTGGCGGATCGCTCATAGATGCGGTCGGCAGCACGAGCGTGACGTTGGGTGGCCTTGGCGAGTTCGGTCGGAGCGGTGTGGGTGAGTTCGTGGAGACGACGTGCTGCGTCGACTTCGAGGGCGTCGATGAACCCGCGCAAGCGTTGCAACCCGGCGAGATACGAAACGGTGGCGCGCTGGTCGGCAACGACGAGCTGCACGCGGCGAAGGTCGCCGATGATCTCGTCTGCGAGTGCGAAGCTCATGCGTACAAGTGTACGAAGGGCGTGTGACAATCCGCGACGCGAATCAGCCCGAAGAGAGAAATTGTTCTGAAATCTCTCTCACTCCGACCGCGTGCACTTCCGCTCGATGTTGTCCGTCTTCACGAAGCTGAGTAGCTGCCCGGCAAGGACTGGCATCGTCATATCGTATGTGCACGTATTAAAGCCGTTGTCTGCCGCCGGGTATGGGCGGCGCGAGTCTTGCGGCTGCGAGGTGATTGGTATCCCAGTCGCCCCCGGAGCGACTGAGATACCAACCTCGGCGTCGCACTCCAGCGACCGCACCACTCCGAAGCCCTTACGAGCGCTTCGCCTTGCCATCAGACCCCGCCGGAAGTGCGCGGCTGGTCGGCCTCACAGCCGACTACGGTGCACCCGTGAGTACGGTCGACGTTCGGACCTGGATGTCCGAAGATGTTCCCTTCCTTTGGGAGATGCTCTACCAGTCGTTGCATGTACGCGAGGGTCAGGCCCCGTTTCCGCGCTCGGTCCTGCGAGACCCACACATCGCCCACTACTTGACGGACTTCGGCGTCCGCGACGGCGACGGCGACGACGCGCAAGTCTGCGTCGACGAGAGCGGTGAACGCGTTGGTGCGGCCTGGGTTCGCCGGATGACCGCCGCAGATCCCGGTTACGGCTACGTGAGCGATGAGATTCCCGAAGTCGGAATGGCAGT
>JANMYF010000138.1:0-3163 GCA_031381685.1 Acidimicrobiia bacterium
CATCGTGCAGCGCGATCAGGCGCCTGGCGGTCTGCAGGTGCTCGTCGACGGCACCTGGATCAACGCTCCTCACGTCGACGAATCGTTCGTCGTCAACCTCGGAGACCTGATGGCGGAATGGACGAACGATCGCTGGGTCTCGACCGTCCATCAGGTCGCCACGCCCGACAAGCTCGAGGACGCGATGTCCGACCGGCTTTCGATGGTGTTCTTCCACCAACCGAATTACGACGCGGAAGTCGAAGTGCTGGGCACCTGCATCAGCGAGGGGAATCCGGCCCGGTATGAGCCGACCACTTCCGGGGGCCACATCACGAAGAAGATCTTCGCCATGCGGAGTCCGGAGCTGGGCGCATGATCCACGAGGAAAGCGTCTATGCAATGCAGGTCGGCAAGGCGGCGCAACTCGTCGAGGCCTATGCCAGCGAAGGCATCGCGATACTCGAACGGGTCCTGGGCACCTTGGTTGGCTTCTGGTCGGTCGACACCGGTGGCGATGTCGATGAGCTGATCCAGATCTGGCAGTTCGAAAGTGACGACGATCGCCGCCGTCGACGCGATGCCCTCTGGAAGGACCCTGAGTGGCTCGACTTCGCGGCCCGTTTCGGTTTCCTCATCACCAAGCGGACGATGCGAATCCTCCTGCCGGTGACATTCCCGAAGCGGTAGTTCTCCGTCAGTTCGTCGGCTCGCCGACTGCTGGCAGCCGGATGAAGGCCACCAGCGCGTCGGCATGGCGTCGAGCGCTCCGGCGGTCAAGGCTTGCTCCGGTGATGAGCAGCCGGTAGTACGCCGACGCCGCGAGCAACTCGAGCGTCACCCGGACATCAAGGTCGGCGCGCGCCTGTCCCGTAGCAATCCCTCGACGGATCACCTTCGCGACCTGGGCCTGACGCGACAACCAGAGTTCCTCGACTCCCGCCGCGAGCTCCGGGTCGGTCGATTTCTCGACAATCAACCCGGGCAATGCACGACCGAGACTGGTGTTCGCAAGAGAGGCGTAGAGGTCATAGATCAGCGAACGCAGGTCGGTCTCGAAGTCGCCGCTTGTTGGCATCGGGACTTGAGCTGCCTTGAGCGTGGCCAAGACGTCAACCACAAGAGCGGACTTGGTCCGCCACCTGCGGTAGATCGTGGTCTTGGAGACTCCGGCAAGCTCAGCAACGTCGTCTATCCGGAGTCCGACGTAACCCACCGTTTCCAGTATCGAGACCACGGCATCGTGGACCTGCAGGTCGGCCGTGGCGGATCGTGGACGGCCCCGCCGGGGTCTTGCTTCCTTCTTCACGAACCGCCTGGCCTCGCAGCAGCGTTCATTCGTTCGGCGCGGTAGCACTGCTCGACGATGCGATCCTCCGTGAGGTCAGCCCCCGAAAGCGTCGCTACGACTCGGCCGTTCTGAAAAACGAGGACCCGATCGCAGAGGTGGGCGAGGTCCTCGTACTCGGCCGAGCAGAAGACGATTGCCGCACCAGCGACGGCAGCGTCGCGCAGTCGTTCGAATACGTCCTTCTTGGCGCCGACGTCGACGCCTTGGGTCGGCTCATGAAGCAGTAGCACCGGCGGGTCGCGCTGGAGCCATTTGGCCAGCAACGCCTTCTGCTGGTTTCCGCCGGAGAGTTGCCCCATCTTCGCTTCGGGAAGTGGCGGTCGAACGGTGTAGTCGATGAGAAGGCCGGCCACCTTCGATCGCTCGGCTCGCTGGTGCAGCCGACCGCCGGAGAAGAACGAGGCAAGCACGGGAAGCGACACGTTCTGGGTGAGCGTCAAGTCGGCGACGCCACTGTTGCGCTGGCGATCCGCGGGGAGCAGGGCCATTCCTGCGGCCATCGTGGCGCGTGGCGTGAGCGCCATGTGGTCAAAGACGGTGGATCCGATCTGCACCGATCCGGCCTTCGCCGGTGTGGCACCGAAGAGCAGATAGGGCACTTCGTCGTAGCCGGCCCCGGCGATGCCGGTGAGGCCGACGATCTCACCCTCGTGGAGGACGAGGTCCACTGATTTCGCGACGGAGCCAGAAAGGCCTTCGATCCGGAGCGCGATCTTTGAACCCGGAACGGCCGGCTCTGGATAGAAGTCCTCGAGCTGACCACCGAGGATCAGCTGGATCAGGTCCTCCTCATTGCTTGTCGCCGTGTCGACCGTGCCGACGACGCGGCCATCTCGCAGAACCGTGGTTCGCTCGGTGATGGCCATGACCTCATCGAGGCGGTGGCTCACGAACACGACAGCGGTGCCGGCTTCGGCGACGGCTCGAATGGTGTTGAAGAGTTGTTCGACACTGTCGCGGGGGAGGTACGCCGTTGGCTCGTCGAGCACGAGGATTCCGTTGGCATGGCTCTGCAAATCAATAAGCCCACGAACGATGGCGACGAGTGCCCGGTCAACTTCACGGAGGGTCCCGACAAGAGCGTCCGGTGAGACGCGGACGCCGAAACGACCGAGAGCATCAGCGACGAGCTTTCGCTCGTCCTTCCATCGAATGTGCCAACCGGCGCCGGTAGTGAATCGACCGATCCGGACGTTCTCGAGAACGGTCAAGTCCGGAAGCAACCCGAGGTCTTGATGGACGAACGCGAGGCCGAGCCGGTAGGCCTCAGACGACGGGAGCGGAAGATCCACCGGCTCGCCGCCGATCTCCAACGATGCGCCAGGGTCCGGAACGTGATAGCCGGAGAGGATCTTGATGAGCGTTGATTTCCCGGAGCCGTTGCGACCCACGAGCCCGTGGATCTCGCCTCGGGCGATTTCGAGGCTGACGTCATCGAGGGCGCGCGCTGGTCCGAAGGTCTTCGACAGACCCTGGATGCGCAACGCTGGGACGGACAGGTCCTGTCCATCCGCAGCGCGGCCCTCGATGACGGCCTCTGTCATGTCAGGCTCCGAGACCCCAGAGGGTGCGGTATTCCGTCAGCGGGTCGATCCCGTACCAGTTCTTCGGATCTTCCTTCGACGTGTCGACGCCGGTCAGGTTCTCCTGCGTGAAGATGCGGAACGGGACACCGGCGTCCTCGATGGCCTTCTTGCCGGACAGCACGGACAGGATCGCGTCCGCAGCTCCGGCGGAGAACCACATGTTCGGGTTGCCGACGTCCATCTTCACGGCGGTTCCCTTCTGCACGTTGGCCATGACGGCGGGCGTGCCGTTGAACCCGGCGACGCG
>JANMYF010000209.1:0-4600 GCA_031381685.1 Acidimicrobiia bacterium
CCGAGCTCGATTTCCATATCGACGGGGTTGACGTGGTTGTTCTCAGTTGCTTCAACCGCGCCGTCTCCGGCGGGATGAGCATGGTGTCGAGCTCACTCACGGCGCACAACCGTCTCGTTCGAGAACAGCCGGACATGGCCGAGCTGCTCTACGAACCGTTCTTCTTCAGTAGGTAGACCGAGGAGGCGCCGGACGAGGCGCCGTTCTATGCGAACCCGGTGTTCGACACGCTCGACGGTCGATTCTTCGGCAAGTGGAACCGCAACCGGATCAACAGCGCGCAGAACATCGACGGCGTTCCGCCCCTCACGACCCGTCAGCGGGAGGCGATGGATGCGATGGACGCGATGCTCCGCCGTCCTGAAGTGATGTTCACGACATTCCTCCAACCGGGCGACATGCAGATCCTGTCGAACTTCACCGCCCTACACTCGCGGACGGACTTCGTCGATCACGAGTCCAGCGAACTCAAACGCCTGCTCTTTCGTCTGTGGCTCACACCACCCGACGCACCCCGGCTTCCGGACAGCTGGAAGCCGCTGTTCCGATCAGTACGTGCACGTACGGTACGTGGCGGCATCCTCGGTCACAACTACGACGACACCTGTAGGGCGTTCGATGCCCAACAAGCCGCCGACCACGGCATGCTGCTCGACACCTGACGCTCCGACACCAGGTCAGCCGTTGGCAAACCGCTTCTCGAGGTCGTTGATCTCCGGCAGCCCGATGAAGTCGGTGAACTCGCCAAACGGCATCAGCTGATCGACGATGGTCGCGGGAGTGCCGGCGATCCTGATCTCGGCGAGAGCATGGCGCATTGCCGCGGTCGCAGAAAGCAGCGTTGAGATCGGGCAGATGATCAGCTTGAATCCAAGGGCGGCGATGCGGTCGTAGGTGAGCGGTGGCGTCTTCCCACCCTCAGCCCAGTTGAAGAGCAACGGGTAGCCGCGGAGCTGCTCACATACGGTTTCGATCTCGCCCTCGCCTTCGAGCGCTTCGACGAACAAGATGTCCGCTCCAGCGTCGGCGAACCGCTTGGCCCGATCGATGGCGGCATCGAGTCCTTCGACGGCACGTGCATCGGTCCGAGCGATGATGACGGTGTCCGGATTGAACCGTGCGGCAACTGCGGCTTTGATCTTGCCGACCGCCTCGTCGGCCGAGATGACCTGCTTGTTGTTCATATGGCCGCACTTCTTCGGGGTGACCTGATCCTCGAGATGAAAGCCCGCTGCTCCCGCTTGCTCCCAGAGCTGGACCGTGCGGATCACATTCATCGCGTTGCCGTAGCCGGTGTCGGCATCGGCGATCACGGGAAGCGATGTAGCGGCGACGATGCGGCGGATGTTGTCGAGCATCTCCCCCTGATTGGTCAGGCCGACGTCGGGTCGGCCGAGCAGCGACGCCGACGTGCCGAAGCCGGTCATGTAGACGACGTCGAATCCGGCCTCTTCGATCAGCCTCGCGCCAAGTGCGTCGTAGCAGCCGGGCGCAGTGAGCGGTTCGGGGCGGGCCAGCAGTTCTCGAAGGCGCGCTGCGCGTTCACCGGGACGGGCGAGGGAAGTCACCACAGAAGTCTCGCAGACTCGCTTGCGCAACCAGCAGTGCAGGCCTCGTCGCTCATTCGCCGACCAGCGGATTCGCACCGTCGATCCAGATGATCACTCGCTGGAACTTCCCGTCGGGCGCGTAGGTGAAGAAATTGCAAGTGGTCAGGGTGTCCGGGTTTCCGTCGACTTTCAGGTGCGGACACGTTTGTTCGGTCGCGCACTTGCCGGACACGTCGTCGACGACGATGCTCGTGATGTTGTGGCAGATCGTCGAGTAGTCCGCAAAGAATCCTCGGAACATCCCCGCGATCTCGTCCTTACCGGCGAAGGTGACGCCCGCAGACTGGATCGTGAACGTCGCATCGTCGGCAAAGAACCCGAGCGACGCTTTAAGATCTTTCGCATCGACCGCTTCGAAGTACGCCCACGGCGCTCGTTCGAGGTGGGCTCGGGTGAGGGTCATGGTGCGCTCCTGAAGGTTCGATTTCAGATGAGTGTGGAGGTCGAGGGTGGGTCAACTCGCCGGTCACGTGAGCGGGGCTGAGCAGCCGATCAAACGATCTTCGCATCGGCAGCCCCACATGCCCAACCCCGAGCACTTTCGATACTCACCGTTAACAAAATGGACCTGCGTTGGAAAATCTGTGCCCGTACCCTTTACAATCCCCGGCGTCGTCAGTCGCAGCCGCATAACGTCCCGAACTCCTTCGACCAGAGGCCGCACACCTATGTCCTCAGATGTCTGCAACGGGCCGGGCCTTGAAAAGCCGCACCGGACTTCGCGATGACTTCCACCGAAACCACGACCCCACCTTCCACGGAAGCCACTGACCCGGTCGCCTCCCGCCGGATCATCGGCGGTGGAGTCGGGCAGTTCGTCGAGCGCTACGCCATCCTCATCGCCTGGGCTGCGGTCATCATCGTGTTCTGGATCTGGCGACCCGACACGTTCGGCACGCTGTCGAACTTCAAGGGCATCTTCGGGTCGCAGTCATCGCTTCTGGTACTCACGCTGGGCCTGCTCGTCGTCCTTGCGGCCGGCGAGTTCGACCTGTCCATCGGCTCGACCTTCTCGATGGGAGCTTCGGGAGTTGCGTTCCTGAACGTCGACAAGAAGTGGCCGATCGCCTTGGCCGTCGTCACGCTTGTGGTGCTCGGCGTGGTGATCGGCGCAATCAACGGACTCATCTCGATTCGTTTCGGCGTCCCGTCGATCGTGGCGACCCTGGGCATGAGCACCCTGCTCGCCGGATTGATTCTCGGCGTCTGCGGGCCGAAGATCCGAAGTGGACTCGACAGCGGGTTCGTCGACCTCGTTCGCGGGAAGTGGTTCGGGCTCCCTCGTAGCTTCTGGTTCGCCCTCGCGCTTACGGCACTCATCTGGTACGTCCTCCAGCACACCCCAGTCGGCCGCTACGTCCTCTTCGTCGGACGAGGCCGCGAGGTTGCCCGGCTCGCCGGCATCCGGGTCGACCGCATCCGCTGGGGCGCGCTCATCACGTCGTCCACCCTTGCCACCATCGGCGGCATGGTCCTGGCCGGCACCTCTGCGTCTGCCCAGGCCGGGGTCGGCAACGGCTACCTCCTGCCAGCGTTCGCCGCAGCCTTTCTCGGCGCCACGGCAATCATTCCCGGCCAGTTCAACGCCTGGGGATCATGGGCATCGGTCTACTTCCTGCTGACGGGGATCACCGGTCTGTCGCTGGTCGGCTACTCCGGTTGGCCGGAGCAGGTCTTCTACGGCGGCGCCCTCATCCTCGCGGTCGTTCTCTCTCAGTTCGCCACCCGGGCCCGTGCCCGAAAAGCCAACGCCGCATAACGTCTCACCTCCCCATCAAGTAGCAGCGCAGCACGGCAGCACCAGGCTCACCCTCACCACCACCCGACCCAAGCATCACCACACGGCCATAGGAGGCCCAATGACCAGCACACGTCGTCGCCCGATTCGGGGCGGCCTTGCCGTATTCATGGGACTGGCGTTGTTCGCCAGTGCCTGCAGCAGCGACTCAGCCGACACAACAGCGGCACCGGAAACCGAAGCCGCCGCGACCGAGGCCGCGCCGGCCGAGACCGAAGCTGCGGCAGTCGAAACCGAAGCCGCCGCCGCCGAAACCGAAGCCGCCGCCGCCGAAACCGAAGCCGCCGCCGCTGGTGGTGTCGCCGAAGCCGAAGCAGCAGTGGCCAAGGCCAGCCAGGCCCCGACGTTCGCCCCGCCTGCCGGCGTTGGAGCGATCGACTTCGCCGCCCTCAAGGGCAAGAAGGTCGCCATCATCAACCTCGTCAAGGCCGTCCCGATCCTCACGCAGTGGGAGGACGAAATGACGAATGCGCTCAAGGGAAGCGGCATCGAGTTGACCTCCGTCGACGGGAAGTTCGACCCGAACGAGTGGGGCCGCGGCATCGAGCAGGCTGTTGCTGCGAAGGCCGACCTCATCTTCCTCCTAGGTGTGCCGCCGAACGCTGTTGCCCCCCAGATCGCCGAAGCGAAGAAGGCCGGCATCCCGGTTCTGGCATCGCTGCAGGGCTACGCCGGCAAGTCTCTCGCGGCCGTACCGGACCTCACCGCCGACGTCGGCTTCGACTACCGGGTTCCGGGCGTGATGATGGCGCAGTGGTTCGTCGCAGACTCCAAGGGCAAGGGCAACGCGCTGATCATGTCGTCGGATGACAACGGCTCCTCACCGGACGTGTGGGGCGCAATGGAGGCCGAAATCAAGCGCCTCTGCCCCGACTGCAAGACGAAGCGTGAGGACTCGACCGTTCCGCAGTGGAGCGACGGAACGCTGCAGCAGCGGACCAAGGCCCTCGTGCAGGAGGATCCGTCGATCACCCACATCCTCGCGGTGTACGACGGCATGACGCTCGCGATCGAGCCAGGCCTCGTCGAAGCCGGCGTCGCTGACAAGATCCGCGTCGCCGGGTTCAACGGCACGCCCGCCGTCATGGCCAACGTGCAGAAGGGAACCGCCGTGAAGATGGACGTCGGCAACCCGAACATGTGGTTCTCCGCCGGAGCTGCGGACGCGATCCTGTCCGTGCTGTCCGGCAAG
>JANMYF010000213.1:0-4175 GCA_031381685.1 Acidimicrobiia bacterium
TGAACGTACCGTCAATGTGCAGCATCGTTGCAACAGCAGTTGCAATTCGTTGAGAGGACACATCATGGGAATCTCGTTCAGCATCCTGCTCATCGCCGCCGGCGCCATCCTGCGTTGGGCGGTCACCGTCACGATCGCCGGAGTCAATCTCCAGACAGTCGGCCTCATCTTGTTTGTCGTGGGCATCCTCGGGGTACTGCTGAGCTTGGCCTTCTGGAACAGCTGGGGCGGATTCCAAAGCGAGTCGCTCCGTCGCAGCAACCGCCCGGTCAGTTGAACGAAACGGCCAAGACTACAGAAAGGAGCCACCATGTACATCGGAGGCGGATTGCTCGTCACTGTCCTCGTCGTTTTGCTGATCATCTATTTGGCAAAGCGCGTCTAATGCCACAACCTCGACAAGAACGGTTGGACCGCGTGGGCTCGGCGCCTGTCACGGAACCGGCGCCGGGTCCCGAACAGCTCAGACATCCCCCGGGGGCCTTGAACCCCACCTGCTCACCCTGCGACTCCCCGCTCTCCCGGCCGCTTCTCGAGCGGCGTGGTCATCGCCGGTCTATGTGGTTAACCGGCAAATCCACGTTTCGTGGCTCGGTCGCCCAGACGGATTGCTGAGCCGACCCCTGAACCCTCCACGCCCTATCAAGAATCGATGTTTCACGCAGACGGCGGGATCGGCAAGCGTCGGATTGTGTGCCTTGGTCTCGCCACCGCGTCGCTGGCGTTGACGGGACACGGGGGCGCGGCGCGCGCCGAAGGGGCGGCCAAGACCTACGCTCTCGTCGCCGGGCACGTCCCGCCGAGCCACCGTGGTCTACGGCGAGGTGGGGAACACGACCACCAAGGATGTCTCGCTTCCGTTTCGTGCCAACGTTTCCCTCGGGGAGGGGCGCGGCGCCATGATCGAGGTGCGCAACCGCGATGAAGGTCAGTCTGTGACCTGCAAGATCCTTGGCACCGACGTGCTCGGCTCGACGTCGCGCTCAGCGAAAGGCTCCGTCCGGTGCAATCTCGTTCGCTCGCCCGATAGCGAACTGTTCACGTCGTTTGGGAACGAACGGGTGTTCGTGTCGCCTTCCACGCCGGGTTCGGGCGCCTCCGGCGCGGCGAGCGGCACCAGCGGCACGGTAGACCGGGCGGCCGCCGCAACCACTTTCTACCCGGGGGCGCCGGCGTTGTCGAACGAGCGCCTCGCCGTCGGCCCTCGCCACGTGGTGTTCGTGAAACGTGGCGTGGTCACGGTTCTCGACCTCGATACCGGGCGCTTCGGCGACGCCCCGTACGACGGACGCATCAGCGACGTGACCATCGCCGGCGAGCGCCTGGTGGCGATTGCATCGGGCGGGGTCGTGCTCTCGGCGTCGGTCACCGATAAAGCATGGAAGGCCATCGCGACGGTCGCCGGTGCCCGCGACGTCGTCGGGTTCGGGGATGCGGTCCTGATCATCGCAGGAGCGAACAACGAGCCGATCCGCCTCGACGCCCTTGCGGGCCGACGACTCGGCACGGTGCAGCGTCTGGAATCCGTCCTCGACGTCACCGAGACGTCAATGCTCGGCAGTTACGGCCCGGAGTTGGTCGTCGTGGACCGCGGAGGCACGGTTACGTCGAGGATCGCACTGCCGCGCTCGCCGAGATCTGCTGCCTTCATCGACCCGTCGTCGGTGGTAGTGGATGTACGCGGCGAGCACCTGCTCGTCCAACTCACGGGCGGCACACCGACCAGGATCGGCGAGGAGTTGGTGGCTGATCGTCGGGCACGGCGAGCGACGGCGCAGTCATGCTGATCGGTCGCCGGCTGCGGGTGTGGTCGACGGCGAAGCGGTCCTTCGTGGACGTCGGCGCGTGTTCCTGCCGTGAGGTGGTGGTCGCCCACGGAGCGGTCTGGGCGCCGACGACGAAGGGCCCGATACGCATCGACCTCGCTGTTCTCCGACGCGCCGTCGACTGACACATCGTCGCCAACCCGGCGCTGGAGGGAATCCAGCCGCTACCGTCGGTTCCACGTTCGCCCGACCCGCCATCGTGCGATGCGGTCTGCGGCGAAACCGCCTGCAAACTGGTGTCGAAGGGGGACTTGAACTCCCGTGTTTCGGTTCGATCCGGCCTCGAACTCACTCTGCCGCAGAAGCCTCACGTAACCAGTCATCTGGTGGTCGAGCGGTCCGCGCGGGTCCACCACTGGGGCGCGCGGGTTTGTAGAACGGGTTGCGTGGATCCCTATGCGCGCGTAGCGGAGTTGGAGGCGGAGAACGCCTTGCTGCGTGATCGGGAGGAGCCGAGCTGACTGGATACACTTAGTCTGGCCCGGTGGCGAACTTCGATGCCCTCGCCTGCCGACTGAACGTTTGGTGAGAACAGCATGGGAACAGCGATCGGCACCACCCTCGGTGGCCTTGGTTTTGGTGGGTTCTTCGCTCTGTTGGCGGTGGGTCTCGTCATCGTCTTCCAAGGTTCGGGGGTCATCAACTTCGCGCAAGGCGCGATCGCGATGTTCACCGCGTACGAGTTCCATTCGCTTCGGACGAAGGGAACGGTCCAACTCCCGTGGCTTGATCCGCTTCCGACGAAGCGATTGAATCTGCCGGTTCGACTGGCCATCGGCGAAGAAGGTCTTGGGCTCTGGCCGTCGTTCGTTCTGGCGCTGCTCGTGGCCTTGCTTCTGGGTCTCTTGGCGCACTTCGTCGTGTTCCGACCATTGCGAGACGCGGCACCACTGGGCAGAGTCATTGGTTCACTTGGGTTGATGCTCTATCTCCAGGGCGTGGCACTGAAGAACTTTGGCACCGGCAGTCCGCAACCAGAGAGGGTGCTTCCTGGTGGGTTCTACAAGAACTTCCTCGGTCTGGGACGTGACCTTCCCAGAGAGTCGTTTTGGCTCGCCGCACTGGCGATCGTCTTCGGCGGCGCGCTGTGGTGCTTCTACCGTTACAAACGCTTCGGACTGGCGACCCGCGCTGCGGCTGGAAACGAGAAGGGCGCCATTCTGCTCGGCTATTCACCCGAGAAGCTGGCGCTGTCGAGCTGGCTCATCTCCTCATTCCTCACGGGACTCGCCGGCATTCTTGTCGGGTCAATCACCGGGGCGTTGAACCAAGTGAAGTTCACCGGCCTCCTCGTACCGGCACTCGGGGCTGCCCTCGTCGGCCGCCTGTCCTCGATCCCGATCGTGACCGCTGCTGGAATCGTGATCGGGCTCTTGCGGACGCTTGCTTCCGTCTGGCTCCCGACGAAGAGCTGGTTTCCTCTTGCGTGGCAGTCGCCTGCCATCAACGCATTACCGCTTCTGATCATCGTGTTCGTGTTGTTCATCCGCGGGCTGTCGCTGCCGATTCGCGGGATGGTCGCGGAGACGCGACTGCCTATTTCTCCGCATCCGAAGCGCGTCTGGCAACACGCCCTCATCTGGGGCTCTGCGGCACTTCTGCTTGCGTTCTTCGCCGATCGAAGCGGCCGATTCGCGGTGTATCAACCAATAGGTCTTGCGTTGACGACGACGATCATCGCCGCAGTAACCATGCTGTCGTCTGTGGTGCTCACCGGCTACGTCGGCCAGATTTCGCTCGCACAGATGTCCATTGCGGGATGCGCAGCGTTCATGACCTCGCGCATGCTCTCCGACGGAAGCCCGTCATCGCTACTCCCCTTCTCCGTGGACGGACCGGGTCTCCCTTGGCCACTCGCTGCACTCGTCGGCATAGTGTTCGCCGTGGTCGTCGGCATGCTCCTCGGGTTGCCTGCGTTGCGGGTTCGAGGCATTCAACTTGCAGTGGTGACGATGGCAGCAGCGGTAAGCATGCAAGGCATCTACTTCGAGAACCAAACACTCACGGGGATGCCGGCGGGCTCCCCCGTGGAGTTCCGTGATCCCTCGATTCTCGGAATCAACTTTGGCGTGGTCGGCCATTCGGGCTTGAACAACAACTTCGAGTTCGCGGTGTTCTGCACCCTCGTCCTGGTGGTTGTTGCCCTTGCTGTTGCCAACATCCGAAGAAGCGGGACCGGTCGCCGGTTCCTCGCCGTTCGCGCGAACGCCCGAGCCGCCGCGGCGGCAGGAGTCAACATTGTGCGCACAAAGATGCTGGCCTTTGCGATTGCGTCGGCGATCGCAGGCATTGCGGGCGTGCTGACCGGGTACCAAGCCCGACAGGTGAGTTCAGCGAACTGGGTGTTCT
>JANMYF010000236.1:0-5101 GCA_031381685.1 Acidimicrobiia bacterium
ATCGTCGTGGTCGTCGATTCCCGCCAAGAAACCCTCGATGCGAACCGCGGGTCACCCGTGGTCGACTGGGGACTGCCCGTCGAGCTCCCACCACGGGCGCTCGAAGACCTGTTCCAACGAGCCGACGCGCATCCCGTCATCGTCCACAACGGCGTCGTACTTCACGCCCCCGGGGAGATGAACCTCGGACGCACCACTCGCCTCGCATCAAGAGCGCAACGCCGCGCCCTCCGAGCGCTCTACCCGACATGTGCCGTGCCCGGATGCTGCGTGGCCTTCGAGTTCACCAATCCGCACCACGTCCACTACTGGGAACACGGCGGAGCGACGGACCTTGCAAACCTGCTCCCGGTTTGCAGCAAACACCACCACGCAATCCATGAAGGCGGCTGGAAACTCACCCTCCAACCGAACCGCCACCTCACCATCACCCTCCCCGACGGCACCATCCTCACCACCGGACCACCGACACGCATCCGAGCCGCCTGAGCAGCGTGAAGGCCGACGACCCCGTTCTCCGTCCGGAACGCCCGAAGCGGTCGTCCATCCGGTTGATCGCGCATCTGAGACGACACGACGCCCAAGACCTCACCAGCTCGTCCAGACGACGACCGGCCATCGACGAGCGGTCACCATGTTCCTTGACAACCCAACGCCGGCGACCGGGTCGGGGCACACTGGTGCGATGTGCTCGATCCGGTTGTTCCTGGTCCATGCGTGCTCCGCAGCCGCTCGCAGTCGTATCGGAACGGCCGCGCGATGACGGAACCGTCGGTCCCCGAGCGGATCGTCCACGAGGAGAAGGCCCAGCTCGACTTCAGCCGCGACATGAGCTACTCGGACTACCTCCATCTCGACGAGGTGCTGGGCGCGCAGCACCCGCTGTCACCGGACCACAACGAGATGCTGTTCATCGTGCAGCACCAGACGAGCGAGCTCTGGATGAAGCTCATGCTTCACGAGCTGCGAGCCGCGAAGAGCAGCATCGCCGCCGACGAACTCGGCCCCGCGTTCAAGATGCTCGCCCGCGCCAGCCGCATCATGGAACAGCTGGTCCATGCGTGGGACGTCCTCGCCACAATGACACCGCCGGAGTACTCGGCGATCCGCCCGTATCTCAGCAACAGCAGCGGCTTTCAGAGCTGGCAGTACCGCTGTATCGAGTTCACGCTGGGGAACAAGATCGCAGCGATGCTCAAGCCCCACGAACACCGCCCGGACCTCTACGCGGCCGTCGAGCGCACGTGGCGTTCGACCTCGATCTACGACGAAGCCCTTCGCCTGCTCAATCGCCGCGGCATTGCCGTGCCCGAGGGCTGCCTCGATCGTGACTGGACGGCTCCGCATGTCGCGGATGACGCCATCGAAGCGGCATGGACCGAGGTGTACCGGAACTCGGCGACGCACTGGGACCTCTACCAATTGGGTGAAGTGCTCGTCGATCTCGAAGACGCGTTCCGGCTCTGGCGCTTCCGCCACGTCACGACCGTCGAGCGCATCATCGGCATCAAACGCGGCACGGGTGGCACGAGCGGCGTGGCCTACCTCCGCCGCATGCTCGACGTCGTGCTGTTCCCGGAGCTCTGGAACCTCCGCACCCACCTCTGAGTCGTTCCGGCGAGAGCCGGACGGGTCAGCGAGGCGGACGGACTTGGTGTTCGGGGGCCGCTCCCTGCACGAGGCGTTCCAGCTGGGTGCGAAGCAGCGGGAACACGTTGTCGAAGTAGCGATACGTGGCACCGGCAACGTGCGGAGTGATCGTGCAGTTCGGTGCGTCCCACAGCGGATGCCCGGCAGGCAGTGGTTCGGGATCGGTCACGTCGAGGATGGCGCGGAGCCGGCCGCTGACGAGCTCGGCCAGGAGGGCGTCCGAGTCGACTACCGGACCGCGGGCGGCGTTCACGACAAATGCACCGTCGGGGAGGGCAGCAAGCACCTCGGACCCGACGAGGCCCCGCGTGGCGTCCGTCAGCGGTGTCAGGACGACGAGGATGTCCGTGTCCGGCAGGAAGCGGGAAAGTGCGTCAATCGGCTGCACGTGATCCCGGGCGGTCCGGGCGAACACCGTGACCGAACTACCGAACGTCACGAGCATCGCCTCCAATGCCCGACCGATCGGCCCGTAGCCGAGAACGGCCACCCGCTTGTAGGCGAGCGTGTCGGTGAGCCGTGTACGCCACCGCTGCTCCTGCTGATCGGCGGCGAAGCGGGGCAGCTCGCGGAGCTGGCTGAGGAGCGTCGCCACGACCCACTCGGCGACCGGCTTGGCGTTGGCCGTGCCGGTGTTCGACAGCATCACGTGCTCGGGGATCGCCGGCTCGATCCACTCCACCCCGGCATACATCGACTGGGCGAAGCGGAGCTTGGGCATCGTCACCACTGCCGACCGGAGCGTGTCGGTCTTGCCGGCGATCAGCGGGACGATGAGGGCCTCGACCTCGGCGGCGTCGTCGGGCAGCGCGTCGGAGCCGTCCCACACACTGGCGGTGACGCCGTCAGGCAGCCCGCCCATGCGAGTGATCGAATCAAGGGTCGGGAGCCAGACATGCATCCGAACATCCTGGCCCAGAGCACCCCGATTCAGCGAAGTGCAGTTCCGACGCGCGCCGGGTCAGCCCCGCGAGGCATGCACAGGGGCACGCCGGAGATCCCATCGCAGATCGGCCTCCATGGCGGACGCGACCCGCAGCAGCAGATCCTCACGGCCATACGCGCCCACCATCTGCACACCGATCGGCAGGCCCGACGACGACTGGGCGAACGGCACCGAGATCGCCGGCTGGCCCGTGGCATTCCAAGGGCCGGTGAACGTGGCCATCGGACCACTTCGAATGAGCGCTCGGAGCGGCTCCCCGTCGCGGGCAACGAGATCCCCCAGTTCCGGCGGCTGGATCGCCGCCGTCGGCGTGAGCAGCAGGTCGTAGTCCTCCCACCATGAGGCCGTCTCGCGACGCAAACGGCTCTGCGCCGACTGCGCCTGCGCGAGACGCAGCGCGGTCACTTCTCTGGCCATGAGCACGAGCCCCCATGTCGCCGGCTCCATGTCGGACTCCCCCAACTCCCGGCCGATCCAGTCGCCCATACGCACCAGGTTCGCCTGCATGTTCACGGCCCAGATCACCAGGCCGGCATCGAGCCCGGCCCACCACTCGATCGCCGCGGGATGGGCCTCCTCCACCACGTGCCCGTGCGATTCCAGCCATCTCGCGGCGTCGCGGGCCGCACCCTCACACTCCGAGTCGAACGGCCCGGCAAGGGGCTTCGCCATCAGACCTACCCGAAGCCGTTCCACGGGTGCGCCGACTTCGGCGGCGAACGGCCGTGACGGCGCGGGTGCGATCACGCCGTCGCCAACGAACGGGCCCGACGACACGTCGAGGATCGCTGCGGTGTCGCGCACCGTGACCGACACCACGTGCTGCACCGACACGCCCCATTCGTCGCTCAGTGGTCCCATCGAGATCCGACCGCGCGACGGTTTGAGTCCAACGAGGCCGCACGCCGACGCCGGGATGCGGATCGAACCACCGCCGTCGGAGGCGTTCGCCGCAGGAATCATCCCGGAGGCAACCGCGGCAGCGGCGCCACCGGAAGACCCACCGGCCGAATGATCGAGGTTCCACGGATTGCGGGTGGGTCCATAGGCGAGAGGTTCCGTCGTCGCCACCGCGCCGAGCTCCGGCGTATTCGTCCGGCCGAGGATCACCATTCCGGCGCGTTTGTAGGCACGCGTAATGTTTGCGTCTTCGTGATGGCGGTAGCCCGCGGCCTTCATGGCGACGTTGCCGAGATGCAGCGGATCACCGGCGTTGGCCGGCCACAGATCCTTCATCAGCATCGGCAGGCCGCGGAACGGGCCTTCGGGCAGGGTCGGACTCGCGGCGTCCGCCAAGGCCTGCTCGAACCGGCGATGGATCACCGCGTTGATGCCTCGATCGCCGTCGTCGAGCGCTTCGATGCGCTGTATCGCCGCGCTGACGAGCTCGACCGGCGTCACCTCCCTGGCCTGGACCAGCGCGGCCTGCGCCACAGCGTCGAGGTTGGCGGTCTGACGGGCGAGATCATCCATGCAACGAGTCTCCGTCACCGGAGACGATCCGGCAAAGCGCCGTTCAGCGGCGCACCCGGATCGCCGCGATGTGATCGGCGCCGAGCGTCCCCGATGGCACGAAGATCACCGACCCGTCCGCCCGCTGCACCATCTCGATGATCTCGTCGACGGCGTCGTCGAGCACGTCGGGCATCTCCGCGCTGAACGCTCGAACGAGCGATTGCCCGCCGAGCGTCGTCCAGGCCGGGTACCGGAACGCTTCGTCGACGATCAGCGTGTCGATGTCACCTCGTTTCGCGGATGTCCACACATGGTGAACGCCAAGGGCCGAACGACGCTGCCGCACCGCCGCGTCCAAACGCTCGAGGGCGCGTTCGCGCTCGCGGAGCAGATGCTCGTCAAGCCCCGAACGGGCCAGCTGGGCCAGGCGCGAAACCCCAGCCCGCTCATGGGTCCCGCTCACCACGGCCACGGGTTCGAACAGTGGTTCCTTCCTCACCATCGAGGCCACGGCCCCAGGGGCCATCACGATCAGCGGAAGCGAGGCAGACTCGGCGTGCGAGGCGACAGCGATGGCGACCTTCCGCACGAACGCCCCCTGCATCTGACGTTCCTTGGTCGAACGTTCCGCCTCGAGGCGGTGGCCCTTGCGGTCCTGCTGCGCCGCCGCCACCCGGCGGTCGATCGGCAGCTCCGGCGATCGGACTTCGCGAAGACGCCGTCCCATCCCGACATAGAGGCGGGCCGTCGCGTTGCCCAACACGAGCACCCGGTACGGGGGATGGAGGTAGAGCATCCGGGCGAGATCACGCGTGGCGAAGGTGGGGTCGATGACGATGCGTTCGTCGACCGGCATCGGCAATCGGTACACCGCCCGCCCGTGCGGCCCGACGAAGAAGGCAAGTGCCTCGCCCGATCGCTGACCGGCGATGCACGAGATCAAAGCAGCGAACGGAGCGACCCGAGCTGCTGCGTCTTCGGGAGACATCTCGAGTTCGAGCCGCGCCATCGTCTGCTGCACCAGTCCCGCAGCGCGGCCCTGGTCGGCCT
>JANMYF010000265.1:0-10383 GCA_031381685.1 Acidimicrobiia bacterium
GACCACGACCGCGCCAGCTATCGCTGCTGCGCCGACAACCACGGCCACGCCCACCACGACCGTGAAAGCGACGACGACCACGGCGGCACCCGCCACGACCTTCGCCCCGATCACCACGACCGCACCGACGACGGTCAAAGCAACGACGACGACCGCGGCAGCGGCGACGACTGCTGCGCCCACGACCGTCAAGGCACCGACGACCACCGTCAAGGCGAGCGGGAAGAATGGCAAAGCCGCTGGCACCAGTTCAGCAACCGCGGTAGCGGTGCCGACCGTCGAGGCCTATGCGGACGACCCTGGCTCGCTGTTCCAGATCACGCGCCAGATCCGCGCCGACCAGATGTGGAGCCGGGGCGTCACCGGGCTGGGTGTCGACATCGCGGTGATCGACACCGGCGTCAGCCCCGTTCCGGGACTCGCCGGCAAGATCATCAACGGCCCGGACCTTTCCCTCGACGTGCCGTTCTCCGCCTACCCGAGCCTCGATGCGTACGGCCACGGCACGCACATGGCGAGCATCGCCGCCGGGCTCGACATCGCCGGCACGACTTCGCTGACCGATCGGACACGTTTTGTGGGCGTGGCCCCCGGTTCTCGCATCGTGAACGTGAAGGTCGGAGCGTACGACGGGGCAACCGACGTCTCCCAGGTCATCGCCGCCATCAACTGGGTCGTCCAGCACAAGAACGACAACGGCCTGAACATCAAGGTGATCAACCTCAGCTTCGGCACCTCTAGCACGAACTCCTCCACCGACGACCCGTTGTCGTGGGCCGCCGAAGTGGCATGGCGCAACGGCATCACCGTCGTCACTTCGGCCGGCAATGACGGACCCGGCACCGCGGTCAGCAGCCCGGCCTACAACCCGAGGCTGATCGCCGTCGGCTCCGTCGACCAGTCAGTGAACCCGCTGTCCGCGAGTTCGTTCACCAGTGCCGCCGGCTGGCGTCAGCCTGACCTGTGGGCACCGGGCGCCCGGGTCATGGGTCTGCGCGTCCCCGGTTCGTTCGTCGACTCCCACTTCCCGGGTGCAGTCGCCGGACCCCGCCTCATCCGTGGGTCGGGAACCTCCCAGGCCGCCGCCGCAGTCTCCGGCGCTGTGGCCCTGCTCTCGAGCGCCTACCCGGGATCGTCTCCCGATCAGATCCGCAACGCGTTGATCTTCTCGGGCAAGGACGTGACCGGTCAGATCAGCAACCTCATCCAGGTCGACAAGGCCGCCGACCTGCTCGCTCTGTGGGGCCCGGCTCCGGCAATGAAGGAAGCTGTGTTCGGCACGCCGGGCCGAGGTTCGCTGGAAGCGGCTCGGGGCGGCAGCCACCTCTCCTTCAACGGTGTTCTGCTCAACGACGAGCGCGACATCTTCGGCAAAAAATGGGACGGTGCGGCGTTCGCCACTGCGACCCTCAATCTCACGTCTTGGAACGGCGGCACCTTCAACGGCGCCAACTGGGCCGGTGCCGGATGGGCCGGAGCCAACTGGGCCGGAGCGAACTGGGCGGGCGCCAACTGGGCCGGTGCCGGATGGGCCGGAGCCACCTGGGCCGGTGCCGGATGGGCCGGAGCCAACTGGGCCGGAGCCGGATGGGCCGGAGCCGGATGGGCCGGAGCCAACTGGGCAGGAGCCGGATGGGCCGGAGCCGGATGGGCCGGAGCCAACTGGGCCGGATCGGGCTGGAAAGGCGCTGTCTGGGGGTGACATCCGGACTCAAGGCGGGCGGTCAACGTGACGATTCACAAGGGCCCGAATGGTCGCGCAGACCACCCGGTGCTGGGAAGCGATCAATGAGTGAGCCGCCGACGAATGTCCGAACGAGCACCGCGAGGGTGTACGTCCTCGCGGCTGTTCTGGGTTTTGCCGGCATTGCGCTTTCGACTCAGGTCGTCGGACACCAGGCCACGCTTCCGCTCGATCTTCCCCTGGGATGGTTGCTCGTCGGCTTCTTCATCGCCGCATCGGCACCCATGTTCCTCGAGGTCGAAGCCAACGCGTTCTCGCTTTCGCTTTCGGAGATTCCTCTAGTTCTCGGACTCCTGTCGCTGTCCCGAGGCCCGCTCCTCGGGGCCGTGGTGGGTGGCTGGCTCATCAGTCAGGTGTTCAATCGGCGTCGTTCACTGATCCGATTCGTTTTCAACGCCCCGCTCACATTGTTCGAAGTGGCCGTCGCCGTCGCCGTCTTCGACGCGCTGTCCTCGAACGTACGAGTTGAGGATTGGCGGACGTGGCTGGCGTTGCTCGCCGCACTTTCGACCGCGATCACGCTCTCGACGAGCGCGGTGAACCTCGTCATTGTGTTCAGCGGGGACACGATGACGCCGCGTCAAGCAGCGAGGCACGTCGTCCTCGGGGTCGTGAATTCAGTGATGGCGACCGCCCTCACCGTGCTTTCCGTGATGGTCCTTCGCGAGACCAAAGCCGCGGTACTTCCCCTGCTGATGCTCGCCGCGATCGTGATCCTGCCGATGCGACGCCAGGCGAAACTGCAACGCCGCTACGACAGCCTGTTGCTTCTCCACGAGTTCACCGCCGGGCTGACGACGTCGAGCGATCTTTCGGCGACGCTGAAGAGCGTGCTCGAAGAAACCGCCAGCGTCCTGCGCGCCGCCGAAGCGACCATTGTTCTCCCCCGCCACGACGACCACGTGCGCCACAGCCTCCGGCCGGAGGCCGACCCTGTCCCCGAACCTGGTGACGCCGTGTGGGAAGCCGTCATCACCCGGGGCACGCCGATCTGCCTGGAGCGCGGGTCGACGGCGTACAACGGGTATCTCCAGGAGCACCACATCAAGGACCTGATGGCCGTGCCGTTGCTGCACGGCAACGAAGTGATCGGCGCACTGGTCGTCAGTGAGCGAGTCAGCGACGTGAGTACGTTCGACGAGGACGACCTGTCGATCTTCGCCACCATGGCGAACCAGACCACCGTCACGCTCGAGAACCTTCGGCTCATCGACCAGCTCAGAAGCGAATCGGCGGACCGCGAGCACCAGGCGCTCCACGATGTGTTGACGGGACTTCCCAACCGCCTCTACCTCTATCGGACCCTCGACGAAGGTCTTACCCGGACGGGAGGGAGTTTCGCGGTTGCGATGCTGGACCTCAACCGTTTCAAAGAGGTCAACGACACCCTCGGCCACCACGCCGGTGATCAGGTGCTCGTCGAGACGGCGAAGCGGCTGCGCAGGGGCTTGCCGTCATCTGCGTTCCTTGCCCGTCTCGGTGGCGACGAGTTCGCCATCGTTCTGCCCGCCGTCGCTTCGGTCAGGGAGACAATGGAGAAGCTCCAAGCCATGGAAGTCGTCTTCACCGAGCCGTTCCAGCTCGATGCCATGAGTGTCCGCATCGGTGCGTCCGTCGGATTTGCGTTCGCACCCGACCACGGCACCGACCGCGAGTCGCTGCTCAAGCGGGCCGACATCGCGATGTACGCGGCCAAGATGGTCCGCGGTTCGGCCATCCGTGGCTTCGACCCATCCCAGGAGCACTCCTCCACCCGTGCCCTGGAACTCGTTGGCGAACTGCGAGCGGCGATCGACGCCGACTCGCTCACGGCCGTGTTCCAGCCAAAGGCGGACCTTTCGTCCGGCAGGATCATCGGGGCCGAAGCCTTGGCGCGTTGGACCCATCCGCGACTGGGCGAGATCGGTCCCAACGAGTTCATTCCACTCGCGGAACAGGCAGGGCTCATCGACGCAATCACCGATGTGATCCTCAAACAATCACTCGCTGCGTGTTCAGAGTGGCGGAGGGTCGGCCTGGATATCGGCGTGGCCGTGAACCTCGATGCCCAGACCCTCCTCGCCCCGCGGTTCGCCGATCGAGTGTTCAGCGCAATCGCGACCGCCGGCCTGCCGCCCGACGTGCTGACGCTGGAAATCACGGAGCGCGAGTTGGTCCACGAACTCGACGAGGCAACCGTCGTAATCGAATGTCTCCGGAGACAGGGGGTGCGATTCTCGATCGACGATTTCGGCACCGGTTACTCGTCGCTTTCCTATCTGAAGCGGTTACCGGTTGACGAGCTCAAGATCGACCGCTCGTTCGTGGTCAACGTGGCGAGCTCATCCCAGGACGCCGCGATCGTCAAAGCGATCGCAGATCTCGCGACGGGACTCGGGCTGCGCACGGTCGTGGAAGGAATAGAAGACGCTCGGACGTGGGAGGTCGTCACGTCGTTGGGCTGCCACGCCGGGCAGGGCTACTTCCTCACGCCGGGCCTGGAGTCGGCCAAGTTCCTCGAGTGGGTCGACTCTCGTGGAACGGCCGCCGAGCGCAACGACGACCACCTCGCGATCACGCCGGGCCACTAGCCGATCGTCGTTCCGAAGGCCTTGCCGATCCCGTACGTGATCGCCGACGCCGCAACGACGATGGCGAACTGACGCGCGGCACTGCGGGCAACGTTGTTGCCGCTCGACCGGGCGATGACGGCGCCCACAGCGAGGCTGGCAACACCGGTCAACACAGCGGAGAGGAGAATCGCGGGCGTGCCCTTCGTGAAGAACCACGGGAGGAGCGGCACCAACGCTCCACCCGAGAACAGGGCCAGAGAGCTCACCGCCGCGGTCACCGGCGAACCCAGCTCCTCGGGGTCGATCCCGAACACCGTTCGTGCTGTGAACACCATGAATCGCTCTCCGTCGAGCGGAAGCTCGGTGCTCGCTCGACGAGCGGTGGATTCGTCGAACCCGGCGTCGACGAGTCTGTCGACCAATTGGTCGAGGACCAGCTTGGGGTTGCGAACGATGAGCCGGCGCAGTTCCGCAAGCACACCGTGGAACAGTTCGACTTGGCTGCGTACGCTCACCCACTCACCGGCCGCCATCGACAGCGCTCCGGCGATGAGGCTGGCGAAGCCGGCGATGCGCACCGCGCTCTGGCTGGTGCTCGCTCCGGCGACACCGAGGATCAGGCAGAGGTTGGAAACCAGCCCATCGTTGACGCCGAGTACGGCCGCACGTGCCGCACCCTTCGAAACCTGCTGGGCACGGACCTGAAGGGCTTTGGCGTCGGCATCGGCGTCCACCACGTGCGCATCGATGGGAACGGTGATGGGCGCCCGCGTCGGGTTGCCGAGCGCCGGTCGCCCGGCGTTGGGAGTCGTGATCACCCGGTAATCCTCGTCGATGGCGATCGACGCCTCCGCACACCGCGGGGCTGAGCGACCCAGGTATCCGGGCCGAACCGCACCCTCCGATGAACCAGGCGTGAACGAGTCGTTCGAACGCGCTTCAACGTGGGCTTCGCAACGCCGTAGGCGCGAGTTGACACCCGAAGTGTGATCGGACCACCCGCGGCAGGACTCCTTGGCACAGCCCGGCCGGATGCGGTGAGTGGTCAGCGGTAGATCAACGTGCCATCATCGAGATCGACCGCCGGGAGTTCGACCTTGTCACGCTCGTAGTCCTGACTCATCTGCCACGGGGCATGACCCAGTTGCTTGGGCATCAGGTGCATGCCGCGTTGGATGTAGCCCGGATTGAAGTTCTCCGGATCGATCCACGGAAGCCTGGGACTGTCGGCGTCCTCCTTACGCAACTGCGGCGTGACCGCGGATGCACCGATCTCGTCCAGGTGACGAAGAAGGCGGCAGACGAAGTCGGCGAGGAGATCGGCGCGTAGCGTCCAGCTCGCCCGGAAGTAACCGAAGACCCAGACCATGTTGGGCACTCCGGTGAACATCATCCCCCGGTAGGTCACCGCATCATGGAAGGCAAGCGGCTCGCCATCGATCGAGAAAGCGATGTCACCGAGGACATTGAGGTTGAACCCGGTTGCCGTGACGATGATGTCCGCCTCGAGCTCAACGCCCGACTTCAGGAGGATGCCCTTCTCGGTGAACGTGTCGATCTCGTCGGTGACGACCGATGCCTTGCCTGACGTGATTCCCAGGAAGAGATCGGCGTCGGGGATGAACGCGAGTCGCTGCCTCCACGGTCGGTAGCTCGGGGTGAAATGCTTCGCCACCGTCTCCTCGGGAAGAAAGGCCCGCACGCCCATCAGGAGATCCGCGGCGAGAGCGTCGGGCTCTTCGAACGAACGCCTGGTGACATTCGCCTGATCGTGGAGGATCTTCTTTCGCACGATGGCGTGGATCCACTCCTCCGGTGTATCGATCTCGCGCAGCAGGTCGGCGAGGTCGTTGGCATTGCGTCCGGTCACGAAGTACGTCGGCGACCGCTGCAGCATCGTGACGTGTTCGCACTTGGGCGCGATCGCCGGTATCAGCGTCGCCGCGGTGGCACCCGATCCGATGCAGACCACCTTCTTGCCGGCGTAGTCGAGGTCCTCCGGCCACGTCTGCGGATGCACGATCCGGCCTTCGAAGCGGTCCATGCCCGGCCACTGTGGCGTGTATCCGTCCGAATGCCGGTAATAGCCCTGGCACATCCAGAGGAACTTCGCGGTGAACGTGCGGACCTCATCGATATCTGTCTTGGTTGCGACGATCGTCCATCGCTGGTCCGTCGACGACCATTCGGCCGAGGAGATCTTGTGGTTGTAGCGGATGTGCGCGTCAAGGTTGTCGTCGGCGATCACCTCGCCCATGTACTTCATGATCTCGGCGGCAGTGGCGATCGGGGCACCTGTCCACGGCTTGAACCGGTAGCCGAACGTGTACAGATCGCTGTCCGAACGGATGCCCGGGTACCGGTGCGTACGCCACGTGCCGCCGAAACCGTCAAGGGCTTCGAGAACGACGAATGTCTTGTCGGGGCACTGCGCGGTGAGGTGATGGGCGCCCCCGACACCGGAGATCCCGGCCCCGACGATCAGCACATCGAAGTGCTCCGGCTGCGCTACGGGCACCTCGGGTGTTGTGGTCATGCTCATCTCGACAGGTCTCCTCGGAACATCACGAAGCCTCGCACTTCGGCGTTCCACTCCACCAAACGCGGCGGTGTGGCAAGGGGCACGGCGAAAGCGCCGGGTGGGTCCTCGGGAGGTCGGCGGCGGAGCGGCTAGCGAAGCGCATCGACGATGAGCGCGAAGGCGGCGTCAGCATCGACCGTCTTCAGCACTCGACAGTTGGGGGCCGGCATCTCCCGGAACGAACGTTGGTCCACCACCGTCATACCCCTGGTGTGAGCACCGGAAACTTCGATGTCCAAACGCGCGTCGTGAGCGGCAAACAGCTCGGGATGGGTCAGCGCGAGCACGGCGAGCGGATCGTGCATCGGGGCGCCAACGACGTCGAACTGCCGTGCCCGGTACCGGTCGCTGAACTCGTCGAGGAGGTCGGCGAAGAGCCGTGCCGTCGCGCCGCCGGTCTCGCGCAGTACGGCGATTCTCTCGGGCGTTGCCTGGAACTGATGGGAGACATTCAGCCCGGCCATCACCAGCGGTGCGCCGGAACGCACCACGATGTCGGCAGCCTCGGGATCGGCCCAGATGTTGAACTCCGCCGTCGCGGACCAGTTCCCCACGTGTGTGCTGCCACCCATGAACGACACGCCCGCAACCTTGCCGGCAAGTCCGCGGTCACGCTCGAACGCGAGCGCGATGTTCGTCATCGGCCCGGTGACGATGAGCCATACTCCACGTCCGTTGTTCGCGCCCTGCGCATGTTCGCGATTGATCGTTTCGGTGAGGAATCCCACGGCATCATCCGATGTGGGCGGACGACTCGGGGGCGGGAGTTCAGCACCGGCAAGACCGCTCTGGCCATGGATGTTCGTGGCCTCGCGCAACTCGTTGACCAACGGGTGGGAAGCGCCTGCGTGCACGGCGACGTCCGGCCGACAGATCAGGTCGAGGACCTGCAGCGCGTTCTTCGTCGTGCGATCAAGACCAACGTTGCCCCCAACGGTCGTGACCCCGAGAAGATCCGTATGCGCACATGCCAACGCGATGGCCAACGCATCGTCATGGCCAGGATCGCAGTCGAGCACGACGCGCAGACGAGTTGAGGGCATCGCCGGATCCTACGGGCGGTCGCCATCGGGGGCACATCGGATCGACAAACGGATGCGCAGGGCGCCCATCCGAACACCCGTTGTCACGGTCGTGGCGGAAAACGCTGCTCCGGAAGACGGTTGAGCGGAACGAGGTCGCGTCGATACTGCCTGTGCGTTGCTTCCACGGCTTCGGCAAGGGCCTGGCGCGCCGCCGCCAATTCGCTGCGAAGGCGTTCGTTCTCCGCTTCCAGCTCGAGTACCTGGCGAACCCCTTCGAGGTTGAGTCCGGCATTCGTCAGCTGGGCGATGCGGTGGAGCATGGCGATGTCGCGCTGGCTGTAGCGACGGCTCCGGCCGGGCGTCCGTGAAGGTTCGAGCAGCCCTTTGCGCTCGTAGATCCGGAGCGTTTGCGGATGCATGCCTGCCAACTCGGCGGCGACGGAGATCACGTAGACGGCGCGCGTGGCGCCGTGCGAGGACTCGTTGTTCGGGTCGATAGGGGACGTCATCGGGCACCTCGTTTCGCGTTCAGTGGGACTCTCGCGTTCGGCCCTGCCAACGGAGCGCCGACACTGCCGACACGACGTTGCGGCAAAACACCTCCGTGAAGCGTTGGGAGGTGTTCCGCCCCAATATATGGGGGCAACCTCTCTCCCAGCCGCTCCATCGCGTCACACGCTCAAGTGGGCGCGCGGATTAGGGGTGGCGGCCGCGAAGGATTCGATTGCTGCCTTCTGCTCGGGGGTCGGGGCGCTGGGCACGTCGATTTCGAGCGTGACGAGCAGATCGCCGGCGCCGCCGGCCGCGGCGGCACCCTTCCCCTTGGCCCGAAGGACCCGGCCTGATTTCGAGCCAGGCGGCACTCGGAGCGACACCTTTCCATCGAGCGTCGGCACCGTGATCGTGGCCCCCATCGCCGCCTCGGCGAACGTGATCGGGGTCGTGAGCGTGAGGTCCTTGCCCTTGCGACCGAACAGCGAGTGCCCACCGACGCGAACCGTCACCAGGAGATCGCCTGGTGGGCCGCCGTTGAAACCCATACCGCCGCGATGCTTGAGACGGATCCGCTGACCATCTTCCACCCCGGCCGGGACACGTAGCTTCACCCGCCGCGGCTTGGTCGAGCCGCCCGTCCCGCGACACGACGGACAGGGCGTCTCGATGCGCATACCCGTTCCACCGCAGCGTGAACACGGCTGCGAGAAGGAGAAGAACCCCTGATTGGAATCGACGGAACCGCGCCCCCCGCAAGCCGAGCACACCGTCGACGTGGTTCCCGGCGCCGCGCCGGTGGCGTTGCAGGTTTCGCACGGACCGGAGCCGACGATGTTCACCTCGGTCGTGACTCCCGTGACAGCGTCGCCGAAGGCCAAGGTGAGCGACGCTTCGAGATCTTCGCCGCGTCGGGGCCCCGGCTGACCACGGCGCTTCTGCCCGCGACCGAACACGCCGCCGAGCAGGTCACTCAGGTCATCAACACGGAAGCCTCCGGTGCCTCCTCCGCCGCCCCCGGGAGGACCGAAGCCGTAAGCCGACGGGCCGGCAGCACGCACTTCGTCGTAGGACGCTCGCTTGTCCGCGTCGCTCAGGACGGCATAGGCCGTGCTGATCTCCTTGAACTTGTCTTCGCGCCCCGGATGCGAGTCGGGATGATTCTCCTTGGCGAGCTTGCGGTACGCCTTGGTGATCTCCTTCTCCGTCGCCGTCTTCGCGACGCCGAGGGTTACGTAGTAGTCCTTCTCGAACCACTCACGCTGCGGCTGTGCCATCGGATGGTCCTATCCCTTGACCTTCACCATTGCGGCGCGGACGACCTTGGACTTCCAGCGGTACCCGGCACGCAGCACTTCGCTCACCACCGGACCCTGTGCGTCGGCGTCGGCCTCTTCGTGCACCACGGCATCGGCCACCGACGGATCGAATGCCTCGCCTTGTGGCGCGAGACGTTCGAGCCCTTCGCTTTCCAACGCGCTCAGGAGCGCATCGTGCAGCTTGGCCATCGGTGACGCGTCGACATCTTCGGCATGGGACATGGCCAGTTCGAACGTGTCGAGGACCGGAAGCAGCTTGGTGATCAACTTCTCCCCGGCCCGCTCGGCGGCCGCTTCCTGATCACGAAGCGACCGCTTCCGGTAGTTGTCGAAGTCGGCCTTGAGCCGCTGCAGCGAGTCGAGGAAGTCGTCTCGTTCAGCCCGAAGGGTCATAAGCACTTGCTCCTCGGCCGACAGCACCGAGTCGAGGTCGGCGGCAAACGCTTCGGCAGCGGCCGCCGCCGAGGCGTCGTCGCCTGACGGCGCGCCTCCCTGCGGTTCGTTCGTCTCTTCCGAAGTCATCGCAGATACCCGGCGCGCTTACTTCTCGTCGACGATCTCGGCGTCGACGATGTCGTCGTCGTTCGGCATCGATGATGCACTCGGCCCACCGGCGGACTCGCCCGCACCAGCGTTCGATGCGGCGGTCGCCTCGTAGAGCTTCTGCGTG
>JANMYF010000277.1:0-2153 GCA_031381685.1 Acidimicrobiia bacterium
GCAGCAGCGCGGCTCTCGTGGCGTCGCTCCCTCGGGCATTTCGGAGGATTTGTCGCTCTCAGAACAACAAATCCTCCAAACCCTCGAACATGATGCCGTCCCGGCGAATCCAAGGGCCGGGATGGTGAAGATCGGGTCTGCGGCGATCGTGATGTCGCGCATCGAGATGCTGTGACGGAGCGCGTCCTGCGGAGTACCGCCGACGAATCCGACGATGGCCGGCGCAGCACCCATGGCGAATCCGCCGAGGCCGGCGGTTTCGGTGATGGCGCTGTCCCCGAGATCCGGGTTGGCGTCGGACGGTCCGTAGCCAGGGAAGTACAGGCCGTCGATCATCGCCGCGGGCGCGGTGAACCAACGATCACCGCTGCCGCTGACCCGGATGCCGAAGTCGACCCCGTTGCGGGCCATTGCGGTCACGAGCGTCGAGTGGGCGATGCCACTCGCCGCGTCCATCCGGAGTTTGCACGCCGCCATCGAGAGGTTCAGGAAGAAATGGTCGTTGCCGCCGATGAAGGAGAGTGCCCGAGCGGCAACTGCCGGGGTGGCACTCGCGAGCGCGATTGCGGACGCGATTCGTTTGAGGAACTGCCCGGTCGCTGCCGTGTTGCGGTTGTGCAGTTCATCGCCCATGGTGAGGGCCTGCGCCATGATCGGCTGGAGTGGGATGCCCCCCATCGAGACCGGCGCGGCGTCGAGGGTCGGGCCGAGTTCGGCCGACAGCCACCGCAACCGATCGAGGACGACGTCGCCGTAGGCCCCGAAGCGGAGCACCTGGCCGAGCCCTTCGTTGAGCGTCGCGAAGGTCTGCGCGCCCCGCGCGGGATCACCAACGACCCACACCGGCATGCTCGGTCCGATCACACCGGCCATGGGACCGACAGCGCCGTGATGGTGACACGGGTCGAGCGCGATCGCGCCGCTCGCAAGGAGACGGGTCGCCTCGTCCGGCGTGGAGGCCCACGCTTCCGCGAGTGACGCACCGATCAACGCGCCGCGCATCGGTCCGCACATGTCGGGCCACGCGATCGGCGGTCCGGCGTGCAATAGGCGTCGCTCTTCGCCACCGAGACCGGCGATCGCGTCGCGCGCCGGAAGGACACGGGTCACCACGGGGTCGACCGCGAGTGCTGCCTCAGTTGCCTGTTGGTTGGCCTCATCGACGCGAGGATCGACGAGCTGCGCCGCATTGTGCCGTGCGGTATCGATTGCGCCGTCGAGCGGTGGTCGCCAGTCGAGCGAATGTACGGTCGCGTGGGTTCGGGCCCCGGCGACGACGGCGTCGACACCGATGTTCAGCACTCGCGACGATGCGCTCAGATCAGCCATGGGAACGCTCCATCGCCATGCACGCAGCGGCGATACGGGCGGCGTCGGCATTCGAGTCGGCGACCACCACGCCGGCACGCGACAACTGTTCGACGAGGTCACGGCGACACTGCGGATCGTCGTCGGTGCCGCACACGTGGGCGATGACGATCGGCCCGCTGGCCGCGTCGATCGCCGCAGCGATCGGCACCAGGGACTCGACCGGGTGCTTGGTGGCTCCGTGCCCGAGCACGACGTCGACGAGGACGATGCTGGTGCTCGGTTGGGTTACGGCCCATCGAATCCGTGCGTCGCGCGCTGACGGATCGATCATGGGGTGTGGTCGTCCGACGGTGTACTCGTCATCGCCGAAGTCGATGAGCGTGTGGCCGCCGACCGACTCACTGATCCCTTCGTCGGCCAGCAGGGAACGGGTCTCGGCGGCGAAGGTGCCGCCACAGAACGCTCCGTGAATCAGCCGGCGGTCGGACGACTGGCGCCGGGCACGCTCGGCCGCCGACGCCGCCGCGTCGTGAGCGTCCGGCGGAAGCGAATCTTCGGGTGGGTGCCCGAGAAGCCGCGCGACGACATCGGCGCTATCCGCCAACGATTCGGCGACATGCACGCCCGTGCCGTCGAGCGCGTGACCGCCGAGTCCGACGAACGCGGCGACGACCGGAATGCCACGACCCAGCAGTGGGGCACATGCCTCGACCACTCTCGCCATGGCAGTTGCGCCCGGGGGTCGAGCGCCACCTCGTAGAGCGGAAGCTGACCGTTTCCGGCCACTCCGGCGATGCCGACGAGCTCGCCCGGGGCAACATCGAAACTGACATCGTCGAGCA
>JANMYF010000279.1:0-6465 GCA_031381685.1 Acidimicrobiia bacterium
AGTCGTCGAAAGGAGCGATGACGGTGGCGAAGTACCGCGCCGAGGGCGTGCATACCGTTCTCGTCTGCTGCACCGGCGGAGAGCTCGGCGACATCGTCAACCCGGCCATGGATCGTGCGGAGATCAAGGAGAACCTCGCCGCGGTTCGGGCCGAGGAGCTCCGCAAGGCGACGGAGATCATCGGTTTCAGCGAAGTCGTCATGCTCGGCTACCGAGATTCGGGCATGGCCGACTCCGAGGGCAACGACCACCCCGAATCGTTCCATCAGGCCGATCTCGACGAGGCTGTGGGCCGGCTCGTCGCGGTGATCCGTCGGACCCGCCCGCACGTGATCATCACCTACGGCGACGACCAGCAGGGGTATCCGCATCCGGACCACCTCAAAGTGCACGACATCACGCTGCCCGCCTTCGAGCGCGCCGGAGATGTGGCGTGGTATCCGGAAGCGGGTGAGCCGTGGTCGCCGGTGAAGCTGTACTACACGGTGTGGTCCCGCGAGCGGGCGCAGCGCATGCATCAGCGCTTCGTCGATCTCGGCATCGAATCTCCCTACTCCGACGAGTGGCTGAACCGTCCGTGGCAGGACCATCGGGTCACCACTCGCGTCGAGGTCGGCGACTTCCATCACGTGCGAACCAACGCGCTTCTCGCCCACGCGACCCAGATCGACCCCACGTCGAAGTGGTGGTTCGGTCTTCCCGAGGATGAGGCCCGCACCATCTATCCCTACGAGGACTACACCCTCGCGAGGTCACGGACCGAGGCGATCGCGGGAGAGGACCTCACCCCGGCGCTCCCGCTCGGCGAATCCGCTCGCGTTCGCGAGACCGACCTCTTCCACGGCGTGTTCGACTGACCCCACCGGTGCGGCTTCGCCGACGGATGCCGGCAGCGACCGTTGCGTCGATCAGTAGTCGGTGTGCTCGCGGATCGCGACCTGAATCTCTTTGTACTCCGGGCTCATGGTCAGCGGCATGAGTGCCATGAGCTTGGCCATGTTCCCGGCGACCTTCATGCGGCCCTGCATGAAGGCTGCGTTGGCATCGAGCTCGCCTGTCTGAACCTTCACCGAGTCGTCCCATGAGACCGTCATGGTGATTTCCGCGTTCTCGCAAGGGCCCAGACCCTGTTCGAGAACCTTTCCGTTCTCGATGATCTGGTGATAGGTGATGTCGCCGTTCGGGCCGCCGGACACGACGTACATCATCCGGGCAGTTGCTCCCATCCGCTCGGGGAACGTCTGGGCGAGTTCTCGGGCCCGGTCATGCCACTCCTGGCTCAGGTACTCGGCCATGGCTGATGCTCGCTTTCTTTCGGCGACCACCCGAACGGTGTGAACGCCGAGGTCGATCGTATCGACTGCCCGATCGCTACTGACCGCGCCGACCTGCGTGTCGCTGTACGGCGCGGAGATCTCGGTACGTGATGAGGCGTACGTGATCGCCGCGTCCGACGTGACCCGAGCCGATCAACGGCGGCAGGGCCGCAAGCATGGTTTCGAACATCGAGATCCCGGCGGTGCTCGTCGTCAGGGCCCGATGTTCGGGGGTGTCTTCGGCTGGGCTGATACGCAGGACCGTGACTCCCGGACGCAGGTCAGCGAGGAACGCACGGAGCGCTTCGGCCGCGGCGGCGAGGTCGGGTCGACCGGAGTTGAACCTCGGGACGGCGAACTCCTGGTCGAGCTCGAGGACCCGACCGGCAGACACGATGTGCTCCTCAGCGGCGAGTTCGCGCAGACGGAACCCGGCGCGGCTGAGGACGGCTTCGTCGGGCAGCTCGAGCGGGAGGTCGAACTCGACGGCCAGATCGAGCGCGACGTCGAAGAACTCGGGACGGAGGAGCAAGGCGTCGAAGTGAGACGACAGGTGGGTCACATCGAAACCCCACAGAATCGCCCGCTCGACCTGTGCCCGGCATTCGCGTCGTACTTCGTCGAGGTCGGCGTGGTCCCACAGGTCTTCCAGGGTGACCGGGAACCCACCGTTGCCATCGAGGAGGCTCGGACTCATGGTGATCGGGCCCCAACGGTAGATGTCGTGCTCGGCGTTGAGCGTAAGCCGGACACCGACATCGCCGCCCCGATGCAGCGCTGCCGCATGACGGGCCCACGGGCACGGTACCTTCAAACCGGCCGACACCGACGGGTGGGCCGCTTGGAGCTGGGCGACGGCGCTCGTGGCCGCGTGGTGCTCCCCGAGGTTGGTGCAGGAGATGATCACCGCTCGTGTCTCAGGGTCCAGACCGAGTCGTTCGAGCGTTTCCTTCACGGCGACCACGCTACCGGGATCGGTCGCCGCCGACGCTGCGTCCGGCCGCGTCGGCTTCGATGGGCGGTCAGGCGGGAACGTGGGGGTCGCCGCATGTTCCCCACAGTCCAACGCCGGCGGCGCGGGCGGCGTCGGCCGCGTCGCGGAAATCGTCGGCGTAGGTGACGTTCGGCGGATAGGGGTACGACGCGGCGAAACCGGTGCGCACGAGTTCGTGGTTGACGAACAGACCGTCGCTCGCCCGGAACACGTAGGCGAGCAAGCGCCCGTAGCGATCGCGCTCCTCGACGTCGCGTTCAAGGTGCACCGGTGTGGCCTGGGGAAGCAGCGCTGCGGTAGCGGCCGACGCCTTCTTGGCGAAGCACTCGAGTGGCGTATCGGGACGCTTGGTTTCGGGCGTGTCAATACCGATCAGGCGGATGCGCTCGGTATTCGCTGAAGAAGTGCCATCGTTCCGGAGAAGCACGACATCGATCGTGTCGCCGTCGACGGCTTGTCGGACCACCGCGTTGGCTTCGAGTGGGCCACGTCGGACAGGCCCTGAAATGGTCGCGAGTGGCTCCCGATCGACAACGGTGGTGCTCGGCTCGGTGATGATCCGCGGTGTGCGTGCGTTGCCGCAGCCGATCAGGACGATCGCTATCGCGCCGCCCGCGGCGAGCCGCCGTGTCGCGACCATCCCGCCGGTCGGTCGGCGACGCGGGAGCCAGCGAACGATCCGCTCGGGTCCGGTCGTCCTGCGCCCGGTCCTAGAGGCGCTGGAGGATCGTTCCGGTGCCAAGCCCACCGCCGCAGCACATGGTGACGAGTGCGTTCGTGCCATCGGTCCGTTCGAGCTCATGCAACGCGCTGGTGATGAGTCGAGCGCCGGTGCAGCCCACCGGGTGACCGAGGGCGATCGCTCCACCGTTGGGGTTGACCTTCGCCATGTTGGGGTGGAGCTCACGCTCCCAGGCCAGTGCGACCGACGCGAAGGCCTCGTTGATCTCGGTGACGTCGATGTCGTTCATCGACATCGACGCGCGCTGCAGCACTCGATGGGTGGCATCGATCGGGCCGGTGAGCATGAGCACGGGATCGACGCCGACGAGGCAGTGCGTGACGATCCGCGCCCTCGGCCGAAGCCCCAGTGCGGCTGCCTTGTCGGCCGACATCATCAACACGGCAGCGGCACCGTCGGAGATCTGTGACGACGTGCCCGCGGTGTGAATGCCACCTTCGAGGACGGGCTTGAGGGCAGCGAGTTTCTCGATCGAGGTGTCGCGGATCCCCTCGTCGATGCTGACGGTGGTGGTGTCGCCGGTGGGCTTGCCGTCGGCGTCGAGCACCGGCGCGCGGACCTCGGTGATCTCACGTTCGAACCGGCCCTCGGCGCGCGCTCGGGCGGCGCGGACCTGGCTTTCGAGCCCGAACGCGTCGGAATCGGCCCGCGTGATCCCCCACTTCTTGGCGATCCGCTCGGCTCCTTCGAATTGCGAGGTCATCTCGTAGTGGCCGTAGTAGCTCTTCGGAATGGCCTTGCCTGGGCCGGCCTTGACGCTCGACCCGAGCGGAATGCGGCTCATGGACTCGACGCCGCAGGCCAGCACCACATCGCATGCACCGGAGGCGATGAGGCCTGCGCTAAGGCTCGTCGCCTGCTGGGAGGAACCGCACTGGCTGTCGATCGTGGTGGCGGCGATGCTCTGGGGGAGTCCGGCGGTGAGCCAGGCCGTTCGGGCGATGTTGAACGACTGCTCGCCGACCTGGGACACGTTTCCACCGATGACCTGGTCGACGAGCGACGGGTCGATTCCGGATCGAGCGATCGCCGCGGCGACGACTGCTCCGAGAAGGTCGGCCGGATGCATGGTGGAGAGCCCACCGCCACGTCGACCGATCGGGGATCGGACGGCTTCAACAATCACAACGTCGGTCATGGTCTGCTCCTGGTCGGGCGTCGGCTGGTTGGGCGTCGGCTGGTTGGGCCAGCCGGACAAGCTGGGCGCGGTCGAACCTATGGGGTCAGGTCATGGTGCGCCAAAGTCGGGTCGTCGACGCCGACAGGGCGAAAGGCGAGCGAGCGATGATCGCGGTTGCTAGGTTTCGCCAACGACTTGGGCTGTTTGCCCTAGTCGACGCCCGAATGACCCAATTTCACCACTCTGAGTGGCGATTCAGGTCTGAGGAGGCGTACGGTGTCGAGCAATGATTCGGAGGGCGTCAACCACGATGGGACGGACAGCTCCCAAGTCGACGCGCCGTTGGCGCGTTGGTGTGATCGCGTTCGGCGTCGCCGCGTGCGCGACGGCGGGGCTGTCCGGAGCAGAGGCGGCGAGGCGATCGGTGGTCGGGCAGGCGTCGATCGGCCGAGGGGTGCAGATCGTTCGCTCGTTCAACGTGGAGGCTCCGACGACGGCAACAACGCGCGAGGTCGACCGAGGCACCGCAGCGCTGGCGTTGGTGCGCCTCCGAGCCCAGGACGTGTTCCCCGGCTGGACGATCGCATTCCGTCCAGCGCGGACGGGATTGCTGGGCATGACGCTGGTGAAGGCGCGCCGGGTCGAGATCTATGTTCGACTCGACCGATCGCTCGAGGGCATCGCCCACGACATCGCCCACGAGTTCGGCCACGTGACCGACGTGATGTTCAACAACGACGACCAGCGCCAGACCTACCTCGATCTCCGGAACCGGTCGGACGGGCCGTGGTGGACCTGCAACGGCTGCGGCGACCTGCAAGTGGGAGCCGGTGACTTCGCCGAGACCTTCGCTCTGTGGGCCGCTCCTTCGTTTCGCTTCTATTCGGAGTTCGCGCCGAAGCCGAGCGCAGCGGACATGAACGTGTTCGCTTCGCTCCTCCCGACTGCCATCGTGACTGCTGCGGGACCGCAAACAGCCACAGACCCCGACCTGCCCGTGGTCAACGTGCCTCTCGGCGCAGTGGGCGCGATCGCCTGATCCGGCCGACGCCGTTGGAGACGCGCCGACCGGTTTCGGCGCGCGTCGCCGAAGCGTTTGGACCCCCGCCATCTGCTCAGGCCGCTTGGCGGTCGAGTTGGCGTTCGGCGGCGAGGCGAAGGGCCTCGCGTGCCGCAGCGATTCCGCGGCGGCCGACCTCACGGGTCGACGCGTCGAGCGTGAAGTCGGAGCTGGAGTCGTCGGAGAGAAGGACGAGCTGGTTCGTACGCATGCATGCAGTGTGCGGTGGGGGGTATGACAAACCGGCCGGTCGGTTGTCTGTGACTCCGGTCACATGGTCGGGATTCGCTCTACGCTGGTCCGCATGACTCGACGACTCGGCATGACCATCCCCTTCGACGGCGTCAGCCTCGCCGATCAGCGCGACTGGATCGTCGAGTTGGAATCACTCGGCTACAGCGACGTCTGGTCGGCCGAGGCGAACGGCAGTGACGGATTCACCCCCCTGGTGCTGGCGAGCCAGTGGGCGCCCACCATGCGACTTGGCTCGGCGATCATCCCCGCTTACACGCGCGGGCCCGCCCTGCTGGCACAAACCGCGGCCAGCCTTGCCGAGACCGCGCCCGGGCGGTTCGTGCTCGGCCTCGGCACGTCGTCGAACGTCATCGTCGGCCAGTGGAATGGCATTCCGTTCGAGAAGCCCTACGCCCGGGTCCGGGACACGGTCCAGTTCCTGCGCTCGGCGTTTGCCGGCGAGAAGATCGACCATGCCTACGAGACGTTCACGGTGAAGGGGTTCAAACTCGGCCGCCGGGTCGATGAGCCGCCGAAGGTCATGATCGCCGGGCTCCGAGAGGGCATGCTCCGTCTCGCCGGACGCGAGAGCGACGGGGCAATCATCAACTGGCTCGGCGCAAAGGACGTCGTCAAGGTGAACGAGATCGTGCAGGGCGCATCGCCCGACGGAACACCCAAGGAAGTCGTCGCTCGGCTCTTCGTCTGTCCGAGCGAAGACGTCGACGCTGTCCGCGCCGGCGCGAGGTTCGCGATCGCCGCCTACCTCAACGTCCCGGTGTATGCCGCGTTTCACGAATGGCTCGGCAACGGTCCGCGTCTCCAGGGCATGTGGGATGCCTGGAAGCGCGGCGACCGCAAGGCCGCCCTCGCCGCGATTCCCGATGACGTGGTCGACGAACTGGTCATCCACGGTTCGGCCGAGCAATGCAAAGCGCACATACGGAAATACATGGACAACGGCGTGACCACCGCCGCGCTGGCGATCCTGCCACTGGC
>JANMYF010000378.1:0-6862 GCA_031381685.1 Acidimicrobiia bacterium
GGCATCACCGAGTCGATGATCGGTCCCGCGCCGCGCATCGAAGCGGTGCTCCCGGCACTGCTCGAGTTCATCGGTGGGGCCGTGCTCGTCGGCCACAACGTCCGCTTCGACATCGCGTTCCTCGACGCCGCTCTTCGCGCCCACCACTACCCGACCCTGTCGCACCGACGCATCGACACCTGTTCGCTCGCTCGGCGACTCGTGCGCTCCGAGGTCGCGAACTGCAAGCTCGGCACGCTGGCGGCTCACTTCGCGTTCGCCCACCAACCGACGCACCGGGCGCTGGCCGACGTGCGCGCCACCGCCGACCTGCTGTTCTTCCTGCTCGAGCGCGCCGCCGGCTACGGCGTCCTCGGCCTCGACGACCTGAGCGAGCTCCCGGCCATCAACCGCCACCCCCAGGCGCACAAGCTCGCGCTCACCAACCATCTCCCGAGACGGCCCGGCGTCTACGTGTTCCGCGACCGCGGAGGCACGATCGTCTACGTCGGCAAGGCCACGAATCTTCGGGCCCGCGTCCGGAGCTACTTCTCCACCGACGATCGCCGCAAGATCGGACCGATGCTCGAGATCCTCCATCGGATCGACCACATCGAGTGCTCCACGGCGTTCGAAGCGGCCGTGCTCGAGGTTCGCCTTATCCAGCGTGAGCTTCCGCGGTTCAACCGACAGGCGAAACTCTGGACGCAATATGCGTACATACGAATCGCCGTGAATGGCGCCAAGTTCGCCATCACCACCACCCGCGACGCGAACCTGACCGATGCCCGGTATCTGGGGCCCTTTTCCTCGTTGGTCGCCGCCCGCATCGCCGCTGCTGCCCTGAAGGAGGCGGCCGTTTGCCACGAGGTCGACGGCCCGGAGCTCCTCCGTCTTCTCGAACGCCCGGACTCGCTTCTCGCGCCCCTCGCCGAACGCATGCAGCGCCTCGCCCGCGACGAGGCGTTCGAGCAGGCGGCCGTGCTCCGGGACCGGGCCGGCACCCTCGCTCGAGCTCTCCATCGCCAGCGAGTGGTGTCATCACTTCGCGATGCCGGTTGGCTGGAGGTGGAAGCCGACGGTCGGATCATCCGTATCGACCACGGTCGTATCCGCTTCGGGGACGGCCGGGCCGACCCCACACGAGCGCCCGGGCGCCATGCGCCCATCCCCCGTCACCTCGTCGACGAACTCTCGCTGGTTGCCGCCTGGCTCGGCCGTCGCAACCCCGCCAGTCGGGTCAGACATGCCGACGGTGGGCTGTCGTGGCCGCTCCACGCGCCACCCCGGTTCGAGATCAGACAGCCACGCAGCGACGGAACGGACAAGCAGCTCGAACGAGCGCCGGCGGCTCCCGCGGCCGACCACACGCCGGCGGGAGGGCGCGACGCTCGGGTCAGGCCGGCGGCTCGGCCAGCTCGCGGGACAGGCGGACGAGGCCGTCGAGCACCCGGCGGGCCGAGCCGTCGTCGATCGCCGACTGCGCCAGCCTGACGCCTTCGCCAACGTCGGCCGCAAGGCCGGCGGCCAGAAGGCCGGCGCCGGCATTGAGCACCACGATGTCTCGGTGGGCCCCCGGAACTCCGTCGAGCACCCGTGTGAGCGCGAGCGCATTGTCCGCTGCACTGCCACCGAGGAGGTCGGCCGGGGATGCCTTCGCCAGTCCTACGGACGCCGGATCGAACTCGCTCTCGACGATGGTGCCATCCGGACCGAGTCGCCACATGGTCGATGTCGTGGTCGTCGTCAGTTCGTCGAGACCGTCGTGGCCGTGGACGAACACCGCAGAGACGGTTCCGGCATCGGCGAGCACGGCCGCCATCTTCGGAGCCATCGACGGATCGGCCACACCGACGAGCTGACGGCGAACGCGACCGGGGTTGGCGATAGGTCCGAGGAAGTTGAACATGCTGGCCACACCGAGCTCGCGACGGATCGGCGCGGCGTGGCGCATCGCCGGATGAAACCGCGGCGCGAGGCAGAACCCGACACCCACGTCTTCGACGCAGCGTGCCACCGCCGCCGGGGAGAGTTCGAGCACCACGCCGAGGGCTTCGAGGACGTCGGCCGACCCGGATTGCGAGCTGGCGGCGCGTCCGCCATGCTTGCACACCACCCCACCGGCGCCGGCCACCACGAACATCGAGGTCGTCGAGATGTTGATGGAGTTGCTCCGGTCGCCGCCGGTACCGCAGGTGCAGATGGCCTTCTCCCGCACCTCGTCGGACAACGGGACGGGGACCGACACGGCGAGCATCGCCGCCAGCGCGGCCCCGAGCTCCTGAACCGATTCGCCCTTGGTCCGCAACCCGATGAGCAGTCCGCCCACCTGCGCCGGCGTGGCGGCTCCCTGGAGGATCTCGCCGACGGTGGCGCCGACGACGTCGGCCGGAAGGTCGTGGCGGGCGCTCAGCTGGGCGAACACCTCGGGCCATCCGCCGAATGCGGCCAGGGTGGCAAGCGCTTCGGTCGGGACGGTCGGCGTCGTCATGCGTTGTTCAAGCTACAAGGGCGGACACCGGCGCGTGCCGAGAATGCACAACGGTCCACCGAGGATGAACGTCGATGGACCGTTGGTGTGCGGATCCCGTTCCGAGAGGGCCGAACTTCGTTGGACATTCCCTGCGGTCAACAAGCAATCCTCACCGGGTGCGGCACGTGGAGCGGACGACCGGGCCCCCAGCCAGGTCGACCGTCCTGACAGCGACGTCGCTCAGGCGGCCCGACGGCGCTGGCGGATGATGCGACGGCGCTCGCGCTCCGTGCACCCGCCCCAGATTCCGTCGCGCTCTCGGGCGATCAAGGCGTATTCCAGGCACTGGAGACGCACGGGGCAGTCAGCGCAGATGGCCTTCGCCTCGTCGGCATCGTCATCGGACACCGGATAGAAGATCTCGGGGTCGACACCTTTGCACTGACCTTGTTCACGCCAAGCTTGGGATTTCATCATGATCAAAACCGTCTTTCAACATTTCCGGGCGGTGGTCCGGAATGGGGGGGCCGCAGAGTATTGTTCGTCGGCTTGGGTCCTGTCCAGGGCCTTCACCAGAAATTCACCTATCGCCACCGAAAGTGGCGGCAGGTGGCTGTTTTTCACCTACTGGCGTGACAATTGCCACGCCACCAGGTACAACAGCCACAAGGGCAGCTTTATTCGTTCTCCATGAGTATCGGATGAATAGGCCGTTTGGTCCAGCCCTCCTCACACAACCCGAACATTTTCGCAGCGGCGGCCCGTCGGGCCACGCCTCAGCCGCCAAGGTCGGCGGCCAGCTCCGCCCGGGTCCCGGCGCCGAGCTCGGTTTCCTCGAGATAGGCCGGGTGGGTCACGACAAGCCGGGCCGGACCCCGCCGCAGCGCGTCGGCGTGCTCCGCTCCGACCGGGAAGAAGAGGTAGTGGACGGCGGACGTGATTTCGGCGCGGGTGAGCTGCGCCTCGTGGGCCGCCTCGGGAACGCACGGAATGACCACAGCGTCCGGGCCATCACCGATATGCAGCTCGATCGCACGCTCGATGCCGACCAGGCGGGGCAGCCATAGGCGCATCTCGTCGTTCGACGTGCATTCGATGAACAGCGTCGCCGACAGCTGGCCGTCGGCCGGAATCAGCGGGTTGTAGATGTCGAGCTCGGTCTGCAACGCGGCGTCGCTGACGATCTTCTCCGCCCGGGCCATCTCGTGGACCTGGAACAGCATGGTGTCGCGGTTCTCGAAGACGAGCGAGAGGATCGTCCCCACGTGCACACGTCGGAGCGTCTTGAGCTCGATGATCCGCGCCCGCTCGGCGTCACGTACGCGTTCGTACGCGCGGAGATCGAGGATGTCCCCGATTTCGAGCTTGGCGTTGCGAGGGGTCGATTGCGTTGTCGATGGCGACGGCATGGTGATTCCTCAGTGGCCGGGAAGGCCGTAGGCGCGGGCGATGAACTGGAGCGGGTGGAGCGGGACGTCGCCCGTCTCCTCGGTGACGGCGCCGTTGGCGAGGTGGCAGTCCCCGACGACCACCTCGGACCCGGCGGCTTTCACGGCGTCGCCGAGCGGTTTGGAGATCTTCTTCGCGATGTCGTAGTTGGCTTCGCGGTATCCCCAGGTGCCGTCGATGCCGGAGCACTTCTGCACCAGCGTGATCTTGGTGCCGGTGAGCTTGAGGAGATCGCGGCTTTTCAGGCCGATCTGCTGGGCCTGGAGATGGCACGGCACGTGATAGCTCGTCGTGGCCGGAACGTCGCCGGCGAACGTGGTGTCCAGCGAGGTGTCGTCGCCCTTGTGGAGCTTCCAGAGGTATTCGGACGAATCGAAGGTGTGGGCGCCGATCAATTCGGCATCCTTGGCTTCGGGCTCGTCCTTCAGGTACGCCGCGTAGTCCCGCTTGAGGACATAGCCGCAGGTGGGCTGGGGAACCACGATGTCGAGGCCGCTCCGCACCGCCTTCGCGAGTGCCGGCACGTTCTTCTTCGCCTGCTCCCTGAACTTCTCGAAGTCGCCGCTGTGCAGCCACGGCGCCCCGCAGCACCCCACGCCCTCGGGGAGAGAGCATTCCACGCTGTTGCGTTCGTACACATCGACCAGCGCCTTGCCGATCTTCGGGTTCTGGTACTCGACGAGGCAGGTGGGGAACACGGCGACGCGAGCCTGCTGCTTGGTCGGCAACGGCTTGGCCCGTTTGGTGAACCACGTGGAGAACCGCTGCTTGGCGTAGGGCGGGAGTAGACGCTGGGTGGCGACGCCGAGAGTCTTCGACATCACCTTGCGCACCGCCGATCCCGGGGTGCCGACGGCCTTGTTGGCGATCGGCGCGGTTGCCGAACCGAGCTTGCCGAGGAGATCGGTGTGGCCGAAGACATGGTCGACCAGAGTGCGCCCGTTCTGCTTCTTCTTGACGGCTGCCGCGCGAAGCATGAGGCGGGGAAAGTCGAGCTGCCATTCGTGGCCCTGTCCGGGCGTGTACGGACAGCGGACGTCGCACATCTTGCACTGGAAGCACTCGTCGACGATCTTGTCCTGCTCGGCGACGGTCATCAGGTGCGCGGCCTGGTCGGGCTTCTCGTCGACGATCGCGAACAGTGTCGGGAAGCTGGTGCAGAGGCTGAAGCACACCCGGCAGCCATGGCACAGGTCATAGACCCGGTTCATCTCCTCGCGGAGGTCGGCCTCGACGAAGTACTTCGGGTGCGAGGGGTCGTACGTGATCGTCATGATCCATCCTGGGGGGGTCGGAGGCCGCGCGGGCAGTGCGGTCCACCGGACGCACTGCTCAGGGCCGGGCCGGGACGACGTTGCACTCGCCCCGGCCCGACCCTGACCGACGATCAGCCGAGGGAGTCGAGGCCCTGCTGGAAGCGGCCGGCGTGGCTCTTCTCGGCGCGGGCGAGCGTCTCGAACCACTCCGAGATCTCGGCGAAGCCCTCCTCGCGGGCGGCCTTGGCGAAGCCCGGGTACATCTCGGTGTACTCGTAGGTCTCGCCGGCGACCGACGACTTCAGGTTGTCCTCGGTGGACCCGATGGCCATGCCCGTGGCCGGATCACCCGAGCCGAGGGTGGCGAGGTATTCCAGGTGCCCATGGGCGTGACCCGTCTCGCCGTCGGCGACGTTCTTGAACAGGCCGGCGACGTCGGGGTATCCCTCGATGTCGGCCTTCTGGGCGAAGTAGAGATAGCGACGATTCGCCTGGCTCTCGCCGGCGAAGGCGTGCTGAAGGTTGGCTTCGGTCTTCGTGCCCTTGAGGGACATGGTGACGCTCCTTGGTTGTGAGTGGTTGGGGGGATGGACGGGTAGTGCGTGGTGCTGCGTGGGGCAAGAGCCGGTTCAGCGGGCCCGGGCCGCCGCGCACGAGGCGCAGATGCCGCGAAAGGTCACGTCGATGTCGTTGACCGTGAATCCGTGACGGGCGTCGAGGTCGGGCACGGCGGCAAGATCGACGTCGACGATCGTGGCGCAGGTGTCGCACACGGCGTGGTGGTGCTCACCGGTGTTCGGGTCGAAGCGCGCCGCACCCGAGCCGATGTCGATGGTACGGATCTCCCCCGCCTGGGCGAGGTCGTTGAGCGTCTGGTAGACGGTCTTCAGCGAGATCATCGGCATCTGCGCCCTGGCCGCCGAGAACACGGACTCCGCCGTGGGATGCGACGTGTTTCCTGCCACGATGCGCAGGATCAGCTCGCGCTGGGGGGTGACCTTCATCCCGAGTGCCCTGAGCCGCTCGGCCAGTTCGACCGAGTTTTTCGCGCTATCGAGCGAGCGAGCGGTGTCGATCGGCGATGGATGCTCCGTGTTCACGCCGAGAACGATAGAGCATGTCAAACAACAATGTTTGTTAGATAGCAGGAGGAGTCATCCGGTCGTTCGTCGACCGACCCGGCGGGTGGCCGATTTCGGGGAGACTGAAGGCGATGTCGATCCCGCTGGCCGAGCCCGTACCCCACTCCCCCGGGGACGCCATGGCGCCGGTGCGGGCGGCAGCCCTGCTCGCGGTGGTGATCGCCGCGGTCATCCCGGCCTTCGTCCTGCGGTTCTCGTCCCTCGAGCCACCGGTCGGTGTCGCGGCGGCGATCTTCGGCCTCGGCATCGTCGCCGCGGCGTTCCTGCTCGCCTGGGGCGCCGAGGCCGCCCAGGTCGACATCTCCGCCGGGCTGGCGATTGCTGTCCTGGCCTTCATCGCCGTGCTTCCGGAATACGCCGTCGACATGGTGTTCGCGTCCAAAGGCGGGCGGGCCTACGCCGAGCACGGTCGTGTCTGTCGGGCCGCCGGTGCTACGGGCGAACCGCCGTGCTCGCTCGCTCTCGCCAACATGACCGGCAGCAACCGGCTGCTGATCGGCATCGGCTGGACGCTCGTCGTCGGGATCGCCTGGTACCAGTGGCGTCGCCGCGGACGCGCCGAC
>JANMYF010000366.1:0-5629 GCA_031381685.1 Acidimicrobiia bacterium
GACCAAAGCGGCGTCGATCAGGTCGCGGCGTGCTGCGGCCAAGTGCCGGCGTTCGTGGTGTTCTTCCGGCGTCAGATGATGGCGTGAGGACTCTGCCATCACGCCAATTCTCGCGTCGATCTCGTCAACATCGTCGCGACCGTGAGGTTCACCATGGCCATGTGTGCGCTCGGACGCAGCGACGAAGGGCTCAGATGCCCTTCGCCATGTTGGCGAACTTCGTGTAGTGGTCGAGGAACGCAAGACGAGAGGTGCCGACGGGTCCGGCGCGGTGCTTGCCGATGATGACCTCGGCCGTGCCACGATCGGGGCTCTCGGAGTTGTAGATCTCGTCGCGGTACAAGAACATCACGACGTCGGCATCTTGCTCGAGTGCGCCCGACTCGCGAAGGTCGGAGAGCATGGGGCGCTTGTCGGCCCGCTGCTCCAACGCTCGGGAGAGCTGCGAGAGAGCGACCACCGGGACTTCGAGTTCGCGGGCGAGGATCTTGAGGCCACGGCTGATCTCGGAGATCTCCACCTGCCGGTTCTCGACGCTGGCCTTGCCACCCGTCATCAGCTGGAGGTAGTCGATCACGATCAGACCGAGATCGCCGAGCTTGGCCTTGAGGCGCCTGGCTTTGCCGCGGATCTCCATCACGGTGAGATGGGGGTTGTCGTCGATGTAGAGCGGCGCCTCGGCGAGTCGGCCGACCGCGGAGGTGATCTTCGGCCAGTCTTCGGCATGGAGTCGGCCGTTGCGCATGCGACTCGAATCGACTTTGGCTTCGGCACAGAGCAGACGCTGGGTGAGCTCCAAGTGGCTCATTTCCAAGGAGAAGAACAGCACCGGGCGGTTCTCGACCAGGGCGGCATGGCCGGCCATGCCGAGCGCAAACGCCGACTTGCCCATGGCGGGTCGGGCCCCCACGATGTAGAGCGCGTTCGGTTGGAGCCCGTTGAGCTTCTCATCGAGGTCGAGATAGCCGGAGGGGACACCGGTGATGGACTCGCCCCGGTCGTAGAGCATCTCGAGGCGGTCGAGGTTCTGGCCGAGCAGGTCGCGGATCGGCGCCATGGTGTCGGTCGTGCGGCGCTGGGCGACGCTGAAGATCCGCGACTCGGCGCGGTCGATCATCGCCGTGACGTCGTCGGGCAAGCTGTAGGCCTCGTCGGCGATCTCCCCGGCCACGCCGATCACACGACGAAGCAGGGAGTGCTCCTCGATGATGCGGGCGTAGTACGCCGCGTTCGTGGCCGTTGGGGTGCCGGCCTGGAGGTTCACGAGGGCAACCGAGCCGCCGATCATCTCGTAGAGCCCCGAGCGGCGCAGTTCGTCGGCGACGGTGACCGGATCGGCCGGCTCACCGGCGGCGTAGAGATTGAGGATTGCTTCGTAGATGTGACCGTGCGCCGGACGGTAGAAGTCCTCCGACGTGACGACCTCGGCTGCCGCGGCGATCGCCTCCCGGCTGAGGAGCATCGCCCCAAGGACGGATTCCTCGGCTTCGAGGTTGTGGGGTTGGAGTCGGACGGCTCCAACGGGACCCGGCGGCGGGGTGCGCCGACGGGCGTCGTCTAGTGCAATGGCCATGGTTGCAGTCGGATCACTTCGGCGAGTCGGGGTGAACGGTGTGACGCGCCGCTCCGTCGGCAATCGCGCTTCGTTGGTGGGGGTATGAGTGTGGTTGCTCGATGCTGTGGGTAACGAGGGGGTAAACGGAGGGGAAAGAGGTGGGGACGAGCATCGGAGAACCTCCGCGAACCGTGGACAACGCTGTGGACAACCTCGGAGTTCTCCACAACCACCAGTATGCGAGGGGGGTGAGACAGTTCTCGGGGAGGGCGGCGAACCGATGCGTTACCTTGCCTTCCGTGCAGGAGCATGCGTTGACCCTCGACCCGGGCACCCCGCTCCGCCGGTACCTCGCGCACACTGCCGAGATCGATCCGGGCCGGCTCCGTGAGTGCCGAGACCTGCTCGCCGACGTGTTCGAAGGTGACCTGACCGAGGCTGACTGGGAACATGCTCTCGGCGGCATGCACTCGATCATCACCGATGGCGACGTGGTGATCGGGCATGCCTCGGTCGTTCAGCGGCGGCTCGTCCACAGGGCGGTGACCTGGCGGACGGGATATGTGGAAGGGGTTGGGGTACTCCCGCGATGGCAGCGACGAGGCATCGGGAAGCTCCTGATGGCCCCGCTCATGCAGATCATCAGCAGGGGCTACGACCTCGGCGCCCTCGGCACCACCGATGAGGCCCGACCACTGTACGAAGGCCTCGGCTGGCAGCGCTGGCTCGGCCCGACCTCGGCCATGACTCCCGACGGCATCGTTCGAACGCCGGACGAAGACGACGGGATCTATGTCTACGCGTGCTCCCCGGCCTTCCTCGAACGCGTCGACCGAACCGCCCCGCTGTGTTGCGACTGGCGCAACGGCGACGTTTGGTGAACTCCGGTGAGCTCGAGTCTGCGCCGACTGGCGACTCCGTCCTGCTCTGGTAGGTTCGATCTCGTTGGCTGTGAGGCAGCATCCTCGTTCGCTGTTCAATCGATTCGTTCGCCGGCAGCGGCGTTCTCGGAGATCGTGAGGGCCGCGTTGCACTGGCACAGCGACGACACCTTGCCGATCTCGGTGTCCGTCCCCTTCAGCTGAGCTGCGACCCGAGGAACCCGATGCGCGAGCCGTCACCTGCCACTGTCCGATGTATCGGGCTCGGCCGAACCTACGCAGTGCGCCGCGGCGATCAGGTCCACGCCCTCGATGCCGTCGATCTCACGCTGGAGCCCAAGACGATCACCGTGTTGATCGGTCCCTCCGGCTGCGGGAAGTCGACGCTCCTGCGTCTCATCGGCGGACTCGACACACCGACGACGGGCGAGGTTCGTATCGGGGACCGAACAGCCGATGAAGCCAGGCAGACAAAGCAGTTCGGCTTCGTCCCGCAGGCGCCGACGCTCCTCTCCTGGCGGTCGGTGCGCGACAACGTGCGCCTCCTCACCGAGGTGAACGTGAAAGCGTCGGGGAAGGCTGCGAGCACCGACGCGGAGGTCGATGCGATGCTCGACGCGGTCGGATTGCGAGGCTTCGAATCCGCCCGCCCGTCAACCCTTTCGGGTGGGATGGCCCAGCGGGTTGCGCTCGCCCGGGCGTTTGTCCTCGGCGCAGACGTTCTCCTGCTCGACGAACCGTTCGCCGCACTCGACGAACTCACGCGCGCGGAGATGCGGAGGCTCCTGTGCGAACTGTGGGCCGCGCATCGCTCCACGGTGGTCTTCAGTACGCATGACCTGAACGAGGCCGTACTGCTCGCGGACCGGGTGATCGTGCTGTCCGGCCGTCCCGGACGGGTCATCGCCGATATCCCGGTCGGGCTCGAGCGTCCGGCTCCTGAAGGCCTGGAAGATACTCCGGCCTACGGGGATGCGTTGCGCCGAGTGCGTGCCGCGCTCCGCGCCGCCCAGCAGCAGACCATCGTGGGCCGGGCATCATGAGGCGCTACCTCTGGCTCGGTCCGTTCGTCGGCATCGCGGGGTTCCTCGGCGTTTGGGAGTTGTTCGTCCGGGTCTTCGACATCGAGTCGTACAAGCTGCCGCGCCCGTCGGATGTGGTCCGTGACATCGTCACGAACCGATCGGCGTATTGGTACGACGCCTGGCCGACCATCGCGGTTTCGATCGCCGGCTTCGCGGTGGCGTTGGTGATCGCCTTCGCGGTCGCATCGATATGCGCGCATTCGGCCTTCGTCGAGCGAGCAATATCAGCGATCGCCATCGTGGTGCTGGTCACGCCGCTGTTCGCCTACGGGGCGGCGATCGTCCTTTGGGTCGGCTTCGGCTATCGCCCCATCGTGTTGATGGTCGCCATCGTCTGCTTCCCACCGCTGCTCTTCAACGCCGTGTCAGGGCTGCGCGACATCGACCCGCTCGCCCACGAACTCCTCCGCAGCGTGCACGCGTCGCGGTGGGAGATCTATCGGCGTCTGCGCGTGCCGAACGCCGTGCCGTCGCTCATCGCCGGAGCGAAGGTGTCGGCCGGGTTGTCCCTCGTCGGGGCAGTGATCGGTGAGCCGTGGGCGTTCCTTGACCGTGGTCTGGGCGTGCTTATTCGCAAAGCGGCTGCTGCTGGTACCGTGGGCGGACCCCTGCTGTGGGGCAGCATCTTCGTGCTCGGTTTGATCGGTTCGTTCGCCTACCTGGCGATCTCGGGAATCGAAAGGATCGCGCTGCACTGGCACAGCGCATCGTCGGCTTCCGCCGGCGTTTCGTCATCACCCCGCTAGTCACCGCCTTTCTGTTCCCTCGAGGAGAACTATCGTGTTGTTTCGTCGTCCCACCTCTTTGTTCGTCGCGCTCGGCCTCGGTGCCGCGGTGGTCCTTTCGTTGACCCCCGCCGACGCAGCCACCAAGAAGACCGCCAAGCCGAAGGTCACCAGGACCACGAAGGCCCCGGCGTCCACCGCAGCGCCGAGCACCGCAGCACCAGCGCCCGCTCTGACGAATGCCGTGACCGTCGACGGCATCACCCCCGATCGCTGCGCGGCCAACAAGAAGGCCGGCAAGATCACGTATCTCTCGGGCTTCGATTACGCCGCCACCGCGTCGATCGTGGAGATGATCGTCGCCGACGCGAAGGGCTACTTCGCCAAGATGTGCCTCGATGTCGACGTGAAGGCCAGCTTCTCCACGGCGAACTATGCGCTCGTGGCCGACAACAAGGCCCAGTTTTCGTCAGCGGGGTCCTACATCGAGCTGCTCAAGAGCACGCCGAAGGAGAGCTCCTTGGTCATGGCCTATGACCTCGGTAAGACGGCCATCGAAGGGCTGATGGTCCGCGATGACCTCATCAAGGGGTTACGTGACCTCCGGGGCAGGACGATCGGCATGAAGGGCGACATCCCGCCCTCGATCGTGGCCATGCTCAACAAGGTCGGACTCAAGCGCGGTGTCGACTACAAGGACAAGCTCGTCGAGGGCTTCAACCCCATCGCCCACTTCCAGCTGCCGATCGACGCGCTGCCCGGGTACAAGTCGAACGAGCCGGGACAGCTCGATCGCGCCGGCTTCGCCTACAAGCTCTTCGACCCGACGGCCTACGACATCCCCGGCTCCTTCGGGATCATCTACACGAATGCCAAGTTCCTGAAGGAGAACCCGACAGCCGCGCAGGACTTCGTGCGCGCTGCGCTAAGGGGCTACGCCGATGCGGCCGCCGATCCCGATGCCGCCGTCGACCTCGCGGTGAAGCGGATCAATGCCAACGGCAACCGCAACTTCCTGTCGCCCGACGGCGAGCGGTTCCGGTGGAAGATCGAGTCGAAGGTCGTGGCGAACTCCACTCCGGCAGGCACCGCCATCGGGCTCATCATCCCGAAGATGCTCCAGGAGCAGGTCGACGACTACGCCGATGCCGGAGTCTTCGGCAACGGCCCGAAGCCGCAGATCGCCGGTTCCTACGACGACACGTTGGTCAAGTCCGTCATCGGCCCCGACAACCAAGTGATCTGGCCAACGAAGTAGCGCGTTGGGAGAGAGGTTGCCCGCTCTGTTCGATTGGTGCTGCGCCGCTCGCTGCGCTCGACTGCTCGCAACTCGAGCGACCCTGAGAAACTCAGATAGCTTGCCCGCTCTGGTCGATGGGTGCT
>JANMYF010000367.1:0-1838 GCA_031381685.1 Acidimicrobiia bacterium
TCGGGCTTCCTTGCCGAAGGTGCCCGCATCGCCCTCGTGGGCCGGCCGTCGTTCGAGAAGTGGAGCTACGTCGGCTATCCGATCAGCGCCGCGTTCGACGGGGTTTCGGGCCTGGCCAACTGGCACCGGTTCTTCTGGGGGCTCCACGTGGTGGCGTTCTTCGCCTTCCTGGTGATCCTGCCGATCACCAAGCTGCGCCACATGTTCACGTCGCCACTCAACATGTACCTGAAGGACCGCGAGCGGCCGAAGGGCGCGATGCGGCCGATGCCGAACCTGATGGAGACGTCGCTCGAGTCCTTCGGCGCCTCGACGGTCGAAGACTTCACGTGGAAGCAGCTCCTCGACACCGACGCGTGCACGATGTGCGGCCGCTGCACCGCGGTGTGCCCGGCGCATGCCACGGGAAAGCCGCTCGACCCGCGTGAGATCGTCCTGAAGATCGGGACCGTGATGTCGTTGACCGGTCCGAACGGCGGGCAGGTGTCGCCGCCGGTCTCGATCGACGGCGAGCTGAAGGTCAAGACGTCGAGCGTGTTCGAGCGCATCACGTCCGAGGAGATCTGGGCCTGCACCACGTGCAAGGCGTGCGACGAGAACTGTCCGGTCAACATCGAGATCCTCGACAAGATCCTCGACATGCGCCGCTATCTCTCGCTGATGGAGTCGAACTTCCCGAGCGAGCTCGGCAACGCCTATCGGTCGATGGAGAACTCCGGCAATCCGTGGGGCATCGGTCAGAACGAGCGTCTCGGATGGGCCAAGGATCTCGACGTCGCCGTCGCCGAACCCGGTTCGCCGCTCACCAGCGAGTACCTCTACTGGGTGGGTTGCGCCGGTTCGTTCGACGACAAGAACAAGAAGGTCACCTCGGCCACCGTCAAGCTGCTGCAGCGTGCCGGCATCGACGTGTCGGTGCTCGGCCCGAACGAGCAGTGCACCGGTGACCCGGCGCGTCGTTCGGGCAACGAGTACGTCTTCCAGATGCTGGCCATGGCGAACGTGGAGACGCTCAACGGGATGGGCGTGAAGAAGATCATCACGCAGTGCCCGCACTGCTTCAACACCCTGCTCAACGAGTACCCGCAGCTCGGCGGTCACTTCGAGGTCGTGCACCACAGCCAGCTGCTCGAGACCCTCATCGCCGATGGTCGACTCGATCTCGCCGGGGCCTCGCTCGACGAGCGCATCGTGTACCACGACTCCTGCTACCTCGGTCGTCACAACGACGTGTACGAGGCGCCCCGCAAGGTCCTCGGGTCGCTCAAGGGCATCCAGATCGTCGAGGCACCGCGCAACGGCACCAAGGGCATGTGCTGCGGCGCCGGCGGCGCTCGAATGTGGATGGAGGAGGACACCGGCACCAAGGTCAACGACGAGCGCTCGCGGGAACTCCTCGAGACCGGCGCCTCGCGCGTGGCCACCGCATGTCCGTTCTGCTACATCATGATGGACGACGGGGTGAAGGGCCACGGCCGCGACGACGTGATCGTCCAGGACATCGCCATGCACCTCCTCGAAGCCGTCGAGAACGCCGAGCGCGTCGGCATCTCCGCAGCCACCGAAGTCACCACGCTGTAGGCCTTGGGAGAGAGGTTGCCCCCATATATGGGGGCTGAACACCTCCCAACGTCGCACGGAGGTGTTCAGCCGCACTCGACGCACAGAAGACGCAGCGAACACCGGACCGGTGCACCACAATGAGTGCTGTGGACACCCTTGCGCTGCTCGACTTCGCCTGTCCGCGTTGTGGGCTGTCCGTGCACGAGGAGTTCTACGGCCCGTGTTCCACCTGTGTCGACGAGCTCCGGGCCACGATGGGTCTCGACAAGACGGAC
>JANMYF010000425.1:0-2709 GCA_031381685.1 Acidimicrobiia bacterium
GGTCTGCCCCACCGGGCGAGCCCGGACCGACCGGAGTCCGCGGCCGGCCTCGCCGACCTCCAGGTCACGATCGCCGATCGCGTCGACGCGTGGTCGGCCCTCGCCGACGAGCGGGAGATCAGCCTGGTCTGTGACACGCAGACACCGCTTTTCGGAGAAGTGAAGGCGGACCGGCTCGCCCAGATCCTCGACAACCTCTTCGCCAACGCCGTGGACGCCTCTCCGGCGGGCTCGACGATTCGGGTGTCGACCGAGACGATCGACGGCGAGCACACGATCTGCGTCGACGACGACGGACGGGGCATGACCGACGAGCAGCGCGAGCACGCCTTCGATCGGCTCTGGCGCGCCGACAGCCGGAGAACGGAGCTCTCGGGCAGCGGTCTCGGCCTGCCCATCGCCCGCAAGCTGGCCCGGGCCGACCGTGGCGATCTCACCCTGGCAGCGTTGCCCAGTGGTGGGACGAGAGCGACCATCACCTACCCGGCGTCGGCCAGGACGTGAACGAGAAATGAACGCCCCGATGAACGGGACCGAAGCCGCCCTCTTTCAGGGGTTGTCATCGGACGAGGCGGCCCGGCGCCTGGCGGCCGACGGGTACAACGAGCTGCCGGTGGCCATGAAGCGCAACCTTGCTCGCCAGGCCTGGGACGTCGTGCGCGAGCCCATGCTGCTGCTCCTCCTCGGGGCCGGCACCGTCAACTTCCTGCTCGCCGAACCGCTCGACGGCATCATCCTGATGTCGTTCGTCGTGGTCGTCATCGGCATCTCGCTCTACCAGGAGCACAAGACCGAGAACGCGCTGGCGGCGCTTCGCGACCTCTCGTCGCCGAGGGCCCTCGTCATACGTGACGGTCTCCAGGAACGCATCGCCGGACGTGATGTGGTTCGAGGCGACCTCGTGCTTCTCTCGGAAGGAGACCGCGTTCCGGCCGACGCCCTCCTACTCGAAGGGATCAATCTGTCGGTTGACGAATCTGCGTTGACGGGCGAGTCCGTGCCGGTGCGCAAGACGTCTGCCAAGCCGCCGACACGTTCTCCCGAAGGAGATGGCGTCGCAGGGGATGCTGCTGCCATGGGACCGCCGGGAGGTGACGACACACCGTGGCTGTTCACGGGGACGCTGGTGGTGAAGGGCCGCGGAATAGTCCGCGTTGCCGCGATCGGCGCCGACACGGAGCTCGGAGGAATCGGCACGGCGCTGCGCACGATCGAGCCTGAGCGCACTCGGCTGCAGAGCGAGATCGATCGGCTCGTCCGGGTGGTCGCGGCCATCGGGCTGAGTGCTGCCGCCATTGTCGTGGTCGCGTACGGGGCGGTGCGAGGCGGTTGGCTCGAAGGTCTCCTCGCCGGGATCGCCACAGCGATGGCGATGCTGCCCGAGGAGTTCCCGGTGGTACTCACGGTGTTCCTGGCGGTCGGCGCGTGGCGGATGTCGAAGCGCAACGTCCTCACCCGACGCGCTCCGGTCATCGAGACCCTCGGATCGGCCACGGTGATCTGCGTCGACAAGACCGGCACGCTCACGATGAACTTGATGACGGTTCGAGAGCTCATCGTCGATGGCGCTCCGCACGCCCTCACCGATGAGGCGTTGCCCGAGGAGTTCCACACCTTGGCTGAGTTTGCCGTGCTCGCGTCACCCGTCGATCCGTTCGATCCCATGGACAAGGCGTTCCGCGTGCTTGGCGATCGTCAGCTGGCGCAGACCGAGCACCTGCATGCCGACTGGAGGCTCGTGCGCGAGTACGCGCTCTCCGAGTCCCTCCTCGCTCTGTCGCACGTTTGGCGTTCGCCCGACAGCCATCGCTATGTGGTGGCGGCCAAGGGTGCCCCGGAGGCGATTGGCGATCTCTGCCACCTCGCACCGGAGGCGATGAAGGCCCTCACCGAAGCCGTGGAAGCTGCAACCGCGAACGGTCAGCGAGTGCTCGGGGTGGCGCGGGCCTACTTCGACCAGTCCGAGAGCCTGCCGAGCGAGCAGCACGACTTCGACTTCGAGTTCCTCGGGCTCGCTGGTCTGCACGACCCGGTCCGGCCTGGAGTGGCCGACGCCGTGGCCGAGTGCGCCAGTGCGGGTGTCCGCACGGTCATGATCACCGGTGACTATCCGGGCACGGCGCTCGCGATCGCCCGCGAGATCGGCCTGAATCACACTTCGGGCTGCATCACCGGACCCGAGCTCGCGGGCATGTCGGACGACGAGTTGGCGCGTCGCGTTCGCACCGTCTGCGTGTTCGCCCGCATGGTGCCCGAGCAGAAGCTCCAGCTCATCCGTGCGCTGAAGACGAACGGCGAGATCGTCGGCATGACCGGTGACGGGGTGAACGACGCTCCGGCGCTACGAGCCGCCGACATCGGTATGGCTATGGGCGCACGGGGGACCGACGTCGCCCGGGAGTCGGCGGCGCTCGTGATCACCGATGACGACTTCGCGTCGATCGTCGGCGGCATCCGTCAGGGACGCGGAATCTTCGACAACCTCCGCAAGGCCATGGCCTACATCATTGCCGTGCACGTTCCGATCGTCGGGATGTCGATCGTTCCGCTGTTCGTCCGCGATTGGCCCCTCGTGCTCCTCCCGGTGCAGATCGCCTTCCTCGAACTGATCATCGATCCGGCGTGCTCGGTCGTCTTCGAAGCCGAGGAGATCGACACGAAGATCATGGATCGGCCCCCTCGTCCGGCCGGGGACGCGATGTTCGACCG
>JANMYF010000468.1:0-7184 GCA_031381685.1 Acidimicrobiia bacterium
TCCGCTGGATCGAGACCTGGTTCAATCCCCGCCGGCTCCACACCACCAACGGCTTCCGCTCACCAGCACACAAGGAGGCCGACTGGTACCGTCAAGACCGAAACACCGAACGCAGAGCCGCATAAGCCCCCTGTCCGATCAACCGGGGCAACTCCAGAGAGTGCACTGTCCGCTCGAGGCCCGACCCTCAACGAGGCGCGATCTGAGCGTACTTGCTTGCGCGCTGTCAGTGGGCGACGGTCGGGGTGCGTGTCCTCGCGTTGGTGATGGCGCGAAGGCCGAGTTCGAACAAGGCGTTGTCGTCCATGTGGGTCGCTTTATGAGCGGCTTGGTTCACGGTTTCGGTTCCCAGACTGTTGCGTATGGTCTCGATGGCGGCGGCTATTGCTTGGTTGTTGAATGGTTCGTCGACGAAGGGTCGGCTCGAAAGTCCGGCCTCAAGCGTCACGAGATCGGTCCAGTGTTTTTCGTCGAGTTGGCGATGAAGTGCGGGGATCGTCATGCGGAGGGTGGAGTGGGCGCGGGAGAGGTCGCCGGCCCGTCGGAATTGGACGAACTGCGCGGCTCCCATTTCGAGCGCCTCGGCGGGGTCTCCATGCAGGGCGAGGAGCAAGGTGAGTTCACCCCGGCAGAGGCCTGCGGTCCAGGTCGAGTCGACCGTGTCGGCCAGATCGAGGGCTCGTCGGAACCAGGTGATGGCTTCGGTGGGGTTGTGCTCGCGGTGCAGGAAGCCGTGGGCTAGTTGCGCCATCGATAAGAGGGAGGGGTTGCCGGTCGGTTCGGCCAGGGCGAGGGCTTCACGGGTGCGGCTTGCTCCCACATCGGTGTGTCCGGCGAGCACCGCGTGAATACCGCTGTCGGCGAGTACGTAGCTGAGCCGGTGGGGCTGGCCGGATCGTCGGGCGCGGTTGAGCTCTTCTTGGCTGTGCACGAGTCCTTCTTGGTCGTTGCGTTGGAAGTAGGCACAGTGGGCGAGTACGTCGTGCAGCCAGCCGCATTCACGTCCGCCCTGCTCTTCGGCTCGTAGGCCGCGGTGGGCGTGGTCCGCAGCTGCGGTGAAGTCGCCTCCGATGCAGTAGCGCCATCCGGCGATCGCGTGTAGCGCCGGTGCACACCCGGTTGCCTCGATGTCAAGCTCGAGGGTTGCGGCCGCCCACGCCCCGAGCTCGAAGAACTGGCGCCACTCTGCGTAGCCGTGGAGAGCGACGCACAGCCGGGCGGCCTCGTGCGCGCGTTGTTCGGCCACGGCGTGCTGGTGTGCGCTGCGGAGGTTGGCCAGCTCGCTGCTGATCCGTTTCACATGGCGTGCTTCGTCGGAACCGCTCGCACCTTGGCCGGCGACCACCGCGAGCTCGGTGTAATAGCCGAGGTGGGCGTCGCGTGTCGAGGTCACGGCTCCGGCTCGGCGCAGTTGTTCTGATCCGAACTGTCGGAGTGTTTCGAGCATGTGGTAACGGCTGGGGTCGCCTGGCACGGTGTTGAGCAGCGAACGCTCGACCAGCGACCACACGGACTCTTCGACATCGGGCGTCGGCCTGCCCGACACAGCTGCCGCCGCTTCGACGGTGAAACCGCCGAGGAAGACCGAAAGCTGGTCGAACAGCTGCCGCCCGGGCTGATCGAGGAGTTGATACGACCAGTCGACGGCGTTCCACAGTGTCCGGTGCCGGGCCGGGAGATCGGCGCGGTTGTGGGTCAGAAGGCGGAACCGTTGATCGAGACGGTCGCTCATCTCGGTCACCGACATCACCCGCACTCGGGCAGCGGCCAGTTCGATGGCAAGGGGGAGCCCGTCGAGACGTCGGCAGATTTCGACCACCGCAGCAGTGGTGGCGGTGTCGGACGCGACGACGGCACCGCCTTCTCGTGCCCGGGACACGAACAGCTCGAACGAAGGATTCCCGGCCGTCGGCTCGTCGACGCCGGGTATCGCGAGCGGTGCGACCTGGTACACGTGCTCGTCGGCGAGATCGAGTGGTTCGCGGCTGGTGGCGATGATGGTCACTTTGCGGCAGCCCCGCCGGAGAGTGCCGATCACGTCGCGGACCGACGACCGCACATGTTCGCAGTTGTCCATGACGACGAGCGCTTCGGCGTCGACGAACGCGGCAACGACGCTGCCCAGCAGGCTCTGACCTCGCTGCTGCGTCACGGCGAGCGCAGCCGCCAAGGCGTCAACAATCGAACCGTTGCTGTCGATGTCGGCAAGTTCGCAGATCCAGATTCCGTCCCGGTGTCGATGACGGACACCGGCCGCAACATGGATCGCCAGAGCGGTTTTGCCGATGCCGGCGGTGCCAACCAGCGAGGTCACCGCTTCGGGGCCGATCGTGGTGGCCAAGGTCTGTACATCCGCAGCCCGCCCAAGGAACGATCGGGTAGGAATCGTCACGTTCCCCAACGTCGCACGCGACGTCGCAGGCTCGGGATCGCCAGCCAACAGGCGGGCCTCAAGGTCCGCCACCGCCGACGTTGGTTCGAGACCCGCTGTTTCCTTGACGATCTGACGGTGGGCAGCCAGGACGCGAAGTGCCTCCGTGGGACGACCGCTGCGATGAAGACTCACCGCCAACCGGCACCAGGCCCGTTCGTCGAGCGGGTGCGTGTCAGCCCAACGGGTGAGCTCAGGCAACATCGTGGCGCTCTCGCCGAGCTCGAGACGCAGGTCGTGGGAGCGGCCCGTGACCTGATCCCGGCGCAACCGGAGGGCGTCGGCGGTCTCCGCGACCAACGGCTCGTCGGACAGATCCCCGAACGGCTCTCCCTGCCACAGGGCCAGGGCCTCGTCGAGCCGCCGCTGGCGACCTGCCAGGTCACCTTCGGGTAGCGATCGCTCCTCGCTGCACAACCGATCGAACACCACGGCGTCTATCGCGTGCGGGTCGAGGCGTAGCCGATAGCCACCACGTTCTGAGGAGATTTCGAGATCCGCCGACACAAGTGATCTCCGCAGGCGTGCGACCAATACGTGCAACGCTTTGCGTTCGTCGTTCGGGCGGTCTCGGGGCCACAGGCCTTCGATGAGCTGGTCCGCGCTGAGCCCGTGCGGCACCACAGCGACAAGCGCGCTGAGGACCAGCCGCTGCTGACGCGCCGCTGGCAGGTCAAGCCCGGTCACGTCGAGTGCCCCGAGAACCCGCACTTTCATCTCACCCACAACGGAACCCTACGCCCGCACTCCGGTGAACGTCGCCCGCGCAACCGGCGCGCAACCGTCGGTCAGCCCTTCACCGTCACCATGTCGACCAACATCGACAAGGAGGACACGGTGCCTGCTCTCACCACCGAAGAGATCGCCGAGGTGACCGCCGACAACCTCGGAATCTGGAACCGCTGCGCTGCCACCTACACCGACGTATTCGGTCCCCTCACCGGCGCCGCCGCTGACGTCCTGTTGGACCTCGCCGGCGTCGGGCAGGGCACCGCGCTCATCGACATCGGCACCGGTCCCGGCACCCTCATCGACCCCGCCCTGAAACGCGGGGCCACGATCACCGCCATCGACCTTGCGCCCGCCATGGTCGAACAAGCGCGCATCCGCCATCCCAACCTCGATATCCGAGTCGGCGACGCATCCACGCTTCCCTATCCTGACGGCTCCTTCGACGCCGTCACCCTTGGCTTCTGCCTCCATCACACCGCCCATCCCACGGCCGTACTCAACGAAGCCAAGCGCGTGCTGCGTCCCGGAGGCAGGGTCTCATTCGCGGTCTGGGCACCAGCCGACCAACTCGAGGCCTTCGGGCTTGCTTTCACAGCGATCGGCGAATCGATCGCTCCCGCCGCCGCCCAGACTGCGCAACCGCCCGTCATCGGCAGCTGTCCCGCCGACTACCAGCGCCTCCTCCACGACGCCGGGTTCGTCCACGCCACCGCCAGGACGATCGATCTCAGCTGGGACCTCGTCGACGGAAGCACCATCTTCGATGGTTTCGACCGCTACCTCGACCTCGCCAACCAACCGGCAACGACCCGGGACACGATCATGCAACGCCTCGATCAACTCATTAACGAACGACGCGGGAGCGACGGACTCGCGCACCTGGCCAACCCCGCCATCGTCGCCGCCGCTTACGCCACCTGACCGAGGCATGCCCAAACCCTGAGCTTAGGTGTTGCTCATTTGTGCCCGGTTGTTCGTACCTGCTGGGAACCACCGAGCACGAGAGTGACCAACCGTGAACAAGGTGCGAGGCGCGCGACCGGTCGGGACTGCGTACTTTGCTGACCGTCTCAGACGTTCGTTGCCTGCTACGCCAATGCGCTGTGCAGCACCCGGCGTTGATCTGCGCGCGTTGCCTTCCAATCCGGGGCGTTTCGCCTGCAGACTGACAACTGAATTGGAGTGTCATCGAGGTCTGGTGCGGGGACACGACTCTGCGCTGGCGCCGAACGTTCGGTGGGACTTGAGCGTCTGTCGGGCCGCAGGAGTTGGTATCCGACTGAGCAGGGCCAAGGATTCGGAACCCTGTCAAGGGTGATGTCGACAGGCTGCCCGAATCAACCGTCCGTGTCTGGTCGCGGCCCTTGGACTCCGTTCATAAGGGCACGACCGGCCGTTCGCGGCGACTCTGCCCGGCCCCAGAAACAAGAAAACCCCTGCCTGAGCAGGGGTTTCGTGTGGAGCGGGTGACCGGGATCGAACCGGCATAGCCTGCTTGGAAGGCAGGAACTCTACCATTGAGCTACACCCGCAGACCGGGGCCGAAGCCCCGGAAGCGAACTACCACACTAGTGGTGCGGTGTCGGGGTGACTGGACTCGAACCAGCGGCCTCCTGCTCCCAAAGCAGGTGCGCTACCAACTGCGCTACACCCCGTTGCACGTGCAAAGTGCGACTCAGCGCCCGAACCGAGCACCGCGCCCTACCTCGTTGAACGTGCGGAAGCGAGGCTAGGCGCTGGCGGCCCGCCGACGTGGCGTACTTCTTCCACGCCATCAGTCCACCCGAATCCCGGACTCCGTCGATGCGCATCCCACACCGGCGGAAGCGGGGGGCAGGGACGGTTTCGGGCGGATCTGGAATGCCAGGACGGGCGGTCTGGGATGCCGGCATCGGAGGCGGCCGGTCAATCGCCTCGAAAGGCCGAAGAAACCCGGGCCCGAAACGGTCAGCGGAGAAGCGCCTGGCCGGTAGGATCTCTGCCCCGTATGAAGACCAGTGTCGAACCCCAAGAAGGCAACCACGTCAAGCTCTCGGTGGAAATCGAGGAAGCTGAGTTCGAGAAGTCGATCGACGCTGCGTTCCGCAAGATCGCCCGTGAGGTTCGCCTCCCCGGATTCCGTCCCGGCAAGGCACCCCGCCGGGTGCTGGAGCGCCACGTCGGCAAGGAGTCGGCCCGTCAACAGGCCATCCAGGACAGCCTGCCCGACTACTACCTCAAGGCCGTCACCGACAACGACGTCGACGTGATCGCACCACCGGAGCTCAACATCACCGGTGGCGCCACCGAGGGTCCCATCACCTTCGAGGCCACCGTCGAGGTGCGTCCGACCGTGCGGGTCCCGGGCTACGACGGCCTCCAGGTGACGATCCCGTCGCCCGTTGCGTCGGAGGCGGAAATCGACTCGCAGATCGACCGCATGCGTGACGCCTTCGCCGCCACCACCGTCGTCGACCGCCAGGCCCACCCCGGCGACAGCGTCCGGATCAACGTGCGGGGCATGCTCGACGGCGAGGAAGTGGATGGCCTCCACGCCGACGGCTACGTCTACGAAGTCGGCTCCGGCACCGTGATCCCCGAGCTCGACACCAACCTGATCGCCGCGTCGGCGGGCGACGTGCTCGAGTTCACTGCCCCGCTGCCCGACCACGACCACGACGAGACCCACGACCACGGCGACCTCGAGATGCGCGTCGAAGTGCTCGAAGTCATCGAGAAGGTCCGCCCCGAGCCGACCGACGAATGGGCCGCCTCGGCCAGCGAGTTCACCAACATCGCCGACCTGCGGGCCGACATCGCCAAGCGGATGAACCTGGTCAAGCGGGTCCAGGCCTCGATGGCGCTGCGCGACGAGTGTGTCAAGGCCCTCGTCGAGCTGAGCGACGGCGGCGAGCCGCCCGAGCCGCTCGTCAATCAGGAGATCGACCGCCGCCTCCAGGACTTGGCCCAGCGCCTGTCCCAGCAGAACGCCTCCATCGACGATTACCTCATGGCCACCGGCCGCAGCCCCGAGTCGCTCATCGACGAGGCCCGCGAATCCGGCATCGAGGCCGTCAAGGCCGACCTGGCCCTGCGCGCCGTCGCCGCCGCCGAGTCGATCGACGTGAGCGAGGAGGAGATCGAGCAGGAGATCGCCAACCTCGCGAACCGCTTCAAGATGAAGCCCAACAAGGTCCGCAAGAACCTGGAGAACAGCTTCCAGATGTCGGTACTGCGCTCCGACATCCGCAAGGCCAAGGCCGTGACCTGGGTGAGCGAGCGGGCCCAGATCGTCGACGCCGACGGCAAGACCATCGACCGGGCGCTCCTCGAGGTCACCCCGAACGAGTTCGCCGAAGTCGACGCCGACGAGGAGATCCCCGGTCTTGAGTCCAACGTCGACGTTGCCGATGACGGAAACGACAACGGCTGATCCACAGAAGCCGTGCTGATCCGCCGATAGGTGGGGAAGTGCCGCGAGTAGAGGGGCCGTCCGTGGCAACGTGGTCGTCCCGGTTCGCAGTGAAGTCGGACAGAAAGAACAAGTGATGTCTCGTCAGCCCATCCTCAACTACCTCGTCCCCACGGTCGTCGAACAGACGAACCGCGGCGAGCGTGCCTACGACCTCTACAGCCGATTGCTGCGCGAACACATCATCTTCCTCGGCACGCCGATCGATGACACCATCGCCAACCTGATCTGCGGACAGATGCTGTTCCTCGAGTCGGAGAACCCCGACAAGGACATCAGCCTCTACATCAATTCGCCCGGCGGCGACATCAATGCGTTGTTCGCCATCTACGACACGATGCAGTACATCAAGCCCGATATCACCACGATCTGCTTCGGTCAGGCTGCGTCGGCTGCCGCGGTGCTACTCGGCGCAGGCACGCACGGCAAGCGTCTCGCATTGCCCCACGCCCGCATCTTGTTGCACCAGCCATGGGGCCAGGCGGGTGGCCAGGCCACCGACATCGAGCTCGTCGCCAAAGAGATCCTTCGCCTGAAGACACAGCTCGAAGAGATCATGGCCGAGCACAC
>JANMYF010000472.1:0-1744 GCA_031381685.1 Acidimicrobiia bacterium
CATCGGAGCGACCAGGATGTCACCCAACACGAGCGCTCCGGGGTCGGAAGGGTCGAGGATGACCCGGGCCCGTCCCGTAACGACGCCGGGACAGCCCGGCAGCCCGGCCAGCGCAACACCGACCACGCCGACCGGCGCCCGATTCTCGCCGCGCTTGGGCCACTCGGTGTTCGGCGGCGGCGGCGACGTCACGATGAAGGGGGGTTCGAGCGAACCGAGCCAGTCGAGGTGGGCCTGGCGGGCTTCGGCCGTCGCCTTCGTGTCGTCCGAGGTTCCGTTGATGATCGCCTCCACTTCGTCGGCGAAGAAGAGGCAGATGTCGCGGGTTTCGCGCAGCTCGCCTCGAGCGACCGCACGGCGACCGATCTCCCAGACACTCATCCGCACCTCGTGAAGGGCGCGGATGATGTTCGTCTTCGATCGTTCGCGTCCGGCGAGGAACGTCACCGCCGATGCCAGGGCGGCGTTGAACTGAGCCTGGGTCTCCGGATCACCGGCAAGCTTCGCCGCAATTTCCGCGCCGAGCTGAAGCCGGTCTGCTTCGGCGGCCGCCTGATGGAGATGCGGGGCCGCGACGTCTTCGGCAAAGCGCATCCGATCCACCGCAGCGAGCACCAGGTCGGGCTTCGTCTCCCACGTGTGGGAGCGGATGTCCCATTCGTTCGGGCCGCGGGAGCCGAATTCTGCGAGGAAGGCGTCGAGGGAGGCGACGAACGCTTCGGCGACCGGCGACGTGTCGGCCCGAAGGCGACTGGTGAGTCCTTCGACGCCGGCGTCGAAAGCGGCGCCGAGTGCGAGGCTCGCTCGCACCGTACGGGAGAGCTCCCACATCGCCGACGACGGCTCGGCCGAGTCGACGCCGCCGACTCCTCCGAGCAGGCGCATCGTCGCCGTGGGGTCACCCACGGCGGCACACACCGCGCCGAGGACACCGGGTCCGATACCCGCGGCACCGGACTGGTTGATGTGCTGACTGAACAGGTCCCGGAGCACCGGCCGAAGGGAGAGAGCCCGATCGAGCAGGTCGGCATCCGTCAACGCCGAGAGGTCCGGCCGCGAGGCACGCAGGGCGCGGGTCGCAACGCGGTCGGCTTCGAGCTCGTCCTGATTGCGGTCACCCATCACCCACCCCAGCCACGCGGTCATCACCGCGGTCGTGGCCGCGTTCTCGTGCCAGGGTTCGGCAACGTACGGAGGAATGCCGGGATGACCGGCGAAGTACGCGGCGTCGACTGCGTCGGCGCTGAAACCCGGGGTGCGTTCTGCCCATACCCTGATCAGCGTGATGCCGAGATACGCGTAGCCACCGAACACGCCGAAGACTTCGGGCCGAGTCGGATGCACTTCGTCCTCGGACATGCCGAGGCGCTTCACCATGCAGTCGCGCCAGCCCACAGCGCAGCCACCGTTGTCGAAGGTGAGGTCCCACCCGAGCGGGCTCGGCGGATCCGGCAGCACCTCGCCGACGTTGGCCCGACTCCAGAACCCGTACTTCGGGTCGTAGCTGTTGTCCTCGATCCAACGAAGCGTTCCCATGCCCGTCTCCCCAGTTGACTGCGGCCCGGGCGACGCCTCGGACCGATCCCGGACGATACGCCACGTACGCCTCGCCATGTCGAGCCGGTCACGGGGAAACGGGGGTCCGACGGCGAGAATGGGAATGCGTTCGCACCGGTCGGTAACGTGGCACCCGTGAGTACCGAAACCGCATCGCGTGTCCCGCTCGTCAGCTACCTGAGGCTGG
>JANMYF010000011.1:0-17530 GCA_031381685.1 Acidimicrobiia bacterium
GTCGTCGGCACGACCGGGCCTACAAAAACCGTCGTCGGCGCAGGACGAAGCGTCGTCGGCACAGCAGCAACCGTCGTCGGCACCGGACGAACCGTTGTGGGCGCCGCAGGAACCGTTGTCGTCGGAAGAACCGTCGTCGGCACAGCAGCAACCGTCGTCGGCACAGCAACCGTCGGCGCAGCAACCGTCGTCGGCACCGCCGGCAGCACCGGAACCGTCGTGGGCAGCACGGGAACCGTCGTCTGCGTCGTTATCGTCGGGTCAGGCGGCGGGCCGACCGGGTCTGGAGTGGGGATGAACGGCGTAGGGCCAGCGTCGTTCCCGGCCGGAACGCTCTGCTCGACGCCCGCGGCGGACGAAGCGCTGTAAACGATGAGGGCTTGCGCGAACAGGTCGGAGAGAAACGCCGATTCGGGAGCGGACGGGTCCATTCCGGAGACAGAGCCAACGTCAAGGCTCGAACCTGCGCCACCGGGGGAGGCGAAATCGACCATGGTCTGGAACACCAGAGGCGCCGGGCCAACTTCGGGCTTCGCCGGGGCAACCACCGACTTCGGGGGCTTTGCTCCGTTGCGCCGAGGCACCGCAGTGCGGGAGCGATTCAACGAACCCGAGGAGGATTTTGCGGTGAGACGAGAGGCAGCTTCCGCCTCGAGGCCGAGCTCGAGTGCCGGTACAACCGCTACCAGACAAGCTCCAATGCTGATACACATACGTGATCTCTTCATTTTCGCTCCAAACTCCGGGGTTTGTTGTCGTAGATCCCTATCGGCACCGCAACAGCGGGTCTTAAATGCCCACGCACGGCGCGCACTACGGTAAAGCCCACAGACAATGGCGGGGCTCCCCGAACGACTTCCGGTGACTTCGCGGAGGACGATGCCGGATCTCGGCGGATGCCAACCATAGTTGACGTGGCGGGCAGAGCGACGCCCACGCGCGGTCAGACCGCTGTGCCAGCGGTGGGTCAGGAGCAGCTGATGGCTCGACAGCCAGCGTCAAAAGACATGAGACGATATCTCCTTCGACTGCTCGAAACACACCGCGAGGAGGCCCGAGGCCGAGTCGCCGAAGGAGAGCCTGCCCGTGAGAGTGCTCATCGCACACAGCCGTTACCAGAACCCCTCCGGCGAGGAAGTCGTCGTAGCGTCCGAGGCACAGCTGCTGCGGGATCACGGGCACGAGGTCCACTTGTTCGAGACGGACAACGCGTCGATCTCGGGCCCAGTCGACCAGGTGAAGTCGGCTCTCGGACATATCTATTCGCTACGCGTTCGCTCCCGGTTTTCCCAAGCGATCGCCGGCTTTGCTCCGGACGTGGTCCACGTGCACAACATCTTCCCGCTGCTGTCTCCCTCGGTCTACGACGCCGCCCGACATGCGGGGGTTCCAGTCGTACAAACCGTGCACAACTACCGTTTCGTCTGCCCGAGCTCCAATCTGTACCGAGACGGCTACATCTGCACCGATTGCCTCTCGAAGCCGGTGCCGTACCCAGGGATCGTGCACCGTTGTTACCGCAACTCCGGGTCGCAGACAGCGGCGATCGCCGTCATGATCGGCGTCCACAAGCTGCGCCGGACCTGGCAGTCGCGGGTTGACGCCTACATCGTGCTGAGCCACGCGCAGCGAGCCCTCATGCTCGAAGGCGGATTCCCCGACGACCGGTTGCGGGTGAAGCCGAACTTCGTGGGCGAGCCATCCCCACCGAGCCCGGCGCAGCCCGGGGCAAGACCGTACGCCCTCTTCGTAGGTCGGCTCTGCCGAGAGAAGGGGATCCGGACACTCGTCCAGGCCTTCGTGGATCACGACATCGGGCTCGACCTGGTAGTCGTCGGTGATGGGGAGGACCGCGAGGACCTCGAGAAGGCTGTGCGTGGCCGGGTCGCTGCAGACGCCGTGACGTTCGCGGGGTCATGCGAACGAAGCCAGGTCTTTGCCTTCATGCATGGAGCCTCGGTCCTGGTGTTCCCCTCGGAATGGATGGAGACCTTTGGGCTTTCGATGATCGAGGCATACGCGTGCTCGACCCCCGTTCTCGCCTCCCGCCTCGGAGGGCTCACGGAGATCGTCGATGAAGGTGTCACCGGGCTGTTCTTCACGCCAGGGGATTCCGATGACCTGGCCGACAAACTCCGATGGTGCTCGAGCAACCCCGAACGGTTGGTCGAACTCGGCCGGCTCGGCCGGGAGCGCTACGTATCGCGATATTCCCCTGAGCCGAACTACCTGTTGCTCATGGACTGCTACGAATCCGCAATCAGCCGGAACTCGGAGGAGCGCCGACACCGCGCGTGATTGTCGTGTCGGATGTACTGCGATCAGCTTCGCGCTGAGCGGTCAACTCGCGGCGCAGTTCCTGCGTCGCCCGGAGATTGGTCGTGGCGATGTGGAACAGGTTCTCGAAGTTCCGCTTCGCCTGCCAGGCGAGTAGCGCCAAGGTGACGAACTGTAGCGAGAGCAACAGCGACACGGCGACGACGAGGACGGCGCCGGGCCAGTCGTTGAAGCTGTCCATGACGGATTGATTGGCGCTCAGTGCCCGCTGGACAAGCACTCCCATCATGAGTACGGCAACACCGAAGAAGAAGAACGCCGGCAGGAGCAGCGAAAGAAGGGGTCGGAACAGGAATCCCGAAAGGATGTAGGTCTTGATGCCGTGACCGATGCTGAAACTCGACGAGCGGCGATCCGTTGTCGTCCACGACAGCGTGGCCGGGATTTCCTCGATCCGAGCGCTCAGGATTCGAGCCTTGTAGATGATCTCGGTATTGATATCGATACCAGTGCTGGACAGATCCAGCGACTGCAGGAACCGGCGGTCGTAGGCCCGAACCATGCCCGTCAGGGTTGAGAGCTCCCCCTTCGCGCCGACGGAGAGGTAGCGATTGGCCCAGCGCGAGAGCCACTTTCGAATCAGAGGAACGTGCCCGATCACGCCACCTTCGGCGTACGGCGACGCCAGCACGATCTTCGCTCGTGTCCGGTGGATGTGCTCGACCAACCGGCCGATGTGTTCCGCGTCGTAGGACAAATCGCTGTCGACCGTGACGAGATAGTCCGTGTCGCAGTGATTGAACGCGAAGCGAAGGGCCTGCCCGAGGCGGAAGTTCGTACGATGGTGGATCACCCGAACCATCGGATACTCTGCTGCGAATTCCTCGGCGATGGCGCCCGTCCGGTCGGTGGACCCGTCGTTCACCACGAGGATCTGACCTATGAACGCGGCCCGCTGCGCCTCGAGGTAGTCGATCAGCGTGCGAAGAGTGTCGGCCAGTATTGCCGCCTCGTTGAATGCCGGGACGATCACGGTGACCGTCGGCACGACTCCCGGTGAGCCCAAGGACGACTTCACGGCCGAGCTCCTGAACTGGCGAAGAGAGGATCGTCTCGCCGAACGCCGATCGTGAGATCGCTCGTGCGTACACGCTCAGCGTGCTCATCAACCGTGATCACGTCGAACTGATGCTGCAACTGATCAAGGTACCCCAGCACCAACTCGACCTTGCGCTCGCCGGTCATGTGCATGCCAGGAAAGAACGCAAGGCTTGAAACGTCATCACCGCCCAAGAAGTCCAGGGGATGCAAGAGAATCGAGGGCGACAGACGCCGCATCCGACACACTCGCAATGCGGCAGCAAAGTAGCTCTGCGCGAGGCGGGGCGCGATCGCGGCAAGGTACAGCAGGTAGCTCACATGGATCGGCACGCGAAGCAACGGGAGCGTGCTGACCGGCAGCTCCAGCATCCGCGTGCCGGTAGCCGGAATCTCCCATTGGTACGGGTGGAGCGGGCGCAGACCGTCGCGCCACGTGCCGAACAACATCGAGCGCTCCTCCCTCTGCTCCGCCGTCAGCTCTGCCGAACGGAAGTAGAACGCCCTGCTCAATGGTCCGATGATGGTGGGCAAGGTGCTCGCATCGTATCGGTAGCCACGCTCGGCCAACACCCGGAGCACATCGGGTGAGAGGCTGTACCCCGGGCCGCGAAAGCCAGTCGGTCGACTCCCGGTCGAGGCCTCGATCGCCTCCTCGGTCCTGGTGAACTCCTCCACCAGTTCTGAATAGGTGTAGCGGTGCAACCACGGTTGATGCCGGAACGAGTGATTCCCGATTCCGTGGCCGGCATCGACCATCGACCGGATGAGCTCGGCATTTTCCGGCTGAGCCGCGTCGTAGCCGACGACAAAGAACGTGATCCGCTGATTGATGCCGGAAAGCGCGCGCAATACGCGCGGAACGACGACAGGAAGATACGACGGATACTCGCTCCAAGCGGCGTCACCGCGCGTCATGAGATAGGCCCACTCGTTGTCGAGGTCGAGACTTAGCGATGCGAACGGACGGGGTTTCGCAGACGAAGTCATCCTCGAAGGACCTCTTCAACACCGCGCTCGGCGACCCGGACGCTTTCGTCGACGTTCAGCGTGGATTGTTCGATCTGCGCGCTGTTCACCAGCCAGACGCCCGGGATCGAGGTACGAGTCGACGGCACCAGGGCAGAGTACCCAAGGGTGGGTACGGCGAAGACCTCCTTGGCTCGAGCCACCTTCGCCGAGACGACGTCGCCACGATCGAACTGCGGATACGCGCGACCGAGCGCGGCGGAGAACCGATCGACAATTTCCTCATCAGAAGCCTCGAACAAGGGATCATCCGGCGCTTGATACCGGGGCAGGTACACCAAACCATGTCCGTCGAGCTCTGACGGCTCCACCAGAGCTGACATGTCGACGACCCCCGTCAGGATCGTATCGTCCATGAGGTACGTGAGGTAATAGGGGCTCAACGGCGCCCGCAAGAGCAGCGACACGCACAGCACCCCTTGATAGCGAATGCGTCGAAGGGCGGCTCGCTCCGACTCGGAAAGTCCGATGAGCGCAGTCGCGGCCGCACGCGCCGAAACCGTCAGCACCACGTCGTCGGCGTCCAGTGCCGAACCGTCGGACAAGACCACGCGCAACGCGGCTTCTCCGGATGGGGCCCCACGGTCACCGGAAGACTCAATGCGAACCACAGATGTGCTCAAACGAAGACAGACACCGGCGCGCTCCAGCGCTGCGGTGAACCGTTTCATGATTGTCGAATAGCCACCCGGCACGTATCCGAACTGTTCGGGGCCGACCCCTGATCCACGAGCTCGGAGCAGGCGCTGGGCAGTTGCCCAGATGAAGGCGACAGAAACGTCGGCCGAAGTAGCTCCCAATTTCGCCCGCAGTTGTGGCCGCCAGAACCGTTCGAAAGCTGCTCGCCCGGACCACTTCCGGAGCCACGGCTCCAGTGGGCGGGTCTCGAGCGCTCGCCCGTCGCGAAGCCGCGAAGCGACCAGGACCGTCACCCCGACGCGCACCCTCGAGATGAACGACAGGGGCCGAAAGCGCAACAGATCGATCGGCGACGAGACGGACCGCACCGTGCCTCCCGTGGACGCTCCCGTCCGCGTGCCGGACCAAACCGCAGAGTCATCGAGACCGAGTTCGGCCAGCACATGTCGCCATGCCGAGTCGGTCCGGAGAATCACGTGGTAGAAGCGATCCCAGGTGACCGAACCGGTTGGAGAACCGGGCGCAGAGAACGTCCACGACGACGCGAGACCGCCCAGTTCGGGGGACGCATCCACCAGAGTGACTCGGCAACCCGCCTGCGCGAGTCGGAGCGCCGTGGTGCAACCCATGACCCCGCCTCCGACGACGACGATTTCTCTCGTCATGTGAGTTCCGTGACGAGACCCCGCTCACCGTGGAAGCGCCGTGCACAGTGCGAACACTCCCACCGACCTTCGACCGGGCGACCGCTCGCAAACCGCACGAGAGGCTGACCGCAGCGACAGACGTAGCCGATCGGCCGTGCGGGGTGACCGACGACGAGATGGAAGTCACCGACACTTCGGGTTACGACGCTTCCCATCCCGATCATCGAGAATCTGCCAATCGCCAGATCACTCCCGATGACCGCGCGAGCACCGATCGTGGCTCCCTCGCACACCCGCGTGGGACGAGTGTTCTCGTCCGGTTCGCTCGCCCGCAGGCTCTGCAGGTCCGGTGTCGTTGCTCGGGGATACAGATCATTGGTGAAGACGGTGCCGGCGCTGATCATCACGCCGACCTCGATCGTGACACCGGTGCAGACGTACACGAACGCATTGATCTTGACCCGATCTGCGATCCTCACCCCGTAGGAGATGTGCGTCTTCTCCCCGACGATGCAATCGGCACCGATATTGGTCTCGGGACCCCGGATATGAACACTGTCCCAAACAGCCGATCGAGGCCCGATCCGAACACCCCGTTCGATGAGCGCGGATTCATGGATCCTTGCGGTCCCGTCGATCAGCATGCCGACAGCGTCGCTTGGTGGAGGCATGGCTCAGCGCGGCTGAAGGCGCCGCTCCTCGACCACAGACACCCAACTCCGCTCGGCGATCGAGCGATAGGCGGCGTCGATCACCGCAACGGAGGCTTGTGCATCAGCAGAGGTGATGAGGGGTACAGCGCCGAATCGTATGACATCGAGGAAGTCGGTCAACTGGGCACGAAACGCTTCCAGTTTCCGGTAGCCGACTCCGACGGCCTCCCAGCCCGCTCCCTGATCAACCTCGGACCCCGACCAACCCAGGCGCATGGAGCCCTTGGTGCCGTCGATCGTGACGAACCACTGCGAGCCGGACTTCAGACTCCAGGAGAGATCAATCGTGCCCGTGGCACCGGCATCGGTGCGAAACAACACTTCAGCGGTGTCCTCCACGTCGAGTCCCTGCACTCGGTGCGTCTCGATCGCGACGACCTCGCGGATGGGTCCGAGCAAGTAGCGCGCGATGTCAACGGAATGCGTCCCGTTGTCGATGATCACTCCTCCACCGGAAACCGCGCGAACGGAGTTCCACCGATTCCGCATGTCAACGGCTGCGGTGAAGGCATTGCGGAAGAGAACGATCACGCCCAGCTCACCAGATTCGATGAGCTTCTACGCAAGGATCACATCCACGGAGTAGCGGAACTTGCTCGCCATCATGAGCGGCCGGTCATGGCGATGTGCGCTCGCCAACATTCGATGCAGGTCGGCGCGATTCGGGGCGAGGGGCTTCTCGCAAAGCACGGCAATTCCGGCTTCCAGCAGAGCGATCCCAATCGAGGCATGGGTGTTCGGCGGCGTGCAGACGATCGCCCCGCCGATCGACAGGCCAGCGCGCAGGAGTTCCTCGACGTCCGAGAAGGTCGGAACCCCCAACCGAGCGGAGGTAGCGGCCGCCCGCTGAGCGTCGGGCTCGACGACGGCCACGAGCGTGACGTCGTTCGGTAATGAGGCAATCGCTTCGAAGTGGGTGGCTGCGATGCCCCCCGCTCCGAGCAGGGCAATCCGAACAGGGTCCATTTACTCACTCGCTCCCAGCCGGGCGGCGAGGATCGACCGGCGGACGGCCTCACCCAGGAACTCGACATGACGCTCCTCGTACTTCTCATTCCAGGGAAGTACGAGAACTCGATCAAGGGCTTCGAACGTGCCGGGGAACCGACCGCGGGAGTAGTCGAGAGCGCTGGGCTGGGCGAGGGTGAAGGGCCAACGGCTCGTCCCGAACGTGCGCTGCTCGGTGAAGATCGTGCACTGGAAGGCCGGCTTCTGGATGTACCGCGGTGCCGACGGGACACCGAGGGCTCGTAGGCCCTCGGCGACGCGGACCGGACCGCCAGGAACCACCGCAGGGTCGATCGTCAAGGCGTACTTCCAGTAGGAGTGAACATCGCCAGGGCGGACCGTCGGCAAGCCGATGCCTTCGATGTCGGCCAGGATCTCGGTCATCAAGTCGGCTGTGCGTCGCCTGGCGTGGACAACGCCCTCGATCCGCTCGAGCTGTGCCCCCAGGAACGCTCCTTGCAGCTCGGTCATCCGACTATTCAGGGCGATGAAATCATGATCGGGCTTTTCATTTCCGTATCCGTAACCTTTGTTCACCCAAAGATAGATCCGGCGTGCGGCGGCAGCATCGTTGGTCAACGTGATGCCACCCTCGCCACAGGTGATGTGTTTTCCCTGCTGGAAGCTGAAGGCCCCATACTCGCCAATGGTTCCTACGAAGCGTCCGCGACTTGTTGCCAATGGGGCCTGGGCGCAATCCTCGATCATGGCGACGCCGTGTTTCCGAGCGATTGCGCTGATCCCATCGAGATCGCATGGCTGACCGAAAAGGTGGGTCACAATAACCGCCCGGGTTCGGGAGGTGATCGCCGCCTCGACGGATTCGGCTGTCACGTTGCATGTCGACGGATCAATGTCAGCGAAAGCCGGGATCGCCCCCTGGTAGAGGATCGGAGTTATTGCGCCCATATCGGTGACCGCGGTGGTCACGATCTCGGCACCAGGTTCTGGGTCGACAGCAGCAAGCGCCGCATGAACGGCGGCCGAACCGCTCGACGACGCAATTCCATGGGCCGCCCCGAGAAGCGCCGCAAAGCGACCCTCGAAGCTCTTCACTTCCGGCCCTTTCGTGCTGACGAGGGTGCCTCGTCCGACAACTCGCGCGAGTGCCTCCAACTCCGACGCACCGAACGTTCGCCCAGTGGCATCCTGATCGCTCGGCAATGCGACCAAATCCAACTCTTGTTCTCTCGACTTCATCTTCCGCTCTTCTCTACGCAGCATCAGGGGTTGTGCCGCAACCAGCGCGTCTTCCGAGCTTCACGTTAGCGGTGCCCTTGCGGCTTGTGAAAGGCGGATCACTCGCGCTCGAGTGAAATGGTTCGATCGCCCTACGATCCCCCTTCAGCATGTTCTTCACAGCCGCTCGGCGGACTCGATCCCTCACAGATGAACGACACGGCGCGCCAACCGAACCCGGCGAAGTTCTCACGATTCGAACTGTGACACTTGATCCCGTGCACCGGCTGCTCCTGCGCAACGACGAACATGCCGGTGCCGTCCAAGTTGGCGGTGCCGAACGTCCACGACCGGGCATCGTCAGGCAGGGGCCGGACCAGCGTCCGGCGGCGGCGAAGCGCTACGTCTCCCGAGCATTCGTCCGCCGGGCCACGAACCGGGACGAACTCGATCGACCTCGGGTCTACGGATAGGCCGACGCCGACTGCCTTGAGGTAGGCCTCCTTGTGAAGCCAACTGATCAGGGCCTCCGTCTTCGGATCGCTGGACTCTTGCGTCGACACCAGTTCCACCTCATCGCAGAACTCATGTCGAACTTCGTGGGCAATGGTCCGAGAGGCAGGTTGCTCAAAATCGACGCCAATTGATGTCGACGAGACCGCGGCCACCAGAACTGACTCTCGGTGACTGAGGCTGGCAAAGATGGAACGGGAGCCCTCGACGCGCAGATACGGACGCCCGTGCTCCCTATCGACACGGACGGACCCCGGTCGGAAGCCGAATGTTTCTACAGCAAGTGCGCGAAGGAGTGCTGGGCCGTAGAGACGCTGAGCTCGACGGGTGAGGGTCGCCGATTCTTCTGCGGCCCGTCGTTCATCCCGCGACAGAAAATCCGCCTGAACGAGTTCGTCCGCTTCGGCAGAAAGAGAATTGTGTTCACCTGACACCCTCACAACTACCAACGCCGAACCGGGCGAATCGTCGAGTGGCGACTTACTCGGCAGAGGACTATTTCCGAGCAGGCGCCTACCGACGCTTGGCATCTCGTTTGGTGAGGCCATCGGCGATCGGCATCACGACTTCACGCAATTCGCCGAGCGAATGCACGCCGACCTTTCGATAAATGTGCTTGAGGTGATTACGAATTGTGTGCTCGCTCAGGAAGAGTTCCCGCGCCATCGTCGCCGTTCGCTTTCCTTCGAGAAGGCCCCGGAGGATGTCCCGCTCGCGATCGGAGAGTGAATCGAGCCGACTCGGAGTCGAGGGGTCCGCGTCCGGAACGGCAACAAGATCGCGGACGGCGGCGATCGGCGCGTCGGGCACAGTCTTTACGGACGCCCGTCGTTCGACGAACGGAAACGGCCTCGCGGCAGGAACTCCGGCGTCGCCACCCACAAGCTGTTGGACGACCGAGGAAAGCCGATGCATCTCCGACGAAAGCTGAGAGATGTCGCCAGTTGCCTGCTTGGCGGCCGTGACCGGACTGACCACCGCTACGAGCCCGAGAACGACCCCGGTGCGCGAAAGCAGTCGTTGACCGGTGATTCGGCAGGCAACCTCCGAACCATCGATGCGCTTGAGCGAGAACGGCGTCGGACCAATACCAAGTTCGGCTGCCTGACCACTTCGATGAACATCGACGAAGAAGCTCCACCTTGCGTACTCGTCCTCACGGAGCCATTCAGGGAAGACTGTTCCGCGGCGAACCTTGGCCACCGGACTGGTCTCCGCCAACCCGAGCAGCTCTCGGAAGGCCGGGTTCATGTAGTGGCAACGTCCCGCGTCATCGAATTCGAACACCGGCTCGTGCAACGTGGCGAGAAACCCAAGCAAACCAGGGACGTGGCTCGTCGCCTCGTCGCCGTTCTCTCCGCGCTCGGGGGGTTCCGGCCGAGCACTCCCCACAAGTGAAATCGCCATGACAAACTCCGTCGACATCCTGAGCGCGCAACTTTATGCACACGGACAGTGATTGTCAACCGCGAAGCCAACACGAGGCGTGACTCTATACGTTCGCTTACGAAGGCCGGGATTTCGGCTGGTCCTGCCCCTTCTCCGATTCCTCACGGTCAGAAGTTGGCGGTGTCGGGCCTCCAATCGGCTCGACTCGACGAGCGGATCATGGGTTTGTCCATTTAGGGCGTGCGACCGGGGTCCGACTAAGGCGGTGGCGCCGTGGTCGGGACTGTGGGGGCAAGGGTCGTGGTGGAGGCCAGGGCGGTGCTCGCCGGAGGAGGCGCGACGGTCGTCGTGGAGGCCGGCACCGTGGTCACGGGCACGCACTGGCCGGGCGGTACCGGAACCGGTCCGACCACCCCGGGAGCCACCGTCGACGTGACGACCGGGACCGACGGGCCAACGGAACCCTCGGTCGTCGGAACCGACGGAACGACCGGGGGCCCGGACGAACCCCCGCCCGCAGACGGCGCCGTCGTGGTGGTCGGGTCACTTGGGACTGTGGGGGCGGGCGCCGTAGCCGCCTGCGGCTCGAGCACTGTCGTGGCAGGCTGCGCAGAGCTCGTCGTTGTGTCTGGGGCGGCGGTCGTGGTCGGACTCGGCACCGCTGACGTCGTGGTTGCGGGTGCGGCTGACGTCGTGGTTAGGGGTGCGGCTGACGTTGTGGTCGCCGGTGCGGCTGACGTTGTGCTGGCCGGTGCAGCTGACGTCGTGGTGGCCGGTGCGGCCGACGTTGTGGTGGCCAGCACCGTCGTCGTTGTGGCGGGTTCGGTGGTGGTGGTGGAACTGATGACGGTGGTCGTCGTTCCGTCCGGTGTGGTCGTACTGGCCGAACCCGCAATGGTGGTGGACGACGGGGTAGTCGACGAAGGAGTAGTCGTCGAAGGGGTCGATCCATCGGAATCGCACGGCATCGCCACGTTGATGGCGACCGTCTGATGGACGCCGGCGAACTCCAGCGCGCAGGTCCGCGGACCTGCGGTCACACCGGCGGCCGCAGCGATCCCCACGGGAACCGAAACGGTCTCACCGGGCCGAGCACGTACCGTGACCTGGTCCGACGTGACGGCAAGGCCCTCACAACCGGTCAGCAGCGGACGAACCGTGATCGGTGCAGTCTGAATGGCGTTGGTGAGACCGGCGATCCGGTCCGGCGACGACACGTCGACAACGGTGCCTCCGCTGGCATAGGCGATCGTTCGCAGGGCGCCAACGTCTCCGCGACCGAGAACGATCACCGTGACGCCGGCCTGATCGAGCATCGCTTGGGTGTTGACGATCGAAGGCCCCGGGTAGGGGAGGCACGTGGTCCCGTTGCACCACGTGTCGGTATCGAGGTGGGGTGCGCTGTCGGTGCTCACGACCACGACCCGGCGGGCAATCGGGTCGAAGGCGACGGCACGTCGGGTCGGATCCGCGCTCGTGCTCTGGAGGAGTTCGGCAAGAGCGACGAGCTGTCCTTCTTTCACGTCGCCGCCGCCTTCGACCGCCTGGATTGCTTCGAGCGCGGTCACCCACTCCGTGCGGACGGCCGACATCGGCGCCTTGAGCTGGTACGGAACGTCGGTCGAGACGCCGAACGGGAACACGGGCAGCTCGCCCGAGGTCGCCACGCCGACACGCAACGACGGGTTGGTCTGGGTAAGGGCATCGACCGCACCGACGACGGTCGCACCGACAGGCGCTATATCGGCAGATCCCGAGCCGGTGGTGTCGACGAGGGCGGCCAGTTCGGTCCGGACGATCGCCGGCACCGTGAACTGCACAGTCGTGCGGGACTCCCCGCCGATCGGGACGGCAATCGACAGAGGGGGCGCAACGTTCTCGGCATCGGCGACGACAAGCGTTGGACGCACCGAGAACAACGTGAGGGCGGACGCCGACAGAAGGCAGCCCAACTGGATGCGGCGGTTTCTCAGCATCGTCCACCAGCCCGAGCGAGAACACGGACGCTGCCTTCGTACTGCCCGAGCGCAAGATCGAGGGGCGCGTGCACCAACAGATTCATACGCACCGACTTCCCGGGACAGACCACGCTGGCCGGACCGGAGAACCACACGGTCTCACCCGCCACAATCCTCGGGAGACCGGCCCGAAGTGTGGTCGGCGGAATAAGAGCCGCTCCGAACTCAGCGATGGCGTCGTTGACCACAGCATCAGAACGGCGGAGCGGGGTGAACACCAGACCGATCTGTACCGGGTTCGGGCCATGATTCGTAACCGTTGGCGCGGAACCGGTGGTCGGATCCAGATCGCCGTTGACTACGCCCGTGCCACCCGGGGTCACGTCCCAATGGATGTTCACCGCGTCGAGCACGACATCGGTCGGGCAGAGAACCTCAAAACCGAAGGTGAGCGCAGCCGACTTGTCGGCGACCGTAGCGGTCGTGGTGACGGAGTACGAGCCGCAGGCGGCACCCGACGCCACGGTCAACCGTCCGGAGAACATACGGATGCGGCCTTGGCGGCATGCCTGCCACAGGCCCGTTCCTTCATCGTTTCTCACCGTGTCCGCAACCAACACACCGGTTCCGGTCGCACTCGCTGATGCGGCTTCCCACATCGGGCCGGGCGACGACGTGCCGGCGCACGAGCGACCGGTCGGCTGCACTTGGGCGAGCAGGCTGCCGTCGGGTCGGCGCACGGACCACGCGACGCTTCCGGCACCGGAACCGAAGGAGTCAGATGTCGGATGGCTCACGGCCGCCCAGAACTCGATCTCACGACCACTTCCGTCGTCGTTGGGATCGACGACGATGTGGGTGAGGCCCGGCGCGTCATTCGGCTGAAACGCCACTCCCTGGTTGAGGGCACAGGGGTTTCCGGCGAGGCGAACCGACGTGGCGTCATCGTCGGGTCCGTAGACGAAGGTCGTGGCGTTGCCGACGCTCGGGAGCACCCACCCACAATGGATGGTCGGTGCAGCCGGCTCCTCAACCGCCGATGCCGGGCTGCGGAACGCCGGGCTCACGAGCAACAACGCCGTCAGAACGCACGCGGTGAGCGTTCGTGACGTTGGCGCGCCGTTCGCCAGGCCTCGTGACCACGACCCGCCGCTCATCGCCCCCCGCCCCTTCGTTTACCCATGCGTCGACTTTGACACCGACGCCATCGCACGGCAACGGATCGGTCCAAGTTGATCCGAAAAGCCCATGAACATGGCCCATCCCGGTCATGACCAACGCCGGAATCGGTCATGACCAATCGCGGAATCAGTCATGACCAACCGTCGCGCCGGGTCAGTCCGCTCGTCGACGACGACGGGCGACGACCCAGCCGCCCCCGAGCACGGCAAGCACACCGACGCCGACGACCGCCAACACGCCGCTGTTGCTCGAACCGCCGTCAGAGCCCTTCGACGACGGGCTCCCGCCCTTCGCCGCGATGTCCGCTTTCAACTCTTTCTCGTCGGTCACCTCCCCGTCGAAGTTGAACGTCGACTTGATCGTGTAGGTGCCGGCGTCGACCGCGTCGAACGAGACCACAATCCGGCCAGTTGCACCCGGCCGGACCACGCGCGGGAGACTCTGTACCTCTTTGACGAGCTTGCCCTTGTAGAAGATCTGCGAGTCGAGCACCGCGTTGGTGGGGATCTTGCCCGTGTTGAAGAAGCTGGCCTCGGCCCGGACGAGGTCACCCTGCACGAAGGTGTCGAGCAGCACGAACTTGGTGAACTCGCCGGAGCGGGTGAAGGTTCCTCGTGGCTCGAGCCGGAACGGCACGGTCTTTGTTCCGAGAACGACGGGGGCGAGGCCAGAAACATCCCGTATGGTGAACTCGGCGGTGTAGTCGCCACCCAGTTGCTCGCTCGTGTCCCATTCGATGTACACGCCGTCGGACACGCCGGGCAGGACGGGGAAGTTGCTGCCTTTCGTCGACAGTGTGGCGACATCAGAACCGGCCCGTGACACTTTCACATCGAGCTCACCCGCGACCGTGACGTTGCCTTTGTTGGAGATCTTGGCCGTGAATCGCTGTTTGAGCCCGACCTCGGCCTCATCCACCACGTAGTCGTCGACGGTCGCTTCGCGTCGTTCCACACCGCCGACCTTCACCGTGATCGGCACCTCCTGCGCAGTCCCGACCCCGACGTCGCCCGGCTTCGCATCCGCCCTCACTGTCGTTCCCTCGATGTACACCGACCCGGTGTAGGTCCGGTTGGCGGCCTGCGCCGGCACGAAGACGACAATGCGTACAAAGGCCTGCTGGGCCTCGGGCACGTCGAGCTTCGCAAGGGGTTTGTCCCCCTCTGCCGGCAGGATCTTGATCCACTCGGCGGTCTCGCCTTTGGCGGTCAAGCTGTACGAAAGCGTTCCCGAATCTCCGACGCTCGGCTCGTTGCTCAAGATCAGCGTCTTCACCAACGTCGCGCCGCGCGGCGCGTCCGCGTAGTCGAGCGACAGCGGCGAAACCCCAACGGCACCTGCCGTCGCAGGCATCGGTGGACGCGCGAGGGCAAGCAGCAGCCCCATGCCCAGCGACAACATGGATCGACGAAGGTGAGCGCGACCTTTGCGTGAGACGTTCATTACCGTGACTTCCGTTCTTGACAATTCTTTTCGGACAGCTTGCCCGGCTCGTCGGTGCCTTCGACATGGGATACCGGTCGAGGTCTCAGAGGTGACCACTGAGAGGCTACAAAGATTTCCCGGGTCGTCGTCCTAGGCGTCAACCAGCCGTCCAGTGGCTGGTGGAGATCGGTGTGGCCGGGTCGCCGAACTGCGGCAGACCACGGTTCGCCACGTAGACCGCCCCAAGGTCAGTCGGGCAGAGCGGGTTCGGTCGGGCGATGATCTTGATCCCGTTGGCTGCCGAGTAGGCGCCGCCCTGGATGTTCTCCGTCCAGATCGAGAACTCCATCTTGCCGACATCGTTCGGGCACAGGGTCCGAGCAAGGGCGGCGTCGAACTGGGCCTCGGGGCCGAAGGGTGCCGGGTTCGCCGTGGAAACAAGCAGCGACGGGATCGACGTCGCCAGGCTGACGCTACCGATCGACTGCAGGTTCGCCGCCACACCAACACCGAAGCGCGCGTCGAACTGGTCGATACGCTTGGCATCAGTGCAGCTGACCGCGTTCTCCTGAAGCGTCGACAGGCACATCGAAGCGAACTTCACACCGAGAGCAATACCGGCATTACCGGTGTTACGCACCGAGTACTTGTTGTTCGTCGAGTTGTTGGCGCCATCGAACGTGAAGTTACCGGTACCGGTCACGTAGTGGCTGTTCGGGCCGACAGCACCGAAGTTCACCGACGTGAAGTCCTTCTCCAGGTTCGAGAACGGCAGCACATAGATGTAGAACGTCTGGACCTCGGCACCGCCACCAGCAGCAGCAGCGGTCATCGTGATGCGGTACTTGCCCCACGGCTGGTGCTTGGAGATACCAAACGCCCCGAACCAAAGCTGCTTGGTCTGGTTCTGACACTCGGTGATGATGTTGGACACTGCACCGGCGGTCAACTGGCCGGTGGTCTGAGCGTTCGCGAACATGCCCTGCGGTCCACCGCAGTACTCCGGAGTGGCGCTCGACGCGTACTTCTTCGCGTCGATCTGCACCTTCTGGGTGCCGTCCGGGTGGTACACGTCGAAATACACCGACGGGTTGGCGTTGTTCGTGTCCAGCGCGCCCCACAACTCGACGTAGGCCTGCGTCGGCTCATCATGAGCATTCGGCTTCACGTCGATCATCACGGTGGTGTACGGACTCGGCATCGTTGCCTCATCAGAACCATCAGTCGTGGCCAGACACGGCGAACCCGCACCCACACCGGGCGTGTCGTCGTTGCCGTACTGCATCACGTCGTTCCACGTCTTGTTGACGTCATTCAACGCCCACGCACACTCGATATGAGGGGCGGTCGCCCCACCCCCGACAGAGGCACCCGTGGAAGCGTTCTGCGCGTTCGCCGGAGACGCCACCATTCCCATACCAAGAAGAACAACCCCCCCAACCACTGCCCAACCACGCCCAACACGTGTCTTTCGCATCGTAGTCACTGAAGCCCTTTCCATCGCCGTCCTCATCGAAGGTACACCCTCTATTTTCACCGAACGACGGTGATGACGCATGGGTCCCGTGACCCATTCATGCAGTGATTTCAATCGAGAAATGATGGCGAAAATGTAGACCCCCAACAGTGAAATCGACCCAGCCGGAACGGACCTCGAAACAAGAAAACGGGACCCGAGGAAGTCCCGGGTCCCGTTCTCGTTCATGCGGTTCCTACTTCACCGGTTCATGGTGGTCTGACGACCACGAACCAATCACTCGATCAGGGGACCAACCAGTGGGTGGTGGAGATCGGTGTGGCCGGGTCGCCGAACTGCGGCAGACCACGGTTCGCCACGTAGACCGAACCAAGGTCAGTCGCGCAGAGCGGGTTCGGGCGGGCGACGAGCTGGATACCGTTGGTTGCTGCGTAGATGCCGGCCTGGATGTTCTCCGTCCAGACCGCGAACTCCATCTTGCCAACATCGTTCGGGCACAGTGTCCGCTTGTAGTCATTGTCGAACCGATATTCCTGACCGAACGGGGCTGGCTTCGCCGTGGCGTTCAGGTCCGATTCGAGCGCCTCGAGGAAACTCAGCTTGCCGATCGACTGAACGTTGGCCGGCAGGCCGACACCGAAGCGGGCGTCGAAGTGGTCGATACGCTTGTTGTCGGTGCAGCTGACCGCGTTGTCCGGCAGCGTCGACAGGCACATCGAAGCGAACTTCACACCGAGAGCGATACCGGCGTTGCCGGTGTTACGCACCGAGTACTTGTTGTTCGCCGCGTTGTTGGCGCCATCGAAGAAGAAGTTACCGGTACCGGTAATGGAGTGCGTGTTCGGTCCGACAGACCCGAAGTTCACCGCGGTGAAGTCCTTCTCCAGGTTCGAGAACGGCAGCACATTGATGTAGAACGTCTGCACTTCAGCGCCGCCGCCAGCAGCAGCAGCAGTCAACGTGATGCGGTAGGTGCCATAGGGCTGGTGCTTGGAG
>JANMYF010000044.1:0-14105 GCA_031381685.1 Acidimicrobiia bacterium
TGGCCAGCAGCTGGGCGGCGACGTTGTAGACGGCGGCAGGGATCGGCGCATGGTCCGGCGAGGGCGGAAGCAGGGCCCGCAGGTGCGCCTGCGCCTGCGCCGTCTGCGTGATGAGGGACAGCTCATCATCGAGGAGCACGATGGCCGGCTCGTCCATCGGGGCGCCGCCGGTGGTGGATTGTGCGAAGGTCGGCAGCAGACTGCATCGCGCCGCCGTCGTGACCGCCGAGGCGCACGCCTCCAGCGTCGTGCACTCCTTCGCCGAGAAGGTGCCTCCGATCCGCCAGAGGTCGATGAAGCCCCAGCATCCGTAGGCGTCGCGCAAGACCATGGTGGCCACATCGGTGACGCCGTGGGCCGCTAGCTGTTCAGTCCATGTGCGCTGGCCGAGCGTTCCGTTCGATGCGCCCGCGAGCGTTGTCACAACGGGGGTGAGCGGGTTCGCCCAGTGACGCTCTTCCACGAGGTAACGGTTCCGGATCAGTGACGGTACCTGGCGAACGTCAGGCACCTCGGCCAGCGGCACGCAGCCCACCGCTGTTTCCGGGTCCGTCGAGAGCCACACATACGAGTCGAAGGGCACCCTGGGGGAGATCGCTTGCAGGATGGCACCGCGAAGCACTCGATCCGCAAGACCTCGCTGCGCAAGAGCGTCGATACGGTCGTCGAGTTCCACACCCGGCAGACTACGACGCACCCCGGTCCCCAACTTGTTGGGATTGTCCGCAACCCGATCGATCCGTACGGTCGATCAATGACCACACTCCACATCGAACACCCGATCACCGCGTACCCGACCTGGCGTGAAGCGTTCGACCGCTTCGCCGACGCCCGGGTCGGCGCGGGCGTCGTGTCCACGCGCCTCGCCCGGGCAATCGACGACGACCACTACATGGTCATCGATCTCGGGTTCGCCACCCCGGCCGCAGCGCAGAGCTTCCTCGCCTTCCTCGTACAGCACGTGTGGGCCACGCCGGCCAGCTCCCCCGGGCTCGCCGGCACGCCTCGGACGATGATCCTCGACGAGCTCGATTGAGCCTCGTCGGTCAACGGAATCCGAGGTTCAAACGAACGATCCTGGCAGGAGTCCGTTCGCGCGCTCGTCCCGTGCGAGGTCGCCGCGATCGGCGCCGACGTCGTGTTTCACAGCCGCTACCACACGCCAACACGTGGCACCGCCTGGTCGCGTTCACAGGACGTCGACTGTAAAGGCTCCCCTCTGACGGCGCGACGTGGGCGATCGTCGGCAAGCATGCGCGGGATATCCGACCCATCGCGCACCTCGCATCGCGCACCTCGCCGACTCCCACTCTCATCGGCAAAAAGCACCATCGAAACCAATCGTTCGTGCTCACACAGTCAGGCCGCCAACACACAGAACGTCAGCAAAGTTTGCGCGGGAGTTCCGACCCGTCACGCACCTCGCACCTCGCCGACGATTGAACGCTCGTCTGTCAAGCGGCGATGGGGATTCGCGTTTCGGCGTCGTGACAGAGGGCGCGGTAGACAGTGTTAAAGAGGTGGCGTTTGAGGGGACGCGGAGGGCTTCGAGTCCGCCGTCACCGTTTGCTTTCCGCCGGGCGTAGAGGTCCTCAACATCGAAACGCCTCGAAATCACACGCCGGACGACGATCATCGGCACCGCCCCACCCAGCCCGAATTTCGGGAGGACGCATGACCGTCCGGACCGCCTGGTTGACCAACATGATGACGATGCGTTGTGATCAAGGTTTCGGCCGATCGCCTATTTTTTCTGCGTATACCGGCTTTCGAGGTTTGGAAGTGAGCTCGGCGGGTACTTGCGTCTCGGGTGCCCATGGCGGCATCCGATAAGGAGGAACAGACCCATGGAATCACGAATCACCGATCCGAACCGACAGGACGTGCCTAATTCGGACGTGCCTGATACGAGCGAGTTGTGGCGCTACAAGACGGAGGTTCTCGACGATGGGCAGAGCATCATCGGCTTTGATGTCGAAGCGCGCGACGGCCATATCGGCAAAGTCGACGAGTCGACCACAGAGATCGACCGCGCCAGCATCGTCGTGGATACCGGCTTTTGGATCTTCGGCAAGAAGCGTCAGATCCCGGCGGGCCTCGTCGACCAAATCAACTTCGAGGACCGAAAGGTGTTCATCAGAATGACCAAGGACGGTCTGCGGGCTGCGCCCGAGTACCTCGATGACCGCTCGCATCCCGACTTCGCACGCGCCGAACCCTACGAAGCGTATTACCAGCCGCTGCTCTGACACGTCGCCTCGCCGAAGTTCGAAGCTGCGCAGTCCCATTGCCGATGCCCTTCGCTTCGGCCATCGGAAAGGCGGAAAAAGCGACGTCCCTTCGGCTTTGCCGCGCTCGGGCCACCAGTTGTTCGCCCAACCTTGGAGTATCACCTCTCCAAACGAGAGGTGATACTCAAGTTGAGCCCGAGCATTCGCACTGCTCATCACCGGCGCCGCCGCGCGCACCGTCACCGCAGTCGCGCGACATGAACTGCCGACCTCGTCTCCGAACGCACAGGGGACAACGACGATGACCCGATCGCGGACACGTACGACACCCCGGCGCTGGACCGACAATGAATCCGCCCGCCACAGAACGCGCCCGCGACAGGTGCGTACACAGAACTTCGCCGACCGGCGTCGATCGCCCGTAACAGCCCCTGTCCAGCCGACCACACACCCATCAAACAGAGGCACCTCATGCACACCTCGTCGGCCGCTACTTGGCGGCCGCCAGCGCACGTGACGCGGACGCCATCGTCGATCTATTCACTCGGGACGCCGTCGTTGTCGACGAAGGCAAGACCTCACGCGGAACAGTTGACGATTTGGTCTTTCCATCGCGAAAGGGCCCGTCCGACGCGGCGGATCTCGATCGGGCATGATTCGTCTTGGAGGTCGTGACCGAGACGTTCAACGAACTCTGCTGCGAGGACCGGGTCGGTGTGTGTGTAGATCTCGCGGACGACTTCCTTCGCGTGCCAGGCCATGCGGACCTCACCCCGAGGGTCGCCGGCGTCGAGGAGACCGAGGAGTTTCTCGCGACCTTTCTCATCGAGGCGTTCATCGGCCTTCGTCAGCAGCCGCCGGCACCGGTAGAGCGGATCGTCTTTGTGGCCTCGGTGGCCGAGTGTTTCGTTCTGGACCCGGCGCCGGCACTCGTCGAGGGCCTGGTTCGTGAGGCGGATCAGATGGAACGGATCAGCGATCTGCCCGGCGTGGGCAAGCATCGTGTCGAACACCAGCCGGTAAGGGCCAGAAAGATCGAGTGTGCCCCACTCACTCGACACCCTCGAGCACAACGACGGTTGCTGCCGGAGCCAGCGGATCGACGGTGCGGCGTCACGGCCTTCGATCATGTCGAGCAGCACGCCGCGACGAACATCAACGATCGATGATGTCGACCAGTGCTTGCGGTGCCGTTCACCACGACGAACGAACAGCGTCTCGTCGAGACCGAGTGCGTTCACTTCACCGATGCGTTGCGGGTCGTCGAGGAGCGGGCCACCGTAGGCCTGCACGGCGTCATTCACGGTATGCCAGTCACAGTCGAGCTCACCGGCGACGTCGTTCACAGAACGGCCATGGAGCCGACTTGGCGGGTGACCCACCGCCCGGGCACGCTCCGTCAAGGCGAGACGCGACGACGCGATTGCTGGTTCGTTCAACGTCCACGTGTTCACCGGACTCGACGACGTCTTGCATTCCCAACCCGCTCCACACGAAATCCCTGCTCAGGCAGGGGTTTCCTGTTTCTGAGGTCAGGCAGGGTCGCTTGAACGCCTGAACACCCTCGTACGCGGTGAACAGTTCACGGCTCGCTCCACGGCAAAAGTCGCTCGGTTTCGACGAGCTCTTTGCACCAATCTGGATTCGGCTCGACCGCAACATGCGCGGGGCCGAAGTCCCGGATCAGGCGAACCGCCGCACCTCGTCGTTCGTACGACCGCTCTTGCCGGAGGCCGGAAATCTTCAGCGTTCCATCGGGCGCCGCGGCGTCGTCACGCTTGCGGATCATCAACCACTGGTTCCGGGTGTGATGTGGCCCCACGAGCGCTGCGCACGAGGATGAAGCTGCCGAACACCTTGACGCCGTGCAGATCGAGCGCAGTTCGCCACTGCTCACAGTACGGCGCCGGTGCGCGGCGAGAGCGCGCTGTGCACCATGCCTCTTCCCGCCGGGTGTGCCGCAACCGCCACCTTCCCGTCGGGTGTGCCGCAACCCCGTCGGGTGTCGCAACCGCCACATCCATCAGCGGCTCCGCGGGCATCGGCCGGGCATTCCCGACCGATGCCCCACCTCTGCTTCTCGGAGCTTTCTTGGTTTTCGGAGCTTTCTCCTTCGGCGATGGAGCCTTTTTTCGGCATAGCAGTCTCCGTGATATCGATCAAGATGCAACGCTTGCCGTCACACTCGAAGGGCGATACCCCGGCGGAGCGCCAAAATCTCCCACGACGTGATCGTCGCTTACGAAGCTGGATCCGTCAGAATGCAGCTTCGGCAACCCTCCACAGAGTCGGCAGGACTGCGGCCAGCAAGCCCAATGGCATCAGTGCGACGAGAGGCTTGGCACCGGAGCGCGTCCGAGCCCCGTACTTCCAAACTTCGCCGATTGCGGCGAGGAAGAAACAGATCGCTGCTGCGAGATAACAGAAGAATTGACCCTTGATGTTCACAACAACTCCTTCAGGTGAGCAGAACGATGAGAATGATGATGAGGAGAAGTGTTCCGAGCCCTATGTACATATGACTGCCTTTCGGTGTTGTCGAAGCGGAAACGATCAATCGTTGCCCTCCTCGGTCGTGCCTCGCCTCTACCCCGCCGACCCGCGCCCAAAACGCTGACCGGCGTAAGTCATCGCGACGATTCGTTTTGCGGAAATTCGAGGTAGTGCCGACGGACGCAGCGCGATGACCATGACCGGTCCGAACGCGTTCACGAACTCCTCGGTGGCACTCACCAGCCCCCCGCCTGCCCACCCGCCGGTGACCACCACGGATAGAGGCTCGATCGCTGCTGTTCCGCACCGCTGTGACGCGTCGCTCCGACGTCATCGGCGCGCGAACCTGTCTGATGGAAGGACGGCGGCTGCGTCACCTGGCCCCGGCTTTCCTCACGTGTTGACCGCCATGGTGTCGAGTCGGCCCGTCACCCGGTGATCGAGTGGCTGATGTTCTCGACCCGTTCCAAGGACGAGTGCCGCAAGGACGGGCGCGGGAGCACCCGACGCGATTGTTCACACGCAGGGTTTCAGACCGGCCAACCCGGGTATGGATGGGTCATTCGCCCGTTCGACCGTCGCCATCCCGGTGGGATTCGGACGCTGCCTGCTCGTCAAACGTCGTGATCGTGCGCGTCGTCGGTCGAGCCGGAGAAACGGGCCCCGACCGGTGCTGCGCACGCATAACTGAACACGGTGATCTCCGCTCCTCACGTTTTCGTGTGAGGCTTGTTTCTGCGGGGCCCGCACGGGCTCGCACGAACCGACCGGCACGGCACCATGGATCGAAAGCCCAGGACTCCGATGTTGCACCTCGCTCCGCGAGAGGTCGAGCCGCGGATTGGCGTCAACCGACGGCTGCGCTCCATCGTTGCGACTTCGGTTCTCACGGGACTCGTTGCGTCGAGTGGTGTGCTGAGCGCGCCGGCCGGTGCCACGGTCAGCGCGGCCAAGCTCGCTCCGAGCGTCAAGGGTTCGGCTTCGCTCAAGAACAGCGCTTCGCTCAAGAACAGCGCTGCGATCAAGCGCACCGCGTCGGTGCAGCGCCTCGCCAGCCCCACGGCGCAGGCGCCCGACAGCGCCGTCCGGGTGCAGACGGTCATCGATGCGGCGATGTCGCAGATCGGCCGCACGACGCTCTACGACCCGGCCTACGTCTCGCTCGCCTATCCGGGCGGGGATGTGCCGATGGAACGCGGGGTGTGCACCGATGTGGTGATCCGCGCGTACCGCGCCATCGGCGTCGACCTGCAGGTCGCGATCTACCAGGACATGCGCCGGGCCTTCTCGGCCTACCCGTCGTCAGGGCGATCGGTTCCCGATCGCAACATCGATCACCGGCGCGTCAAGAACATGCTGGTGTTCTTTGCCCGTGCGGGAGCCGCCGCGCCGAAGTCCCTCGATGCTGCGGACTACCTCCCCGGCGACATCGTGATGTGGGACGTCGGTGGACTGGCCCACACCGGCCTGGTCGTCACGGCGACGCCACCGGGATCCGACCGGCACATGATCGTGCACAACATCGGCGATGGGGCGCAGCTCGAGGACATTCTCTTCGAGTTCCCGATCACCGGTCACTTCCGGTATCTGCCGACAACGGCGACGACCGCCTGACCGATGGAGCGGTGCCGTGGCACCGCTGATTCGATGCGCCGCCGTCGCGTGCTCGCTCGCTTGTGGAAGCGTGGCGATCCTCGGCGCACCTGCATACGCGCAGTCGTCGACGACGATTGCGGCTACCCCGACAACGACCTCGGTGGCGCCGACGACGTCGACCAGCGTCGCACCGACCGACAGGCCAACGACCACGACCATCGGCGCGACCGCCAGGACGACGACAACGACCGGCGGCGCCACCGAGACGACAATTCCGCCATCGCAGCTCGAGGGGCCGAAACCCGCCTACGTCGATCAGCCGAAAGGGGCCCGTCAGCTTGCGGCTGCGTACGCGTACCGTTGGGCCTACGAGACCAACCCGGCATTCGCCCTCATGTCCGGCAACAAGTTGACGGTGCCGTTCGACAACCCGGAGCAGCGCGGACGCGCGGTCGAAGGAATCTCGAAGGTCGAGTTGGATTGCACCAACTACATGTCGCAGGCGCTCCGGGTCGGAGGATTCGCGAACACGAAGCAGTGGTGGTTCGACGTGAAGCGACGCACAGCATCCACTGCATGGGTTCGGGCCAGCGGACCGCAGAGCCTCTCGGCGACGTTCGTGAAGCTCGGCCGGATGCGTCAGTTGGGCGGATTCAATCTCATCAACCGGGACCCGCCGCCGCCGGGAATCCAGATCGGCGACATCGTGGTCTGGGACCTCAACGGCGTGCCTGGTCGCGTCCACATCGACCATCAGCTCATGGTCACCGACGTTGCCGGCAGCGGGTCGACCTGGGCCGACATCCGCGTCTCCTATCACACCTACGACCATCGAAACCGGGCCCTGAATGAGTACCAGGACTTCGTCGCCATCGACGCGCCCAACGCACGTCTCGGAGTGTTCCATGTCAACTATGCGTCCTGATCGCACCCGCCGAGCACTCGCCGCCGTCGTCGGCGTGCTGGTGCTGATTGCCGGCCTCAGCGTTGGTTTCGGCGCGTCGGCGGCGCTCGCCGGTGACCCGAAGGTCAACGGCACACCTCTTGCGGGAACGGCGTTGCGCTACATCGAGTGGCAATGCGCGGCCGCTGCACTTGGAGCCGGTGGGCCGAAGAGCACGCGGTCCGAGGTGCGCATCCCTGGCAGTCCCTCGGCCGTTGGGGCCCTCTCCAAGCCGACGACGACCAGCTGGTACCGCGGTCATACGCCGGGCCGCTTCGTGGCGCTTCTCGACGCGACGCGAGCCGGACAGTCGATTCGTATTCGTGCCACGGTCGAACTCCGGGGTAACCCGTGTCGGCTCGTCAGCTGGGTCGTCCTGCCGACCCCGTAGGCAACGTTCCTCGAAAGGCCGTACCGGGGTCGACTCGGTAGCGTCGCCGTCAGACCTGGTTCGCGGACAGCCAGCATGGGTGAAGCCGAGTTGCTCGGCCCGCACGACGTAGTCGATGTCGTCGATCCTGGACGCAACACAGATCCTGAAGTCCATGGAAGGTCTCTCAGTCGATGACGAAGTCCAAGATGGCGTAGCGCTCGGCGTACGCCCCAACCGCGGGGCCGACCAGCCGGTGTTCGGGATGGTCCCGGTAGGTCACCACATCGTCCTCGTCGAGGTCGAGCGTCATCGCCCAGTCCCACTCGTCGGTGTTCGACGACGCGTACGGATTCGGAACGACCTTGGCGCCCGACGTGTAGTTCGTGACGAACGAGTGCGACCGGCTCCACCCGGACCGCCGGATGAACTCGGCCCGTTGCGCGTCGGTGGTCTCGGGTTTGAACTTCACGAGCACGACGTGGCGGTCGCGGTGCCCGCTCATCGCCGCTTGCCGGCGAGGTACTCATCGATCACGTGGTGGAAACGGGCGATCCGGGACTCCTGCCCGGCGAGGCGGGCGCCGCGGTAGCCACGGGAGCGCAGGCCGAGCTGCTGACCGGTCGTAATGCCGGCGTCCTGGTCGGCCAGCGGGTTGATCGACCGCTCGCCGAACTCGATGTACTCGATATCGGCGTCGCCCTTGTTGCCCGTGTCGATGATCCCACCATTGCTTCTGAACAGGCCGTACGCGATGGACGCCGGCGACGCGTAGATCCAGTGGTCGAAGCGGCACCGCTCGGGATCGGTCGGGTGAGGTCGCATGCGCTGGAGCAGCACGGAGTCGACCCCGAAGGTGACCGAGCAGTTCGGGAACAGGTTGTAGTGGTGTGCATCGGTCAACTGTTCGTCGCGCAGCCGGTCGTAGTGGTGGTAACCGCGCGCCGGTCCCTCGACCCGCATCACCTTGTGCAGCGCGGCGCGCACGTCGTATTCGCGGCCGACGAACTCGTCCGGGTCGAGACCCCACATCCGCATCTGCGTCGCCAGCGGTTCGATGAGCCGCGGGCCGTTCTTCTGACGTCGTGATGGAGAACCGGTCCGCATGATCATGCGGTTGTGGCCCTCGTCGGCCATGTCGAACTGCGTCCACAGCACCCCTTCTTCGATGTTGGCCGTGAGCTGGGGGTGCACCGTTAGAAGGTGGTACGACTCGCAGAAGTTGTCCTGGAACACCTTCCAGTTACAAGGAACGTTGACCGTCTGGGCCGAGATGCGTCGCCAGTCGTTCGGCGCCCACGTCTGCCAGTCATCCCAGATCGGTCCGAGGTACTCCCGAAGGGACATGCAACCCGGGTCCATGTTGACGAAGATCCATCCAGCGAAGCTGTCGCAGGGAACCTCGACGAGCCGGACGTCGTCACACGGGTTCGATGGGAAGTCGTCGGCGTCCTGCACTGCCACGAGCGTGCCGTCACGCCCGTAGGTCCACGAGTGATACGGGCACACGATGTTGCGCACGGCCATGTTCGGTGCAAAGACGAGCCGCGAACCGCGATGCTGACAGACGTTGTAGAAGGCCTTGATGGTGCCGTCGTCCTGCCGCACCATCAGGAAGGACTCGGGACCGAGCTCTTCCATCTGCACGTCGCCTGGGTTCGGGATCTCTGCCTCGCGTCCGAGCAGCTGCCACGTCTTGGTGAAGATGGCGTCCCACTCGGCTGCGGCGAAGCCCGGGTCGGTATACCGCGTTCCCTCCAACGGGTGCGGCGGCACGTCGGGCTGATCCCAGCGCTCCGCAGGAAGGCTGCGCCAGTCGGTCACGTCAATGGTCACGTCAACCTCCGATCAACCACCTGAGCGGCGGCTCGACGAGGACACCGTAGCTTTTCGCACGATGCGCGAGCCCGCGACCTTGCATTCGTCGGAATCGGCGCCCATCGCCCACGTGTGCGCCGGAGCGTTCACGCCGGTCGGTATCCGATGCTGCGACCGACGTTGATTGCCTTTTCGAGTGATTCGTCGCGTCCATAACGAAGCCCGTCCACGTCGACGCCGACCGAACTCTTACCGCCGTTGGCGTAGCGGGCGAGCACACCATCGACGATGCACACGGACTTCCAGTGATTGAAGGCGACATAGAAGTCCAAGTCACGAAGATCGACACCCGTACGGGTCGCGTACCGTTCGAGCAACTCGCCATCGGTCGGGTAGCCCGGGACCAGCGACGGCTTCGGACCTCGGCGACTCTGCTCCCCACGCTTGCCCCAGAGGTTGATCGTGTACGCGAGATCGGCGAGCGGGTCACCAAGCGTCGCGACCTCCCAGTCGATCACCGCCGCAACGCGCCCCTCCGGTGTCGAAAGCACATTGTGCAGCCCGTAGTCGCCGTGCGCGATACGTGCCGGACCCTGGGGCGGCACGTTGTCGGCCAAGAAGTCGTGGAGTCGCTGTACGTCGGGACGCTCGCAGGTCATCGACGCGTCCCACGACGCCTTCCACCGCCGGAGTTGGCGCTCGATGTAGCCATCGGGACGGCCAAGCCTGCCCAGCCCGACATCGGTCGGGTCGATCGCGTGAAGATCGGCGAGCACGTCGATGAACTGGAAGCCGTGCGCGCGTCGACGATCCTGCGGGACCGTCGCGAGGGCCTGCTCCGCGTTGTAGAGCGACACTCCCTGAACGGAGCGCATTGCATAGAACACCGCTCCGGTCACCGAGGTGTCTTCGCACAATGCCAGCGGCTCGGGGACCGGCACTCTTGTTCCCCAAAGCCCCTTCATGATGGTGAACTCCCGAGCCATGTCATGTGCGCTTGGGAGTAGGTCGCCCAGCGGAGGACGGCGCACGACGATCGTCTCGCCGTTGGCATCCCGAACTCTGAAGGTGAAGTTCGAGTGCCCGCCGTCGAGCTTCTCCCAGTGCAACGGGGCCGTCAGCCATTCGACATGATCGCGGAGCCAGGGGACGACGCGACCTAGGTCGAACACCGCCGAGACACCGTCGGCCGGGTCGGTCTCGGAAGCGGAATGACCTTGCACTCGATACCTTCAGTCTCGACGTGACTCGGAGGCGGCCCGGCGAGCAGTGAGGTTAGGGCGTTTCCGCAGCCGACGCCGAATGCGCTGCGTTCGCGACGGCTTCGCCGAGTCGCTCACCGACGAACAGTGCCCAGCCCTTCGCGTGCTCGTCGGCATGCGTGGCGGGAAGTTCGCTGTGACGCAGCCACAGGTCGGTGTCACCGTCGACGGGTGTGAGCGTCACCTCCACCCGGGTCGTGCCAGGGGCAAGCGCCTCACCCATCGGGTTGCCCTCCCAACCGAAGGTGAAGACCAGCCGAGTGAAGGGCTCAAGAGTGACGTAGGTGCCCGACATCACGGGCCCGTCATCGCCCATCACGACCCGGAACATGCCTCCGGGTTGGGGTTCGACCTCGGCATGAATGCCCCACCACTCACAGAGTCGTGACGCGTCGGTCCAGAAGTTCCACACGGTCTGCGGTAAGGCCGCGATCCGGACGCGTTGGTCGATGGTTCGGAGCGTCGTTTGCTCGTCGGTCATGGCTTCTCCTCAGAGGGCTTGGGCTTCGCACGTTTGCGCGAGGTTGACGTGGCTCGGCTGTCGGTCGAGTCGAGTCGGCGATGTTGACGATCGGACCATTCTTCGCGCTCGGCGACGATCTTCAGGCGTGCGAGGCGATCGGTCCACATCTCATCGAGGTACTGCGACATGTCAGCCAAACCTTCCGTCCGGGATCGGAACATCCGCCGATTCCCGTCGGCGCGGACGGTCACGAGGCCGGCTTCGTGCAGGACGCGGAGGTGTTGCGAGACCGCCGGGCGGCTCATCGTCGGAAATTGCTCGGCGACGTCGCCAGCCGAGCGCTCATCGTCGCGGACCAGACGCAAGATGGAACGTCGTGTGCCGTCGGACAGAGCCCGGGCAACCTGGTCGATCGAGTCCTCTTGCGCCGGCGAAATCATGTAAGTAGTCTCTTACATAGATGGCCCACTTCGCAAGCTGCGGAGTTGCATCGCTGGAGGATTCATGGACCTCGTCGCCGCTTTGTCACAGACGTTCGATCACACCCACGGCGTGATCGCTGGTGTTCGAGCCGACCAGATGAGCAACGCCACACCGTGTACCGAGTGGGATGTGCAGGCGTTGATCACCCATGCGCTCGGTGTTGTCGCCGGCATCGGGAGCGCGGTCCGAGGGGAGTCACCCAAGGAGGGAGCCCAGTTCGCCCTCGACGGCGACGCTGCTGCCCAGTTCCGCTCGCTCGCTGATGGAACCCTCGCTGCGTGGAAGAACGTCGATCTCAACAGCGAGATCAACATCGGGGCCGGCCCGATGCCGGGCAGCGCCGCTCTCAGCATCAACCTTCTCGACACCGCAACCCATTCGTGGGACATTGCGCACGCGACCGGCCAGCCCGAGGCTCTTCCCGAGGAACTCGCTGCGCTCATCTTCGGAATCTGCCAGGGCTTCATCACCGACGAGCTCCGCAGTTTCGCCGGCTTCAACCCATCCGTGCCCGTTTCCGCCGATGCCAACTCGACCCTGAAGTTGGTGTCGTTCCTGGGTCGCAACCCGTGAGCGCCGTCACGACCCCGAGGGTCGCCACCCGCGACGAGTGGTTGCGACAACGAGTTGCACTTCTCGAGGCCGAGAAGGAGCTCACCCGGCGCAAGGATGCCGTGGCCAAGGCGCGGCGAGAGCTGCCATGGGTTGCCGTCGAAGAGGACTACCGCTTCGACACGGCCGACGGCGAGCGTGCTCTGGCCGATCTCTTCGATGGACGGGGCCAACTCCTCGTGTACCACTTCATGTTCGGAACCGACTGGGACGAAGGATGCCCGAGCTGCTCGTTCTGGGCCGACAACTACAACGGCGTGACGGCTCATCTCGCGGCACGCGATACGACGCTCGTTGCCGTGTCGACCGCGCCTCTCGAGAAGTTGCACGCCTACCGCGCCCGGATGGGCTGGTCGTTCCCGTGGGTCTCCTCAGCCGGTTCCACGTTCAACCGTGACTACGGCGTGTCGCACGCGAGCACCTACAACTACCGGCCCGTCGAGCAACTGATGGAGGAATCGCCGGGCCTCAGCGTGTTCGCCCGCCACGCCGGACGCGTGTTCCATACCTACAGCTGCTACGCCCGTGGGCTCGATGCCTTCAACACCGCATACGCGTTGCTCGACGTGACGCCGAAAGGTCGCGACGAAGACGAGCTGCCGTGGACGATGGCCTGGCTCCGACGCCACGACCAATACTGAGATCATCGTGGCCATGGACGTCCCCAAACCAACCGACCTCGACCGATCACGGTTCACCGCGCTCGTACCGAACGATCCGAGGGTTGCGATCAAGCCGATGTTCGGCAACCTCGGCGCGTTCGTGAACGGCAACATGTTCATGGGCCTCTTCGGTTCCGCCGTTGGCGTCAAGCTCGCCGAAGCTGATCGCGTCGCGCTGCTCGCCAAGCCCGGGGCCGGACCGTTCGGCCCGGCCGAGCGACCGATGGGCGGCTACGTGGCGCTCCCGCCCGAAATGACGGCGCGAGCGGCGTCGACCTGGACCGAGAAGGCCCTCGAGCATGTCGCGTCGCTCCCGGCCAAGGCAGCGAAGACGGCCAAGGCGGCGAAGCCGCCGGCCAAGAAGGCGGCGTCGAAGCCGCGTTGAGGAGCTCGAACTTGCACCCAGAGACCGGCGCCTGCGCCGCCACGGCATTGGTAGTTCGGTTGGCCAGGCGGTGCCTGCCGCGTCGGTGCTCAGGCGGTGCTGCTGGCGCGACCGGTCCCGAGTGAGAGTGGCGACTCCGCCTTGGTGAAGCGGAGGTTCAGCTTCAGCGTGCCGAGCATGATGCCGGGCTGGTGCCTCCACGTGTTGCCGTCGCCGTAGTCGATCGACTCGAGCCGGTCGAGCAGCACACCCCACGCGATCTGTTGCTCCACCCGCGACAGGTTGGCGCCCGGACACACCCGCGGTCCCGTCGAGAACGTCACGTGACGGGTGAGGCCCTCGCGGTCGAGGTCGAGATCGAACGGGCAGGCAAACTCCTCGGGGTCCACGTTGGCCGCCGCGAACCGTAGATGCAGCAGCGAGCCGGCCGGTACCTCGACACCTTGGAAGACCTCGTCGTGAGCGTTTGTGCGCGTCGAGAGCCCGTGGGTCGGCGAGCGCATCCGCATGCCCTCCTCCGTGAACGAACGCACCTTGCCACGATCATGACGCAACTGCTGAAACACCGCAGGGTTCTCACACATCAGCTGGGCCTGCTCTTCCAGCGCGTACTGCGTCGTCTCCAACCCACCCAAGATCATGGCGTGGACGATCCCGGCGATCTCCAAGTCGGTGAGCTTGCGGTCGAGCGCCTCGTAGTGGACGTCGCACAGGAAGCTAACCATGTCGTCGTGCGGGTCGGCGCGCTTGGCCCGCACGTGCTCGTAGATGTAGTCCTGGAAGCCTT
>JANMYF010000063.1:0-8890 GCA_031381685.1 Acidimicrobiia bacterium
CCTGATCCGCGAGTTCCACGGAGTCGTGGTGGAACTGTCGCAGATCCCCCAGGAGGACGACGTCTACGAGATGATCTGTCGCGCCGACACCGTCGGCGTCTTCCAGATCGAGAGCCGGGCCCAGATGGCCACGCTGCCCCGCCTACAGCCGCGCATGTTCTACGACCTCGTTGTCGAAGTGGCACTTATTCGTCCAGGCCCGATCCAGGGTGGGTCCGTACACCCCTACATCCGTCGCCGCAACGGGCTGGAGCCGGTCACGTACCTGCATCCGCTGCTGGAGAAGTCGCTCAAGAAGACGCTCGGTATCCCGCTGTTCCAGGAACAGCTCATGCAGATGTCCATCGACGTGGCCGGCTTCTCGCCGTCGGAGGCGGACCAGCTGCGTCAGGCGATGGGGTCGAAGCGTTCGACCGAACGGATGGAGCGGTTGAAGGCCCGTCTCTACGAGGGTATGCGTACGAACGGTATCGACGAACCTACGTGCGACATCATCTACGACAAGCTGGCGGCATTCGCGAACTACGGGTTCCCGGAGAGCCATTCGGTGAGCTTCGCCTACCTGGTCTATGCGAGTTGCTGGATGAAGCATCACTATCCGGCGGCGTTCTGCGCCGCCTTGCTGCAGGCCCAGCCGATGGGGTTCTACTCGCCGCAGTCACTTACCGCGGACGCCCGGCGCCATGGTGTGGCCACGCTGGCCCCGAGCATCCAGCACAGCGAAGTGCGCGCCACCTGCGAGTGGCCGGCAGACGTGGGAGAGAGGTCGCCCGCTCCGTTCTCTGGTGCTGCGCCGCTCGCTTCGCTCGACTGCTCGCAACACGAGTGGTCGGAGGGCGTGGGAGAGAGGTTGCCCCAATCCATGGGGGCTAATCACCTCCCAACGTCGTTCGGAGGTGTTCTGCCCCAACATATGGGGGCAACCTCTCTCCCAACGGCCGGGACCGACGAGCGGGGGTATCCGACGGCGCAGCCGGCGGTGCGCCTGGGTCTGGCGGAGGTGCGCCACGTGGGAACGGTGCTGGCGGAACATATCGTCGCCGCCCGCGAGGATGCGCCCGGAGCGGGGTTCGCCGGGCTGACCGACTTCGTCCAGCGGGTCAGCCTCCGCCTCGGGACGCCGGTGCCGAAACTCGCTCTCGAGGGTCTGGCCACGGCCGGGGCTTTCGAATGCTTCGGGTTGGACCGTCGCCGGGCGTTGTGGGCCGCCGGGGCGCTGGCGACTGCCGGCGCCGACCGTCTCGACGGCATCGTCACCGGGATCGACGCCCCGGCCCTGCCCGGCATGTCGGTGGGTGAGACCATGGCCTCGGACCTGTGGGCCACCGGGGTCACCCCGGGTACGCATCCGATGCTGCTGGTCCGCGACCGTCTGGCTGCGCAGGGGGTTCTCTCCTCGGACCGGCTGCGTGACGTTCCGCACGGTACCCGCATCCGGGTGGCGGGCATCGTCACCCATCGACAGCGCCCGCAGACGGCCGGCGGAACCACGTTCTTGAACCTCGAGGACGAGTCCGGCCTCATCAACATCGTGTGCTCCAAAGGACTCTGGGACCGCTCCAAGCGGGTCGCCCGTGGCGCACCGGCATTGATCGTCCGCGGCATCCTCGAACGCACCGAAACCCCGCGCCTGGCCAAGGTCTCCGGTGACGGCACCAACGATCAGGTCGTGGAGAAACCCGGCCCTCCCGGTGTGGTGCTCAACCTGATCGCCGATCGGATCGAACTTCTCACGCTCGAGGTCAGCCCCGGACCTTCCCGCGACTTCCGATGACCGGAACGGGCGGAGCCGGCTCAGCTCCGCCCGACCAGCCTCCCTATCTCCGAGCAGATCTCGGTCATCGACGACACCGCGTCCGGGAGTTGCTGCGCATAGCCAATCAGTAAGCACGCAGACATTCGTGACGAAAGATCGGCATACGTAGTGTTGAACCGAGCCAGTTGGTCGAGGGCGCCCTTGTCCGACACGGGGTAGAGCTCGGCGTGGGCGAGAAGCGTCTGCACGAGAAACGCCGCGGCCCGGCTCATGCATCCGACGCTTGCATACACATCCCCCCGACCCGCCGGCTTGATCGCGTTCTGCAGAGTGAACGTGGCCCCCCAGTGGTATCCGGCGACGAGGTTGGCCCGTAGCACCGCCGGATAGGGCCGCACGCGGGACTTCAGGATCGCGACCACATCGGTCGGATCATGCAGGGGCGCGCAGGTGTCGATCTCACCGAGGTAGATGGTCGACTGGAACCCGTAGGGCGGCTGTTGCAGGTAATCGTGCTCGGCGAAGCCGCGCTCGGCGTTCTCGATGGTCGCGTCGTAGCGATCGATGCTCCGATAGAGCAGGTCGACAGGGTGTCCGTCGATGTGGAGCCACGCACCGCCGTTCACCCACGGCCCCCAACCGCCGATTGGGGTAGGGACGACATCGAGGGTGTCGTTGACTTCTTCGATGATGGTCTGGAGTGCAGCAAGGTCGATCGGCGTTGCGTCTCGGTAGAGCAGTCCGAGATCGAGATCGGAATCGGGAAGGGCTGATCCCCGGGCTCGCGACCCGCCGAGGACTACGGCGGTGATGCCCGGCACCGTTGCCAATCGAGCGACGAGGTCGTCGGCCACCCGCTCGGCCCAGGATCTGTCGGAAAAGCTCATGAGAGAAAGCACTGTAGAACCGGCACCAACGTGCCGATGGGAAGTATCTGCTCTCGCTCGAGGAGGCGTGACCTGTGCTCGAAGACCCATCCGCAGAACTTGCTGAACTCCGGCAAACGAATGAACGCCTGCGCCGCAAGCTGGATTTCCTCTACGACCGACTCGGTCTCGTGTACACCGATGACCACGTCCCTCTCTACGTCCTGCACGCCCAGGAGCTCATACGAGCAGGGCAGTTCGGCGACGCGCTCCGGGTCGTACGTGAACACACGGCAGTAGGTATCCGCGAGGCCCGGGCGATGATCGCCGACATGGCGGCACGCCTGGGAGTTCCTGCACCGACAGACGCTCAGCTCGGAGCGGTCACGACGAGAATCGCGTGGGAGGGTGCCGAGCCGACTGAAGACGTCGGGCCGGCGCCATCCCGCTGGACACTGAGCCCGGACGGAACCTTCGAACCGGTGACCCCATCAGGTGTGCGTCCCAAAGTGGACGCAGCATCCATCTGGCGCGACTGAACGTACCCGCGGGCGCTGAGCCGAAACCGAACGACTCAGCCAACCGAGGACTCAGCCGCCCGGGCCTGCACCGGCACCGGCACGGGATTCGGCGCCGCCGACGCCGGGGGGCTTTCCGACACGGGATCCGGGGCGACGGTGGAGCGCGTCCTCGGTCGTTTGCTCGTCGGTGGCTCGGTGTCCTGGGCCGTGTCCTGGGCGGCGCTGGCCGCTTCTGTCCCGCCGACCGACGACACGTCGGCGGTGTTCCGGGGACGCAGTCGCGGCGCGCGGGTGATCGGCACGGTCGTCGGGCCTCCGACCGGCCCGGCGCGGTTGCCGACCAGGGGTCCGGCCGACGTGGCCAGTTCACCGATCCGTTTCACCCCCGTCACCCGGTACCGCCCGGCGAGCAGGTTCACCTCGATGATCCGGGCAGCGTCTCCTTGCACGAAGGCGCATCGATACCGGACGTCGGTCACGATTGCGATACAGCCCTGCTCATCGACTTCCGGTCCCCAGCTGTCGGCGAACAGGGTGTTCACCGCCTGCTCATCCGCCGCGATCAAGGCGCGCGAGCGGTCGTCGTCGCGCCAGGAGTCCCACAGGTTCTTCGCCGCCGCCTCCGGTGTGTCGAGTCCCAACTGGTATGTCGTTCGGACGATGGTCGTAGTGGCGGCCCCCTCGGCCGAGGCTGCGTCGAGCGGCACCGCGTTTGCGTCCACCAGCGCCCCGCCGCTGACCGACGCCGTGGCGATCGTGGTCACCGGCGCTTGCCCCGTCGTGGCGCCACCTCCGACGCATCCACCGAGCACGACGGCAGCAATCACCCAGCGGGCGTGTCGGAACACGATGAAGGAGTCTAGGGCCCTCCTTTGGGGCCATTGCCCGCGGCTCAAGGGGTGTTTGCGGCATGCCGATGAGTCCCGTGATGTCTCCGGCCAGTAGCGCACATGCCATCTTCGACGCGAGCCGGACCGTGGAGGATTGGCCGCGTTCGGTTTCTCGCTTGCCAACTTCGAGATGGTCCTGCGTGCTGTCGGCATGCGCTCTTGTGAGCTCCGATGACTGAGCCCGAACGTCTCCCTCGGCGGGGCACGGTCGTGATGGAACGTCCGGCGGAGCTGGTCGTTCCCGACCGACGTGCGGAACGGCTGCGTTCACGGCGCACGACGGACCGACCGGACACGGAGGTGCCGTCCAAGAAGTCCGACCGCCGACGCCGGGGCGCGGGGCGAAAAGGACCGGAGGTCCGGCCGGCCGGACCGACGATGAACGGGCAGCCGATCATGGGGTACCGGGACGCGACAGGAGAGGCGCTGCCGGAGACCGACGCCTTGAGCGACGGTCTCGACCACTTTTCGAAGCGTGAACGGCGGGTCTTCCACAGCCAGGTGATGGTCGCTCGGCAGATCGCATTGGCGTTGCTCATCCTCATGGTGGCGGTGCTCGGCGAGATCCCGAACCGCCTGGCTCTGCTCGGTTGTCTCGGAGCACTGTGGGTCGTCGGAGGTGCGTTTCAAGTCGCCTACCTCAAGGTGAAAGACGGTCTTCCGGCCACCCTGCCGTGGCTTGACTGCATCGCCAACCTGGCGATGTTGGCGGTAGCTCCCCGGGCGCTTCCGATGATCTTGGTGCTCGGCTTCGCTCAGCTCTCCGTTGCCGTGGTCGCCTACGGGTCAATGCATGCGTTCTTCGCCGCCACGTGCCTCACGTTCGGCGTGCCGTTCATCTCCTTCGCAGCCGGCAACGCCGACCCCGTGTCGGTCCTCACGGTCACCGCGTTCGGGATCTTCGTGCCGGTCATCGCCGCCGTTCTTCACCGCATCCGCACTCTCGAGCACGGGACGCAACGTCGATATCTCGACCTCATGGGCGGGCTCGACACGGTCGTCTGGGAGGCCGATCCGGAAACGTTGGAGTTCTGCCTGGTCGGACCGCAGGTTCGTTTCCTCTTCGGCATCGACCCTGAGGAGTTCGCCGAGCGCTACACCGAGCTGGTCCACCCCGATGACCGCGAAACAGAGTTGGCACTCCGGCGCGGCGGTATCGAGAAGGGCGACGAACGGTTCGCCGTTGAGTACCGGATGATTGACCGACTCGGCGACATGATCTCGGTCCGCAACGTCATTGCCGTCGATTACAACGCCGACGGAACCCGCAAGCGTGTGCGTGGTGTGATCAACGACGTCACCCGTCAACAAGAGGCCGAAGCAACCATTCGCAAGCAGGCCCAGTACGACTCGCTCACCGGTCTTCCGAACCGGAGCCTGTTCAATGAGCAACTTCGTCGTCGGTTGGAAGATGCGCGGCGCACCGGCGACGAGCTTGCCGTGTTGATCTTGGATCTCAACGGGTTCAAGGAAGTCAATGACACCCTCGGGCATGCGGTTGGTGATCAGCTTCTGCAGGCGATCGCCGGCCGTCTTGCCGCCTACATGCCGGAACGGTCGACCGTCGCCCGATTGGGTGGCGATGAGTTCGCAGTGGTGTTGTCGCCCGCATCGGCCCGCGCGGCGGCCTCGATCGCCGAGACCATTGCGAGCTGCTTGCAGCCACCGATCACGGTCGACGACATGACCATCCAGGCGGGCGCGGCGACGGGTATCGCCCTCTACCCGAGCGACGGAGAGTCGCCGGCGGCCCTCATGCGGCGAGCAGACGCCGCGATGTACGAGGCGAAGCAATCGGGTCGTACGCACATGTTCGCAACGCCGGACGACGACAAGGCGAACGTTCGTCGCCTGCAGTTGCTCGGCGAGTTGCGGGCGTCGATCACGACGGGCGACTTCAGGCTGTTCCATCAGCCGAAGATCGATCTGAAGACCGGTCGCATCGTCGGGACCGAGGGTCTGATTCGCTGGAATCATCGTCAGTTCGGCTTGCTCTCACCGAGCGAGTTCGTGGAGCTCAGCGAGCTTTCTGGCCTGATCCAGCCGTTGACCCGCTGGATCCTCGACCGTGGTATCCGTGATCTTTCCGAGTGGCGGGCGAAGGGCTTCGAGCTCACCGTGGCCCTCAACCTGTCCGTGCGGAACTTCTTCGATCAGTCGTTGCCGACCTACATCGCGCAGCTCCTCGCCGACTACAACGTTCCCGGCGATCAACTGACGCTGGAAATCACCGAGAGCGAGGTCATGGCTGACCGTGCGCTCGCCCGAACCGCGCTGTCGGCGTTCCGCTCCCTCGGCGTGAAGATCGCTATCGACGACTTCGGCACCGGATTCTCGTCGCTCTCCCAGTTGCAGCAACTCCCGATCGACGAGATCAAAGTCGACCAATCGTTCGTCTCCGGGATGATCGACAACCCGCAGGACGCGGTGATCGTGCGCTCGATCATCGACCTCGGCCACAACCTCGGCCTCGAGATCGTCGCGGAAGGGGCGGAGGACGAAGTGCAGCTGGCGGCATTGCGAAGCCTTGGCGCAGACCGTGCGCAGGGGTACGTCATCTCGCGTCCACTTCCGCCGGACGAGTTCATTCCGTGGCTCGAGCGGATGGAGCGCGGCGAAGGAACCTCGGGGAGTTCGACTGTCCCCGGCGCGGGTCGTTTCGCCCGGCCCGACGAGGAGCTGGTGGCCTCTCTTGTCGAGGAGATCGGCGCGGTTCCCACCGGCTCGGGCCGCGATGAGCCCGGACCGGAATGGACGGCTTCACCGATCCGGTCCTTCACGAAACAATTGACCTTGGCACCGTCTCGGCCGCTCCTGGACTTCTCATCGGAGCAGCCAGCGGCTGAGCACGGTTCGGGTTCCTCCTCGGCCGTCATGGCCGAAGTGATTCCGGCGTCCGTCTTTGGTCTTCCGTCAGTTCCGATGCCTTCCCCGGAACCGCCCGCTCCGGCTTCCGAGGACGCATCCGATCGGCCGGCTCGCCGGGGAAACCTGGCCGCCAAGGTTGCGGCGCGTCACCCCGTTGCGTCGACGCCGAGCGGACCGGAGCAGCCGGTTCACCCGTCCCCGCCGTGGGAGTCCGCTCCTGCCGGTTTCGCCGACGAGTTGCATGTACTTGACGCGGACGGCTTCCCGGAAGAGTGGAAAGCGATGCTTCGACGCCCGCAGGAATCCGGGTGGTAGTGGTCGCAGTCGGTTCGGGGTCATCCTTCCTTCGGGCGCGAGGCCTTGCCGAAAGACATCTACGCTCATAGGGCCGTGGAGATCCGCATCGACTCAGTAGCAGTCGGAGGTGATGGGATCGGCCGGGCCGACGATGGCCGTGTGGTGTTGGTTCCCGGCGCCCTGCCCGGGGAACGTGTCCGCGTGCAGATCACCGAAGAACGCCGGTCGATGCTGCGTGGCGAGGTCGTGGACGTTCTCGAACCGTCGCCAGCTCGGCAGCAGCCGTGGTGTCCGCATGTTCTCGAGGGTTGCGGCGGCTGTGGATGGCAGCATGTTCGGCCCGAGCGTCAGGGTGCCCTCAAGCGATCAATCGTGATCGATGCCCTTCGCCGGACGGCGAAGCTCGACCAGTCCGAAGCCGAACGTGTTGTTCGACTCGGCCCGACGCTCCCGGATCGAGGCTACCGAACGACTGCACGCGGTGCGGTAGCGCCGGATGGACATCTTGGTATGCGCGCCTACCATTCCGATGTCGTTGTACCGATCACGAGTTGTGGAGTCCTTGATCCGTCGTTGGATGCGGCGATGTGGTCGGCCACAGTCCCGCCAGGCGTGGTGGAAGTCGAGGTCAGGATCGGGCTCTCCTCACGCGACCGGTCGATTCGCCTCATCGGCGGTGGCCCTGGTGAGGCGCCCCGTACCGAGCCTTCGAGCATCGTGCGCGAGACGATTGCCGGGGTGCCGTTCCAGATCTCCGCGGGATCGTTCTTCCAGACGAGCGCGGTCGGTGCCGAGGCGCTCGTGAGAATCGTCGACGACGCGGCAGGACCCGCGGAGGACGGGCAACGACTGATCGATCTCTACGGTGGGGTCGGTCTTTTCGCCGCGACGGTCGGTCGCCGATTCGACGCCGTGACCGTGGTCGAACTGTCGAAGTCGTCATGCCGCGACGCACGGGCCAATCTCGTCCGTCATCCCAAGGCACAGGTCGTCGATTCCGACGTTGCGCGCTGGCGACCGGCCCGGGTCAGCGGTCCGGCGCCGGTCGTGATCGCCGACCCGGCCCGGCGGGGTCTCGATCGTGCCGGCGTGGCAACGGTGGCGGCGTGTCGGCCGAACCGGGTGGTGCTCGTGTCGTGTGACGTTGGCGCTTTTGCCCGTGACGTTCGTCTCCTGCTCGACGCCAACTACTCACTCGTCGAGGCAACCTGCCTCGATCTCTTCCCGAACACGCCGCTGGTGGAGGTCATCTCCACTTTCCAACCCGTCGAGCGCAGGTAGCGTTGGATACCGTGTCCGCACCGCGCCGCCTGCTCACTGTCCACGCCCATCCCGACGACGAGTCGTCGAAAGGAGCGATGACGGTGGCGAAGTACCGCGCCGAGGGCGTGCATACCGTTCTCGTCTGCTGCACCGGCGGTGAACTCGGTGACATCGTCAACCCCGCGATGGACCGCCCCGAGATCAAGGAGAACCTCGCCGCGGTGCGGGCGGAAGAACTCCGCCAGGCGACGGAGATCATCGGCTTCAGCGAAGTGGTGATGCTCGGCTACCGCGACTCGGGCATGGCCGACTCCGAAGGCAACCACGATCCCGAATCGTTCCATCAGGCCGATCTCGACGAAGCAGTGGGCCGACTCGTCGCGGTGATCCGACGGACCCGCCCGCAGGTGGTCATCACCTACGGCGATG
>JANMYF010000384.1:0-8130 GCA_031381685.1 Acidimicrobiia bacterium
ACCGGATCGACGCTGGCCGTCGACTCGCGGCGAAGCTCGAGCACCTTCGGGGAAAGGACCTCGTGGTGCTCGGGCTTCCGCGCGGTGGTGTGCCCGTGGCCGCGGAGGTCGCGCGTGCTCTCGGTGCGCCTCTCGACGTGATCGTTGTTCGCAAACTCGGCGTCCCGTTCCAACCGGAGGTGGCGATGGGAGCCATCGGCGAGGACGGGGCAAGGGTCATCAGCCATGACCTGATCACTTCTGCCGGGATTACCAAGCAGGACGTGGCGCTGGTGGAGCATCGCGAGCGCGCCGAGCTGGAGCGTCGCGCGCTGCGGTTCCGTAGGGATCGTCCGAGGATCAGCCTCCGGGGGCGAACAGCGGTTGTGGTCGACGACGGCATCGCCACCGGGTCCACCGCCCAAGCCGCGTGTCAGGTTGCCCGCGCTCACGGAGCGAGTCGCGTCGTGCTCGCCGTGCCCGTGGCACCCCACGACTGGACGCTCCGCCTGGCCGATGCCGCCGACGAGTTCGTCTGCGTGGAGACGCCTGAGCAGTTCCGTGCCGTCGGCCAGTTCTATGCCGACTTCTCACCGACCACTGATGAGGAAGTCATCGAATGTCTCGACCGGGCCGCCACCCCGACTCCCGGCCACGCCGATGCGTCGTCGCCGCCCGTCCACGGAGGTGTCGACGGCGGGACCTGGCCCGGGGAGGTCGACGAGCAGGTGCGGATACCGTCAGGCGGCCGGATGCTCTCCGGGCATCTGACGGTCCCCGCTGGTGCCGCCGGCGTCGTGCTGTTCGCCCACGGGAGTGGGAGCAGCCGCCACAGCCCGCGCAACCAGTTCGTCGCCTCGGTGATCCAAGACGCCGGACTCGGCACGCTGCTGTTTGATCTCCTCACCCGCGACGAGGAGTCTGATCGGGCCAACGTGTTCGACATCGAGTTGCTGGCCCGGCGGCTGACCGACGCAACCAGTTGGCTGCGCTCGCGCCCCGGATGCTCCGGCATCTCCGTCGGCTACTTCGGCGCAAGCACCGGAGCAGCTGCTGCGCTCTGGGCGGCCGGGGATTCGCACAATCGGATCAGCGCAGTTGTGTCACGCGGCGGCCGTCCCGATCTGGCCGGGCCGCGCCTGCCCCGGGTCACCGCACCGACGCTGCTGATCGTGGGCTCGCTCGACGGTGTAGTCCTGGACCTGAATCGCCAGGCCCAGGCGGAGCTCCGGTGTCTGACTCAGCTCGCCGTCGTGCCGGGTGCGAGCCACCTTTTCGAGGAATCGGGAACGCTTCGGCAAGCCGCCGAACTCGCCCGGGGCTGGTTCGTGCACCATCTCGCCCAGGAAGCCCGTCCGCGGTCATAGCGGCCGAGATCCCAAGTTCGGATGATTTGTTGCTCCCGGAGCAACAAATCACCCGAACTCGAGTCCCACACACTGACGACAGGAGATGAAAATGAACACGTCGACATCGAAGAAGAAGGCAAAACTCCCGCCGCGCTGGTTCATCCGACTGTTCTGGTTCGCCCATCGGCGGGTGTACCTCCTGACCCGCGGTCATGTGGGCCTGTGGAAGCCGAAGCCGCAGAAGAACAAGTACGGCGTGGCGCGGCTCACCACGCTCGGGCGACGGACTGGTATCGACCGCAGCGTGATGTTCGGCTACTTCGAGGACGGTCCGAACCTGGTCACGATGGCGATGAACGGCTGGGGCGAAGCTGAGCCGGCATGGTGGCTGAACCTCCAAGGGCATCCTCATGCGCGTGTCGACCTCCGCGACGGGTCCCGTCTGGTCACCGGGCGGGCGGCGACCGGCGAGGAGCGAGATCGGTTGTGGGCACGCTGGGGTGAAATCGACAAGAACCTCGATGCCTACGCGGCACGCCGATCAGGCGACACCGCCGTCGTGATCCTCGAACCGAGGAAGTGACGCGGCAATGCCTGCATCGACGACGGGAGGGGTACTGATCGACCGATCCGTCGGACCCTGCGTTCACCGACGACGGTGCTGCCGCACTGATGTCGGCTGCTGCGTTCGCCGCAACCGCACTCGACATCGCCCTCGACGGGACCGCAACGTCAGCGCAGAACGCCTTCCTCCTCAGTCGCCTCCAAGGCTCGGCCTGGACGGTCGGCGGCGTGTTCTTTGGCCTGTGGCTGCTCCCGATGGGCTGGTTGGTCCTACGATCGGCCATGCCTCGACCACTCGGATGGCTACTTGTCGTCGGCGGCCTCGGATACGTGCTCAACGCCTTCATGATCGTGCTGCTCCCCAATGCGAACGGCGTCGCGGACGCGCTGCTCGTACCGTCCACCCTCGGCGAACTCTGGATGATCGGCTACCTCCTCGTGAAGGGCATGTCGAGCAAAACGAGCAGACGGACAAACCCTCGACGCGGCCGCCCGCCAGTAGTCGTCACGTTGCCGAAGTCGGTGGCCGATTGACCTTGCGGCACCAGCGAGCAGGCCGGTGATCAGGTCGAACAACCCGAGACCGAAGCGCACGCCGACAGCGATGAGGGCGCTCGGAACACTCTTCGGAGGGCCGCTCATCCCCGGCTGCTCTTCACCAGGACGAGGTCCCCGTGTCGGCCGCTCGGCCGCCCTGTCGCGGGCTCAGGTCGAGGGGGGACCGTTCGGCCGACTGCGGTAGAGCCCAACGGCCCTGTTGGAGGCATGACTCCGCGGTGCAGGGTCGAGGTGGGCCAGGGGTTCCGAAGTGCCAGGCGCCCAGGAGGGTCGAGATGAACGAGAAGAAGCTCCGCACGCTTATCGTCGGCACCGTCAGCGGCGTCCTCACGGTCACCACCATCAAACCGGTGGTCGACCACCCGGAGGGCGCCGATCTCGCGGACCGTGTACGGACCGAGCTCGGACCGCTGGTGAAGGAACTCGACCTTCCCCGCATCCACGTCATGGCCGAAGGAACCGTTGTGCTCCTCCATGGTGATGTGGGATCGGTCCACCAAGCTGAACAGATCGAGGACGCGGTGGCCCGGCTACCCGGTGTGAGCGTGGTTGAGTCGCACCTGCATGTCGGCCTCCTCCCAGGGGATTCCCGTCCGTCGGACGGCCACGCACATGCGCCGCGATCGGAGATGCTCACCGCCCTACTCGGCGCCGCTGAGTCCATCGGCATCAGCGGGGAACCCGCCGTCTCCGCCGTTCGCGGAACGCTGAACGCCGTGATGAACCAGATCCCACCGGATGAGCGTGAGCAGCTCGAGGGCCACTTCCCGAAAGACGTCCGGGCCTTCATCAACGCGCGTCGCCTGATCGGCGAGAACGCGAAGCACTGGAAGACGGAACTGGGCCTCGACGCGGCGGCGGCGCTACGCGGTGGGATCACGGTCGACGATGCGGAGGTGCTCGTGCCTGCGGTCATCGGTGTGGTGCGACGCTTCGTCCCCGAGGAGGATGCCGACGTCGAGGCGACGCTCCATCGCCGGATCAGCGAGCTGTGGGATGTGTCGGTCGACCCGAACGCCGAGGACACCGACACGGAAACGTCGGGCTGAGACGGTCACGTCAGCCCCCCACCCGTCGAGGTGCCCGACCTCGACAACCCCATCACTTCATCGAAGCAGTCCCCCTCATGGAGAACATCATGGAAACACTTTCACTGGCAACACTGCACACGCTCCTCGAGGCGGCGGAGCAACCGTGCGTCTCCATCGTCGTACCGGCGGCTCGCGGGGCCTACGACCAACGCCAGGCCCGCCTCGATCTGAAAAACATCGTCGCCCAGGCCCGTGGTGAGGTCGCGAAGCAGTTACGACCTCACCAGACCGATGCGCTACTCGCTCCGGCAGAGAAGCTGATCGACGACGCGTCACCGTGGCCCCAGGGTGGCGGCGGCATCGGCTTGTACCTCTCCCCGGGTCGGTCGACGATCGTGCACGTGCCGAGCGTCGTCGCCCCCCGGGTCATGGTGGGTGAACGCTTCGACGTCGTGCCCCTACTCCCCGTGCTCACACCCGACACCGAGTTCCACGTGCTCGCCATGAGTCGCAAACACCTGAAGCTCTACCGGGCGTCGAGGCACAGCATCGAAGAACTCCACCTTCCGGATCTTCCCAAGAGCCTCGAGGACGCGCTGTGGTACGAGCGCCGCGACAACGTCGGCGCGACGCCCGTCGGGTACGGCGGGCCGTCGTCACCGGACGAGCGCAAGGAGATGTACCCGAGGTACTTCCAGCACATCGACCGGGTGCTCGAGCCGGCGCTCTTCGCCTCGGGCGCGCCCATGGTCCTGGCTGCGGTGGAACGCGAGATCAGCGGGTACCGTGCGGTGAACCACCACCCCCGACTGTGCAAGGAGGCTGTCATCGGCAATCCCGAGCTCCTCACCGATTCGGCGCTCCACGAGCGCGCGTGGGAAGCCGTGGAGGCCGACCTTCAGCACGCGAGGAACAAGATGATCGACCGCTTCAACGAGCTGACCGGTACCGCACGTCGATCGGTGGACGTCAACGAGATCCTTGCGGCGGCGTCGGCTGGCCGCGTCGAAACACTGCTGCTCCCGGAGACCGTCGGCTCAGGGCCGCATCCCCAGCCGTTCGTCGCCGGTGACGCCGATGATCTGGTGAACCGTGCGGCCATCGACACGCTGACCCACCGTGGGGACATCGCCCTGGTGCCGCCGGCGGCGATGCCCGACGGTGCTGCCATGGCGGTGATCCTGCGCTGGGGCGAGCACGGGTGAGCGACACCCCACAGCGTTCCTCAGCCTCCTCGTCCCCCGGCGAGCCGAGCCAGGGCGCGCCCGACCAGAAGCCACCGAACCCACCGGTAAAGCCGACCTTCATGCGATGGATCCCGTTCATCGCCATGATCTTCCTGGTCAACCTCTTTCTGGCGTCGTTGCTGCCGGCGAAGGAGCCCTCGCGGATCACTCTTCCGTACTCGTCGTTCTCCGACGAGGTGACCCGCGGCAACGTGTTGTCGGTGTCGTCGAAGGGCGCCACCCTCGAAGGGGAGTTGCGCAAGGCCGTCACCTATCGACCACCGGAGACCGGTGCGAAGTCCGTCACCGGCATCCGGTTCCGAACCGAACGGCCGACGTTCGCGACCGATGACCTCCTCGCGCTGCTCCGCGCCAACAAGGTCACCGTCGGGGCAAAGCCCGAGAAGGTCGACCAGCCCCTCTGGATCCTCCTCGTCACCGGGGTCGGGCCCACGCTCCTCCTCATCGGCGTCATGTACCTCATCTTCCGCCGCTCCGCAGCGGCGATGGGCGGACTGGGTGACATCGGCCGTTCGAAGGCGGATCTCTACGTCGCCGGCACCACGCACACCACCTTCGACGATGTCGCCGGAATCGACGAGGTGGTCGACGAGATGCGTGAGATCGTCGACTTCCTGCGTGACCCGCAGCGGTATCGAAATCTCGGTGGAACCATCCCCAAAGGAGTGCTGCTCACCGGCCCGCCGGGGACCGGCAAGACCCTCTTGGCCCGCGCCCTCGCCGGCGAGGCCGGCGTGCCGTTCTTCTCGATGGCGGCGTCGGAGTTCATCGAGATGATCGTGGGTGTCGGCGCCAGCCGCGTCCGGGATCTCTTCGACAAGGCGCGGGCCGCCGCGCCCTCGATCATCTTCATCGACGAACTCGACGCCGTCGGCCGCGCCCGGGGAGGCTCGGTCTCTTTCGGCGGTCACGACGAACGCGAGCAGACGCTGAACCAGATCCTCACCGAGATGGACGGCTTCACCGGCGCCGAGGGCGTGATCGTCGTGGCGGCGACGAACCGTGCCGAGATCCTCGACCCCGCGCTGCTCCGTCCCGGACGCTTCGACCGCCATGTTGTCGTCAACCCACCCGACGTTGTGGGCCGAGAGGCCATCCTGCTGGTGCACACGCGGAGCGTGCCGCTGGCGTCGGACGTCGACCTCGGCGCCATCGCCGCCGCCACACCGGGCATGGTCGGCGCCGATCTCTGCAACCTGGTCAACGAGGGAGCGCTGCTGGCCGCTCGGCGGCATCACGAGACGGTGAGCCCGGACGACCTGTCGGAGGCACTCGAGCGGATCCAGCTCGGCGCAGCACGTCACCTCGTGCTCACCTTGGAGGACCGTACGCGCACCGCCGTGCACGAGTCGGGCCATGCGCTGCTCGGCATGCTTCAGCCCGGCGCGGACCCCTTGCGCAAGATCTCCATCATTCCCCGGGGCCGGGCGCTCGGCGTGACCTTCCAGAGCCCCGAACGCGACCGGTACTCCTACACCGAGGGCTATCTGCGCGGGCGCATCATCGGTGTGCTCGGCGGCCGCGTGGCCGAAGATCTGAAGTACGGCGACATCACCACCGGGGCCGAGGACGACCTTCAGGTGGCGACGGCGCTGGCGCGTCGGATGGTGGGTCGTTGGGGGATGTCCGACGCCATCGGGCCGGTCAGCGTCATGTCCGAGGACGACGTCGTCGACTTCGGCCAGCCGAGTGGTAACGCTGCCGTGTCGGAGGAGACGAGGCAGTTGATCGACACTGAAGTACGCAAGCTCATCGAGGAATGCGAGGAGGCGGCGAAGACGATGCTGCGGGCCGAGGAAGCCCGACTCGACCGACTCGTGGCCGAGCTCGTCCGCCTCGAGACGCTCGACACCGCCCAGGCGTACGAGGCCGCCGGTCTCCCCCGACAGGACCACCAGGGGAACATGCCGCATCCGGCGCCGACGAGCTGACCGAGCAGGGCCGACCCGTCCCTGGGACCACAGGCCACCGGTTCCCGGGCCCTTCGGCCCTACCCCAGGGGGTATCTCTGCTGCACGCTGAACATCGAAAGGAAGTCCATCATGTCCAGACGAATCGTCATTCTCGGCGGCGGCACCGGCGGTACCCTCACGGCCAACCGGCTACGACATCATTTCGACGCGCACGACCTCTCGATCACCGTCGTCGATCGAGACGACCACCACGTCTACCAGCCGGGACTCCTGTTCGTGCCGTTCGACCTCGCGCAAGCTGAGGAGATCGTCAGACCGCGACACCGTCAGCTCAAGCGCGGGATCGACTTCGTGGAGCACGCGGTCGATCACGTGGACATCTCGCGAGATGTTGTCGTGCTCGACGACGGGACGATGCTCCCTTACGACGTCCTGGTGATCGCCACCGGCGCTTCGCTGGCGACGAGCGAAACCCCGGGTCTGGAGGAGATCGGCTGGGACGGGAAGGTGTTCACGTTCTACGACCTCCCCGGGGCCACGAAACTGGCCGAGGCGCTCGACAGGTTCCATGGCGGACGGGTGGTGGTCAACGTCGTCGACATGCCAATCAAGTGCCCGGTCGCACCGCTCGAGTTCTGCTTCCTCGCCGATTGGTACTTCACCCAGAAGGGGATCCGGGACAAGGTGCGGCTCACCTACGTGACGCCCCTCGACGGCGCCTTCACCACACCCGTTGCGGCTGCCACCCTGAAGAACCTGCTGGCGGACAAGGGCGTCGAGCTCGTCACCGAGTTCAACACCAGCGAGGTCAAGGGACCCGCGGGGATCCTGATCGGCTACGACGGCCGCGAGATCGCGTTCGATCTGGCCGTCGTCATTCCGCTCCACAGCGGGGCCGACTTCGTCGGACGCTCGGACGGCCTCGGCGATGAGCTCAACTTCGTCCCCACGGACCCGGCGACGCTGCAGTCCAAGGCGAAGCCGAACGTGTTCGCCATCGGCGACGCCACCAACGTGCCCGCCTCGAAGGCCGGTTCGGTCACCCACTTCGAGGGTGAGGTGCTGGTCGAGAACATCATCCGCTTCCTCGAGGGCAAGGAACTCGACGCCACCTATGACGGCCATGCGAATTGCTTCATCGAAACCGGATTCGGCAAAGCACTGCTGATCGACTTCAACTACGAGACGGAGCCGCTGCCCGGCCACTTCCCGTCCCCGGTCGGTATGCCACTGCTCAAGGAAAGCCGCATCAACCATCTCGGCAAGCTCATGTTCCAGTGGTTCTACTGGCATGGCCTGCTACCGGGACATGACATCCCGGGCATCGGCGCCGACATGCCCACCAGCAGCAAACGACGTCCCGAGCCCACCACCCGACAGGAGATATCAGCATGACCACCGCGACGTATGCAGGAACGACCGTCGACCTCAACGATGAGGGCTTCTTCGTCGATCCCAGCCAATGGACACGAGAGATCGCCGTCGAGTT
>JANMYF010000072.1:0-2236 GCA_031381685.1 Acidimicrobiia bacterium
TCGAGATCGATGTTGGTGCGAGACATACACTAACAATACACCAACCACCGCCCATGAACCGGCGCGTTGGGCGCGGCGGCGTTCTCAGGACGCGTTTGCCTGCAACCAGGCCGACCACAACGGCTCGTCACGTTGGATAGCGATTCGGCCCTCGTCACCGTAGAGGTACGACCAGATGGACACTCCTGTCTGGTCTCCGGTCCCCTCGGCCGCCACGATCGCGGTTCCCGGCGCCGGATGTTCGACGATCAGGGCGAGACGCCAGGATGCCGCATCGGCGATCGTGCCGACGAGGGTTGGTGAGTCCGCGGCCCCGAGCCGTACCCGTGAGCCGATCGCCGGGCTCGCCGAGATACCAAGTGCGCGTGTGAGTTTGGCCCACGCGGCTTCTCGCGTTCCGGTCCACATCGCCGTCGGCAACATCGACGATGCCGACTGACCGGGGAAGTGTTGGAGGTGCAGGCGAAGGTTGAGCAGGAAGAGCTGCCAGCCCTCGCGCATGGCGTCGTATTGGTCGTCCCAGGGACCTCCTGATCCGAAGCCGGTGTTCACCAGACGCACGATGCAGGTGCTGCCATCTTTCGCCTCCACGAGCCACTCGAAGGCAAGCCCGGGTGTTTCGTCTCCGCCGTCGAAGACGATCCGGTGTGGGGGCTCCCACGCAGCCACTCGTCCGGGAACTTGCATCTCGGGTCCAGGTCCGAACGACGCGGTGGCGGCGCCGCCCTCGCGCTCTTCGACCGTGTGGGGCACGTACCACGAGGAGATGCCCGGTCCCGTGGCGATTGCTGGCCACACCGCTTCCGGGGTCCCCGGAACCTCCACCTGAAGGTCGATGGACTTCCTTTCGTCGGTCATCTCGGCGGTCCCTTCCTCTCTGGTCTCTGTGTTCTCTCTGTTCTGTCCGGTCGCTCCGGCGGAGTGGCCGGACGTGGGTACGCCGCCACGATCAGTCGGTGCCAACGGCCCGTTGGGGTGGTGGCGTGGTGGTACTTCGCGGCGAGCTCGAGCACCGAAGCCTGCAGCTCTGCCGTGAACCGCGCACGGTCGGCGGCCGACGCGAAGCAGATCTCGGTATCGATGGAGAGCGACGCCAACGGTTGCTTCGCCGCGTCCGCTCGGCGAGCGAGCTCGGCTACCTCTCGAACCATTCGGGCGCCGAGCGCGATCAGGTAGCGCGTCGAGAGACGGTCGGTCTTCTCCGGTTCAACGGCGAGGGCGCCAAGTGCTGCCGGCGACACCATGAACGACTTCGCTGTTGCGATCATGACTCGCTCCGTCAAGCCGCGTCGTTGGCGAGACTCGACGACTCGCACGAGGCCATGCGCCTCCAATGTCCGTACGTGATAGTTCACCTTTTGCCGCGGCAGACCGAGGCTGTCGGCGACGGTCGTCGCGGAGCCCGGCTCGGCGAGGGCGAGGAGGATCGACGCCCGAATCGGATCGAGCGCCGCTGCCGCCGCCGCAGGTTCCTCGATCACCGAGACGTCGATCACGACGCCTATCGTCCTATTTGACGATTCTGTTTGTCAATAGACGGACTCCGATAGGTCCTGCTCCCGAGCCGCTACGCCCTCCACCGGAGGGTCGCGGGCCCGTGCTCACCCATCGACTGCACAGTGGCCGATCGGGGCTCGATTCTCACGAGAAGGAAGTCCGGATTGTCGACCGACCCAAAGAACATTGCCGGGTCGTACGGAAACAGGTTGCCCTCCCACACTCGCCGTTTCTCGCCCATGTCGTTGGTCAGGTCCGCCGTGCACTGCACGTATAACTCCGCTCCGGGCTGCCACATCATCGAGACCCGCGGATTGGATGCGAGGTTCTTGGCCTTCTGCGACAGCTTGTTGGTGCCGAGCCACAGGACCCTGCCCTCGACAAGGATGCTGACCACCGCCACGTTCGGACGACCGCCGGCGGACGCCGTCGCCAGGTGAGCGAGACCCACGAGCTGAGGAGCGACTTCTTCCCACGGGATGTCCATGGGCAACCGTATCCAACGGTGAGCGCGACTGGTTCGTCGGTTCGAAGGGTGGTTGCGAAGCGTCGCTCAGGACCGCCGAAACCCTTCTCATCTATTGCATTCTGTGCAGTACAAACATATGTTTGCTATAGTGGTCGCATGCACCCGTCCGATGTCTGCGATGAGACCGAATGGTTTCTCACCGAAGCGGATATCGACATGCTCACGTCGGGTGTGGATCCGGCCGCCGAGTTCCGTCCGGCCGATCACCGT
>JANMYF010000079.1:0-2021 GCA_031381685.1 Acidimicrobiia bacterium
CATCGCGGGAACGAGGAAGGCATTTCCGATGACCCACATCGCGCTGGTGGGCAGCCACTCGACGGTGTACGGGTTCAGCCCACCCACGAAGTCGCCGTCGGCGCGGTGGCTGAACGAGTAGCCCCCGACCACGAGCACCGACGCGACCACGCCAGCGGCCGCCACGCTCCTCCATGCCCGGCTGAGGAGCCGGCCCGTCGGAAACACGAGCCACAAGACGAAACTCGGCGCCATCTGCATCACGACGCTGCTCGTGCTCGTCCACTCGCCAGCCCGACCAGCCGGCCAGCCGCGCTCAATGGCTCGTAAGCCATATCCCTGGGCAAGATCGGCGAACACGGTATTCGAACCGCCGATCCACAGCATCAGCCAGCCGATCGGAGAACGCGGGTGCCGCGAGGCCACCAGCAGGCCCGCCGCGGCGAGCGCCGGGGAGTACACGCCGTAGATGGCCGTGTCGGTCCACGGTTCGAGCCCCCACGACAGCGCCACGGCGGCGGCCTCGGCGAGTGCGGCTACGACGAACAACGCCAGCGGCAACGCCGCCAGCCGTACCGGTCGCACCGACTCACTCACCACGTAAGTGTCCTCCACGGCCCGATGAGGGGCAATCGTGCTGGTTCGCAACGCGCGATCGGTGCTGGCACGTACACGGAAGTCGTGGCGGCGCCGATGCGCCGCCGAGGCACCGATCCGTACCGTCGAAGCGAACCACCAACAAGGAGGATGCAATGAGTGAATGGACCTTCGACCGAGCTGCTGCCATGGGCGGCGTCGGCTTCGTCGTACTTGCCGGCACCGCGTCGGCGATCGCCCCGACCACGCTGGCACTCGACAGCGGCGCCGCAGAGATTCGGAGCAAGATCGCCGGTCACGCCGACGCCCTCGGCACCAGTGCGCTCCTGACGGCGCTGGCGATGCTCGCGTTCGGGTTCCTGCTTGCCTACGTGCACGGGCGGCTACGATCGGCCGAGATCCGGAACGGTTCGTCGCTCCCGGCCTGCTTTGCTCTCGCCGGCACTGCGCTCGTCACGATCGGTCTTCTGGGCGCCGTCCTCCAAGCCGTTGTGGCGCACCACACGGGCGGGTTCGACGACCCGACGCTGCTGCTCGCCTTCCGGCTCTGGCAGATGGTGTCGAACCTGTCCGCACTCCCAGCCGGCGTGATGTTGCTGCTGGCCTGCGTGCGCACGCTGCAGACCGGGGTGTTCCCACGCTGGCTGGGCGTCACCGCGATCGTCGCCGGACTCGCCGGTCTTGTCGTGGTGTCGATCCTCTACACCACGGGTGAGCCGGCGCCGAAGGTGCTCGATGCCGGCGGCTTTGCGCTTGCCGGCCTGTGGATGGCCGCCACGGGGATTCATGCCGCTGTCCGCCCCGTCCACACCGCCGCTGTCGTTGCGGTACAGACCGCCTGAGGATGGCCATGAGACTCCGTGCCTCCTACCTCCTCGTCGGCCTCGTCGCCCTGGCGCTCGCTGCATGCGGTAACGACGACGCCGCTACCTCCACCACCGCCTCGACCGCGGCGTCAGACGTTGCGTCGACCGCCGCGTCGCAACTCACTCCGAAACCCGTCCTGAGCATCGGTGTGCGCGACTACGCCTTCGACCGCGTGCCGCGGACCATCAAGGTGGGATCACCCATCGAGATCACGAACACCTCGGCGAAGGAAGCTCACGAGCTCACTGCGTTCCGCCTCCCCGAGGGCGAGACCCGCCCTCTGAGTGAACTCCGTGCGCTCCCACCGGACGAACTCGGCAAGCTCATTCCCGGAGCGCCCGCGCTCGCACTCGTGGCCCGACCGGGAGCCGATGGCGACGTCGTCCTCGGCGACGGGGCACTCCACGAGCCGGGCCGCTACCTGTTCGTGTGCTTCGTCCCGATCGGGGCCAAGCCCGACGACGTGCTCACCGCAATGGAGAAGGCTGCCGCCGATCCCAACGCCGGCCCGCCCCAGATCGAGGGGGGTCCGCCTCACATGACCGCAGGAATGATCGCTGAGGTCGAGGTGGTCGCAT
>JANMYF010000084.1:0-5123 GCA_031381685.1 Acidimicrobiia bacterium
CGAGGATTGTCTGCTCGGCGGTTACGAGGGCCGTGGCATGCAGATGGCGCTGGGTGCGTTGGAGATCGGCCGGGTCAACATCGCGGCGCGATCGGTCGGCATCGCCCAGGCGGCGCTCGATCAGGCGTTGCGCTACACGAAGGACCGCGAGGCGTTCGGGCAGTCGATCAACAACTTCCAGGCTGTCCAGATGAAGCTCGGCGACATGGCCACGCAGGTCCAGGCGGCACGACTGCTCACCTGGTGGGCGGCGTGGCGCTCGGACAAAGGTATGCGCGCAGATATGGAGTCGGGCATGGCGAAGCTGTTTGCGTCGGAAGTCGCCATCACCTGCTCACTCGACTCGATGCGGCTCCATGGTGGCTACGGCTACTCCACGGAGTTCGAAGTCGAGCGTCTTTACCGCGACGCCCCACTGATGGCCATCGGCGAGGGCATGAACGACATCTTGAAAACGGTCATCGCGAAAGCGCTGATCGCCGAATTGCACTGAGGGGCGATTGGCGCTCCGACGGCGATCAGGCGACTGTTTCGGCGCGTTGGGCACTCAGGCGCCGACGCTCATCGGAGGCGCAAACCCGTGTCAGCCGGTTCAGCTCAACAGAGCGACGCCCGGCAGTGACGTCACCGTGCTGACCTAGCGTGAGATCCCCCTTGTCCATTGACGGAGCGTTGCTGTGATCGAAACTGTCGGACTTCGCAAGACCTTCCAACCCAAGGGTCCCGGTACCAAGAGGAAGGGTGCCGTCGTGGAGCCGATCGTGGCGGTCGACGGGATCAACCTGCGCGTCGACGCCGGCGAGATCTTCGGTTTGCTCGGGCCGAACGGTGCCGGAAAGAGCACGACCATCAAGATGCTGTCGACGCTCCTCGCACCTTCCGGGGGGCATGCCACGGTGGCCGGGTTCTCCCTGGCAACGCAGCGGAGCGAGATCCGACGGGTGATCGGCGTCGTCTCGCAGAGCGGTGGCCTCGACTCCGAGGAGACGCCGATGCGAGAGCTCGTGCACCAAGGCGTGTTGTTCGGTATGGACCGCCAGGCGGCCACGAAGCGTGTGACCGAGTTGCTCGACCGCTTCGAGCTTGGAGTTGCGGCGAACCGGCAGATCAAGACGTTGTCGGGCGGTCAGCGTCGCCGGGTCGACATTGCGCTCGGTCTCGTCCACTCCCCGAAGTTGCTCTTCCTCGACGAGCCGACCACCGGTCTCGACCCGCAGAGTCGGGCGAATTTGTGGGACGAGGTGCGGCGACTCCGAGCCGAGGGGACCACCGTGCTCATCACGACGCACTATCTCGACGAAGCCGATGCGCTGTGCGACCGACTCGCCATCGTCGATCACGGTCGGATCGTCGCAGAAGGAACGGCCGATGTGCTGAAGGCCGAAGTCGGTGGCGACGTGATCACGCTGCACCTGCCCGATCCGTCAGCCGCCGATGGCGTGATCCGCATGAGTGGCCTGGCGAGCCACATCGAGCGATTCGGCGAGGATGCGCTCCGCCTCACGGTGGGACGCGGTGACTCGACGGTTGGCCCGCTCCTGCGACTCCTCGACGACGCGGGGATCGAGACAACCTCGCTCTCCACCGCCAGACCGACCCTGGACGACGTCTTCCTCCGCCATACCGGCCGTTCGCTTCGCGACACGGCCGCGTGATTCCGCTGATCGCACAAAGGACCATCGCCTTGTTCCATGACGTCCGCACCGTCTTCCTTCGATCGATCACCCAGGTGCTCCGCAATCCCGTGTGGGTCGTGGTCACCTTGGTGCAACCGCTCTTCTATCTGCTGTTCTATGCGCCGCTCCTCACGCGAACGATCGGGTCGAACCGCCTCAACGGCGGTAGCGCCTACGACATCTTCGTGCCGGGCCTTCTGATGCAACTTGCTCTCTTCGGCACGGCATTCGCCGGCTTCGGGCTGGTATCGGAGCTCCGCGAAGGTGTTATCGAGCGCATGCTCGTTACCCCCGTCCGTCGGAGTGCACTGCTCATCGGGCGAGTTCTCGCCAACCTCGTTGCGCTCGTGTTCCAGGCAACGGTCATCACGCTCGTGTCGTGGCCGATGGGACTGAACCTCCGTCCATCGGCAATCCTCGGGGTCCTCGTGCTGCTCGGCGTCGGGATCACGTTCGCGTCGTTGTCCTACACCGTCAGCATGATCCTGGGCAACGAGGATGCCCTCGCCGGCCTGCTCAACTTCGTGACCGTGCCGATCCTGTTGCTCTCCGGCATGTTGCTTCCACTGTCGCTCGGACCGAAGTGGTTGCAGCGGGTGGCGAACATCAATCCGCTCAAGCACGCCGTCGATGCGGCGCGCGATTTGTTTCGCGGCAACCTCACCACGTTCGCCGTCGGACGGGGTGTCACGGTCGTGTTCGTGTGTGCCGCCGCCGCGTTGATCATTGGTACCCGAAAGTTCGAGCACTACGCCGACTAGACCGTCAACCACACGCGTCGTTGGCCTGCGCGTCCGGCGCTCGGCGCCCGTTGCTGGAGGGATCGGTCATCCGCGTCCTACCGATTTCGATACTGGCTCGGGATCAGTCGATTTCGATGCCGAAGCCGACGACCAGACCGACGAGAGAACTGGAGGAGAAGCGGGCACCGCGGAGCCTCGCCGTCAGCGGGTTGATGATGAACCCGAACGCTGTGCGGAAGTCGGAGTTCGTCAGGTTGGTCCCGGCAAATCCGGCCCGGGCGAGGTCGGTTTCGTGGAACACCGCACCGGTGAGATCCGCCTCCAGGAACTCGGCCTCGAGTGCTCGGCATTCCGACACCCGGATCGCGCCGAGGCGCGACCTCGCGAAGTTCGCGTAGCTGAGGTCGCAGCGGTCGAAGGTGTTCGGTGAGGTCGCGGAATACGCCGACCAGGTGGCGACCGAGAAGTCGGCGCCGGTGAGGCGGCAGTCCTGAAAGGTCGTGTCGCGGATGGTGCAGTCCGTCCACTTCGACATCGACAGGTCGTTTCCCACGAATCGGCATCGGTCGAACACGCATTCCACCGGTGACCACGGGAGATCTGATGATTTGATGCGGAACTCGCAATCGGCGAACTCGACATCTCGAAACGTCTTGTGCGGTGGCATGGCTCCGTCGATCACCTCACCAATCCAACGTTCACCGTCGTCGATCGATCCAAGCTCCATTCGAGCAACCTATGCCCGCCCGCCGGGACGGCGTACCTCTGGCGTCATCGGGAGACGGCGTCGGCGTGATGCCGGGCCATGTTGGCCGGGTAGCTCCGGGCGTAATAGTTCCAGAGTTGCTGCCCATAGACGCCCGTTCCTGTGCTCGCCTGCCCCGAATTTCCGGCGAGGAGCTCATCACGTTTGGCCATGAAGCCGGCGTTGGCATGCCTTGGGCTGTTCCGAACGGCCTCCGCGAACGCAGGCGCGAGCGGTAGTTGGTCGAGGCGCGTCCGCAGGTCAGGGCCGTGGAAGTACGCCGAGGAGAAACGAGGTTGGGTTGCGATGACTCGGTGCGTGGTGGCGACCACGTAGTTCCCGCTGATCTCCTGGAGCATCTCGCCGAGGTTGATCACGAGCGTGCCGGGCACGACGGGTACCTCGATCCACTCACCTGCCGGATTGAGGGCCTGCAGGCCGCCGACCCGGTGCTGCACCAGCACGGTGACGAAGCCGGCGTCGTGGTGAGCATTGACCCCGCACTGTCCTTCTGGCGTTTGCGGGTAACGGATGAGCTTGGCGAGCGACATCGGCCGTTCGCCGAACACGTTCTGGAGATGATCCTCGGCGAGGCCGAATGCCGACGAGAGCGCTGACATCAACTGATCGGCGATCGCGCCCATCGTCGACATGAAGTCCTCGACGAGAGCGCGGAATCCCGGGATGGTCGCTTCGTCGAGCCACTGGTTGGGGCCGTCAAGTCGGAGAAACGGCGGGTCGATATCGTATGCGTACGGATCATATGCAGTGCAGAGATCCAGCTGCTCGCGATAGTCCACCCGGTTGTCGGTCAGCTCTGCGCCAACGCGTTCCCATCCGCGGAAGTGGGGTGACTCGAACTTGTCGATTCGTGCTTTCACGTCGTCCGGAAGAGCGAAGAACTCATCGAGCGCCCGGAAATAGCGGTCGAAGAACGTCTGCTCGACACCGTGCCCGGTGAGGAGCAGGAATCCGACCCGATGCGAGACCTTCAGCAGCTCTGCCGCGAAACGTTTGCGTTGGTCAGGCGACCTCGGCGCTTTCCAGTCGCGGAGATCGAGGACGGGGATTTCGGAGAACATTCGGAGCGATCCTTCGGAGATGCTCACCGGTGGTTGTTCGCTGTGTCGGATGACTCGTGGCTCGCTCTCCGACGGTGACACTACCCGCGCCGAGCCGCGTGATTCGGTGGTCGTCAGAAGACGACGCCAGCGCGACGGGGCCTAGGGAGTGGTCGAATCCCTGCGTCGGCGACCGCCGGAAACAAGTGCTGAACCTAGGACGACCAGCAGGACGGCAACCGCGAGTTCGGTTCGTGACTGTCGCCCAGTGAACGCGAGCGTCGTCGGCTCAACCGCGACTGGGACGTCAAGGCGGGTCGTGACGCCCAGCACCTCGACCGTCCACGCCTGTCTCAGACCCTTGGAGAAGACCTCGATTGTTACGCGCCCGGTCGGCAGATCAGGGAACCTGTAGCGGCCCTGTTCGTCGGTGACGACGGTTCGGCGATTGCCGTCCGGCAACGTGATCGTGACGAACGCGCCCGCTGAAGTGGTTTCGTGCACCGAGCGGCGCCCGTCGCCGTCGATATCGATGAACACGAACCCGGTGACGTCGCGAATGGATTGCGGGAGCGATGGCGCCGAGTCGCGGGTCGTCGAGCCAATCGTCGTCGTGGGGAAGAAGGTCGGCGTCGGTGGCAGGTCCTGAGGAGATGGGACCGACTTGGGGGGTTCGGTGTTCGGTACGAGAAGCGGATCCACGAACGAGCGCACCGCTTCGGTGGTTGTCGTTGGCGGTTCCGTCGTCGACGTAGACGGCGGTGTGGTCGCGGCCGTTGTGGTGGTGGTGGTCGCGGCCGTCGTGGTGGTGGTGGGTGCGGCTGTGGTGGTTGTGGTGGGTGGTCGGGTGGTTGTGGTGGGTGGCCGGGTTGTTGTGGTTGTGGTGGGTGGTCGGGTG
>JANMYF010000139.1:0-22897 GCA_031381685.1 Acidimicrobiia bacterium
GGAGGACTGCACGGGTTGCGGCGTCTGCGTCGACGTCTGCCCCGCCCACTCGAAATCACAGGTGAAGCACAAGGCGCTCAACATGGAGCCGATCGAGGGGCGCCTCGACGCCGAGATCCGCAACTGGTCGTTCTTCCTCGAGATGGAATCGGTGGAGCCCGGACTGCTCGACCCGAGCACGGTGAAGGGAGCCCAGTCCCGCGAGCCACTGTTCGAATTCTCCGGCGCATGCTCGGGCTGCGGCGAGACGCCCTACCTGAAGTTGCTCACCCAGCTCTTCGGCGACCGCAGCATCGTGGCGAACGCCACCGGCTGCTCGTCGATCTACGGCGCGAACCTCCCGACCACACCGTGGTCGAAGAATCGCGACGGCCGCGGACCGGCCTGGTCGAACTCCCTCTTCGAGGACAACGCCGAGTTCGGCCTCGGGATGCGCGTCGCCCTCGACCGCCAGCACGAGGTCGCCCGGAGTGCGCTGCGCCGTCTCGCCGAGATTGCTCCTCATCTGTCACCGGCAATCGCCGTACCGCTGCTGGCGATCGACCCTCGCCAACCGGCCGACGACGCCACCACAGCACAACAGCGGGCTCTCCTCGCCGAGCTCGACCTGCTCCTCGTGGCGCTCAGCTCCCAGGACGACGAGGCCGGCGAAGTGGCCCGGCGCCTCGCCCCTCTGACCGGCTCACTGCTCCGCCGAAATGTCTGGATCGTCGGCGGCGACGGATGGGCCTACGACATCGGATCGGGCGGCCTCGATCACGTGCTCGGTTCCGGCCGCGACGTCAACGTGCTCGTCCTCGACACCGAGGTGTACTCCAACACCGGGGGACAGGCTTCGAAGGCCACTCCCCGCGGAGCCGTCGCCATGTTCGCCGCCGGCGGCAAGCGAAGGGCGAAGAAGGACCGCGGTGTCTTGGCCCGCCGCTACGGGAACGTGTACGTCGCCCAGATCGCCATCGGAGCGAACGACGTCCAGACGGTGAAGGCGTTCGCCGAAGCTGAAGCCTGGCCCGGACCGTCACTGATCATCGCCTACTCGACGTGCATCGCCCACGGCATCGACATGCGCACGTCGATGTCGCACCAGAAGGACGCGGTGAAGTCGGGGTACTGGCCGCTCTACCGCTACCAACCAGGCGTCGAAGAGCACCTCACGCCGTTCCATCTCGACAGCAAGGCACCGACGCTTCCCGTCCAGGTGTTCATGGATGCCGAAACCCGATTCGCCACACTGCGCCGCTCCGATCCGGCTGCGGCCGCCGAGCTCGCCGCGCTGGCCCAGTCCGACATCGACGAACGCTGGCGCTACTACGAACAACTGGCTCGGATCGAACGCTCGGTGCCCGGCACCTTCATCGACGACAACGCCAACGAGGAGACACCGCAATGAGCGTCGACCTGTCGACCACCTACCTCGGGCTTCGTCTCGCCCACCCCATCGTGGCCTCGTCGAGTCCGCTGACCGGATCGGTGGACTCGTTGCACGCCCTCGAGGATGGCGGGGCGGCAGCGGTCGTTCTCCCCTCACTGTTCGAGGAGGACGCCGACCGGGAGACGTCGTTCATCCTTGCCGCCAGCGGCCTCGGTTCGCTGGTCCACGCCGAGTCGGTGCCGCACGCCCCGATGCCGCTCGATTCGCTCGACGTTGCCCAGCGACACATCCGCCTCGTCACCGACGCCAAGGCGGCGCTGCACATTCCGGTCGTGGCCAGCGTCAACGGCACGACCACGTCCGGCTGGATCCGCCACGCCACGGAGTTGGGCGACGCCGGCGCCGACGCCCTGGAACTCAACGTCTACCGAGTGGCCGCCGACCCGGCCGACACCGCCCAATCCGTCGAGGATGCCATCCTCGATCTCGTCGAAGCCGTCCGCGCCCGCGTGACCGTTCCCCTGGCCGTGAAGATCGGGCCGTACTTCAGCGCCCTGCCGGCGTTCGTGCGCCGCCTCGTTGAGGCCGGTGCGAACGGGCTGGTGCTCTTCAATCGCTTCTATCAACCCGACATCGACCTCGAGACGCTCTCGGTCCGGCCGAGCCTCGATCTGTCCACGTCCGCGGACCTCCGGCTCCCGCTTCGCTGGACGGCTCTGCTCAGCGGAGCCGTCGAAGCCGACCTCGCCCTGTCGGGGGGTGTCCACGAACCGGCCGACGTCGTGAAGTCGCTCCTCGTCGGCGCCACGGCGGTGATGACCACTGCGTCGCTCCTCCGCCACGGCCCCGGTCATCTCGCCACGCTCCGGGGCGGGCTGTCGTCGTGGATGACCGACAACGAGTACGAGTCGGTGAGCCAGCTCCGGGGATCGATGGCCGTCGCCAACGTGCCCGACCCCGATGCCTACGAGCGCGCCAACTATGTCCGGGTCATCCAGCAGGCGGTCCGCACGTATGGTGCCCGCCACAGCTGACCCTCGGCCGACCGACGTCACGCCCGGGGCGGGAGGAGGTCTGGATCAGACCGTGCCGGGGTAACGGACCCAACGGCCCGTCGTGAAGTCGAAGAGCTTGCAGTCGCGAGTCGCGCGAAGGTAATCGCGCAGATGGAATCGACGCTCGGTGACGATACCGGGAAAGGCCGCGTCGATGGCTGCGGACGCATGCAACAACTCGTAGCACGGGATGCGGGCGTCGACGTGGTGGGGTACGTGGATGAAGATGTGGTGCAGGCCGACGTCGACGAGCCATGGAGCGCGCATGACCGTGGTGCCGACGAGCTGGGCCTTCGAACGGGTCCACTCCTTGCCCTCGTACCACTGCAAATCGCTCTGCACGTGGTGGATGTGCACTGTCGCCCCGATCACCCAGGAGAACACCAGGAATGGGATCACCAGGACCCTTGCCCACATCCAGAGCGCGCTGACGATGCTCGGATCCTGTCGCCATCCCAGCGTCAGGGTGGCGGCGGTGACGGTGGCAAAGAAGCCGACGACGATCCGGCGGTCGCGAGGAACACCCGGAGCGGACTTCCCGGGCGGCGTGAAGCGGATCATCTTCGACCACCAGACATGGCGGAGGTAGTAGACCCCAGCCCCGGCCCACGACCATTCGAGGCGATGCATGAGACGACGGGCACGCGACATCACCGCGAACTCCTCCGGCGTCGACGGGTGCCACACGAAGTCCATGCCGCGGCGAACGGTGAACCCGTGGTGCACCCGGTTGTGTCCGAACACCCAGCCGTCGCGCACGTGCAGAGAGGGCAGCATCAGGACGAGCGCAACGATCCGGTTCAAAGGCTTGCTCGGTAGGAGCGCGTCGTGGGCAGCATCGTGGCCGAGCACGAAGAGTGCACTGACGACCAGCCCGGTGACCACCGCCATCACGGCACCGAGCACCCACGACGTCGACCGGATCGCTACGGCGACAGCAACGGCGTAGACCATCAGGTCGACGAGGACGAGGGCGAGACCGTGGCCCATCCTCCGCTCATAGCAACGCTCGGGAATGGCCCGCCGCACCTCTTCGAGTGAGGGAAGATCGATCGAGCGGACATCGAGATCGACCAGGGCTGCGGTGGCATTCATCAGAAACGAGTGTGCCGAACGGAGGTCCCCGCCCAACAGGGCCGCGATCCCTTGTACGCCGGGACCAAAGTCCCCAAGGTGCGCTCTCTGCGACAAGGAGGCCCTCGCGCCGTCGTACTAGACCTGACCCATGGCTTCCTCCCGTCGGCTGCTTCGCCGTCGATGACTGGGCTCGCCAAGGCGTCAGCGACGCCGAGCTCATGGCGGCCGCTCCGGCACATCATCCGGGCCAACCTCCTCACTCCCTACAACGCTCTTCTGGCCACGCTGACGGTGATGGTGGCCGCGACTCGGCGCTGGCCGGACACCCTCATCGGACTGTTCGTCGTCCTCAACTCGACCATCGGCATCGCCCAGGAGGTACGGGCGCGACGAACGCTCGAGCGGCTGAGCGTGCTTCATGCGCCAACGGTTCGGCTGCAGCGCGACGGCGGGACGATCGAGATCCGCATCGAGGACCTGGCCCCCGGCGATGTGATGTGCCTGCGATCCGGCGACCAGGTCCCGGCCGACGGCCGGGTGCTGTCTGACGGTCTGGAGGTGGACGAGTCGCTGCTGTCCGGCGAGTCGCAACCCGTGGTGAAGGCTCCCGGTGACACGCTGCTCTCCGGAAGCATCGTCGTCGCAGGAACGGGAACGGTGGCCGTGACCGACGTCGGCCCGGCGGCCTACGCGAACCGGCTCACCGCTGATGTGCGCCGTCTCCGACGCACCCGTTCGTCACTCATGGACGACACGAATCGCCTGATCGTCGCGATCATCGTCGCCCTCGCCGTGGTCGGCCCGCTTCTCCTGTGGGGTGAGTTCCGCCGAGACGCTTCGTGGCAGGACGCGTTCGTCGACGCCGCGGCGGCGATGGGTGCGATGGTTCCCGACGGTCTGGTGTTGCTGACCAGCCTGTCGTTCCTCCTGGCCGCCGCCCGGCTGGCGGCTCGAGGTGTGCTGACCCATCAACTGTCTGCAGTCGAAGTCCTCGCTCGTGCCGACGTGCTGCTCCTCGACAAGACCGGGACCCTGACCGACGGGACGATGTGCCTCGCCGGCATCGAGCTCCTGCCGGTCGACTCCGCCACGAACAATACGCACACTCATGATCCGCCGCTCCTCGATCTACCCGACGGCGCTGGCCGTGCCGCGTTGCAGGCACTCGTCGATGACGTCCTCGGGGCGTACGCAGCTGAACCCGGCTCGGACGCGACGCTCGCCGCGATTCATCGAGCTCGGTCTCGACCGACCGGTTGGGACGTCACTGCGTCCATCGAGTTCTCCTCCGCCCGACGGTGGAGCGCGAAGTCGTTCGCCGACCGCGGAACCTGGGTGATCGGAGCTCCCGAACTGCTCCTCTCAGATGCTGCCGACCGCGCTCACGCCGACGCATATGCGTCCGACGGAACCCGTGTCCTCGTCGTCGCCTACAGCACTCGCTTGCCTCCGAGCCCGGCGGACGTCACACCCGTCGCGCTGATCCTGCTCGAGGAACAGATCCGCCTCGGCGCGGCCGAAGCAATCGCTTACCTGTTGCGTCAGGGCATCGAGATCAAGGTGCTCTCGGGCGACCATCCGGCAACTGCGGCAGCGGTGGCGCGGCGGGTCGGCATTCCGAAAGCCGAACGAGGCGTCGTCTTCGACGAGCTCGTCGCCGTGGGCAGCACGGAGGGGAGCGCCGGCTTGAACGAGCACGCGGTGATCGGAAGGGTGTCGCCGGATCAGAAGCGCGAAGCCGTGCGGGCCCTGCAGAATGCCGGCCACGTCGTCGCCGTGACGGGCGACGGTGTCAACGACGTTCTCGCACTGAAGGTCGCCGACCTCGGCATCGCCATGGCCAGCGGAGCGCCGGCGACACGTGGGGTCGCCGACCTCGTGCTGCTCGAGAGCGACTTCACCGCGCTTCCCCTCCTCGTGGAGGAGGGCCGGCGAGTGCTCGGCAGCATCGAACGGGTGGCCCACCTCTTCCTGGTCAAGGTGGTCTACGCGACGATCGCCGCCCTCGTGGCCGGCATCGCGGCGCGCCCGTATCCGTTCCTACCCCGTCAGCTCACTTGGTCGGCGGCACTGACCATCGGAATTCCCGGGCTCGTGCTTGCCGGAGAACGGTGCGGCGATCGGTTCCGTCCCGGGTACCTCGAACGGGTGTTGCGACGGGCGGTGCCGGCGGGTGCTGCGGCCGCGGTCGGCCTGTTCCTGCTCTTCGAGATAGCCGTTCGGATGGCCGCGGGAACACCGTCGGGTCGGGCGGCGACGAGCATCGCAGCCGTGGTTGTCGGCTTGGGCGTCGTGGAACTCTCCGGCAGCCACAGCGTGCTGCAGCGTGCCGTCGTGGGGGCGATGGGAGGCCTCTCGGCGGCGACGTTCTGGTGGCCCTCGGCTCGGCGCACTCTGGCGCTCGAGCTTCCCGGCACGGTCATCGCTCTGGCGTTGGCAACAGGGAGTGCGGTGGTCGCAGTGCACGCCTTGATGTGGCGACGCATCGGCGAACGCGCCTGACCACGCCGGTCAGATGCTGGCGCCCGTGGCCGGGTCGAAGAAGTGCAGCCGCATGGTGTCGACGGCGATACGGGCACCCTCGCCGGCGCGCACTTCGGTGCGTGGGCTGAACGTTCCGACGAAGGTCATCCCGCTCGATCCGGCCTCCGCGAGATCCGTGCGTTCCTCGGCATTCACGCCAACCGCGTTCACGCCGAAGTGCACGAGGGTCTGCGAGCCCAGCTCCTCGACGAGGTCGATGGTGGACTCCAGACAGCGTTCCGGCGGAGCACCCACGAGCGCGGCGTCCTCTAGGTCCTCCGGTCGTACCCCGAAGACCACCTTGGTCCCCTTTCCCACCATGGCCTCCAGTGTCGGGTGCGGGGCGAGAACGGACTGGTCGAGCAGGAGCCGCTGATCACCGACATGCATCCACGTACGTCCCTCGGAGTCCCGGTCGAGCGTGGCTTCGACAAGGTTCATCGACGGTGAACCGATGAACCCGGCGATGAACGCGTTCAACGGCCGGTTGTAGATCTCCTTCGGGGTTCCCACCTGGAGCAGCGCGCCATCTCGCATCACTGCCACCCGGCTGCCCATCGTCATGGCCTCGACTTGGTCGTGGGTGACGTACAGCATCGTGGTCTTCAACCGACGCTGGAGTCGGAGGATCTCGCTGCGCATGTGCACGCGGAGCTTGGCATCGAGGTTCGACAGTGGTTCGTCCATCAAGAACACCTTCGGCTCGCGCACAATCGCGCGACCCATCGCGACACGTTGCCGCTGGCCGCCGGACAACGCCTTGGGACGGCGGTCGAGGAGCTCGTCGAGACCGAGAAGCTCCGAGGCCAGCGCGATCCGACGCTCGACCTCTTCCTCACCGACGCGGTGGAGCTTGAGTCCGAACTCGATGTTCTCACGCACCGTCATGTGCGGATACAGCGCGTAGCTCTGGAAGACCATGGCGATGTCCCTGGCCTGCGGCGGCTTGGAGCTGACGTCGCGCCCGTCGATGCGAACCTCGCCTTCGGTGGGATCCTCCAACCCCGCGAGGATGCGCAGCGCGGTCGACTTCCCGCATCCGGAAGGCCCGACGAGGACCATGAGCTCGCCATCGACCAGGCTCAGGGAGAAGTCGTCGACGGCGACGAATCCGTTCTCGAACTTCTTGGTGACGTGAACGAATTCGACGGCTGCCATACCTGTCTCCTCCTGCGAGTGACACAACCGGCCACGACCCCACGGTGCTCGAACGCCCTGCATCAAGCGAGGGTCGATAGTCCCAAGTCGGTTGCCCGTTCAGCCCGCGCCCGCGCACTCCGGTGACGGGTTCAGCGCTTGGAGAGTCCCGTGCCGCCGGCCTCGAAGCGCCGCTGATCGGCCGTGCATCGGCGCGCCGTCGGCCGGGCGGCGAGACGCTCTTCGTCGATGGGCTGCCCGCAGTCCATGCACCGTCCATAGGTACCGGCGTCGAGCCGATCGAGAGCGGCCGTGACCGCGGCGAGTTCCGCGTCCAGGTGGTCGAGTTCGTCGAGCACCTCACGACGACCGGAGAACTGCTCGCCGATCTCCGCCGGATCCTGGGGCGACGCGTCGTCGGCATCGATCGTCCGCCGCCCGTCGACGGATGTGCCCTGTTCCTCTTCGAGGACCTTCTGGGCGGCAAGAAGCCGCTTCCTGTCGTTCGTCAGCTGGGTTCGGAAGCGGTTCAGATCCATGGTCGACCTCCTCGGTCGGTGTGGCAGGGGTGGGCCGTCAGGACGACGGGAGTGGGTCACCGGGCGGCGCCGGGGCGCGGCAGGTCCGAGCCGGGCGAATTCTCCCGGAGGCGGACCTTCACATCCACGGCACAGACCCCGCCCGGGGTGGCGATCAGCGGGTTGATGTCGAGGGTCACCAATTCCGGCACGAGCTCGGCGAGTTCACCGAGCCGGACGAGGACGTCGGCGATCAGCTCGGCGTCGACTGCGGGGCTGCCGCGAAAGCCGTCGAGGAGCGGGGCGACGCGCAGCGACCGGAGCTGGCGCAACGCCTCGTCACGATGCAGGGGTGGCATTCGCACGGCTCGGTCGTGACGGATCTCGGCCAGCCGCCCTCCCTCCCCCACGACGACGACGGGTCCGAGCTCGCGATGGCTCACGATGCCGGCGAGCAATTCGAGCCCGGGCGTGGTTTGGGCCTGCACGAGCACCCCGCGCATCGCCGTACCGAAGTGCCGGTGCATCGATTCGAACGTCGATGCCACCTCGTACTCGCTGTCCAGTTCGAGCTTCACGCCTCCCTGGTCACTCTTGTGCGTCATCTCGGGAGCGGCGACCTTGAGCACCACGGGATACCCGATGGCGGCGGCGGCGTCGCAGGCCGCGTCTGCGGTGTCGGCGTGCCGTGGGGCGACCACGTCGATGCCAGCCAGTTCCACCAACCGGAATGCGTCGGGGGCGGCCAGCCAACCTCCCGCGGGCGATGCCGCCATGCACGATTCCACGAGGCGTCGGATCGGCTCCGGGTCGTCGATGCGGGCCTCGTGGTGTGCGTCGGGGTACTCCGCCAGCCACTCCGAGCGCTCGACCAGACGGGCCAGCGTGCGGACGGCCCGTTCGGGGTAGGAGAACGTGGCCAGCGACGGCGCCAGCTTCATGTTGGATGCCGGGACGAACGTGCACAGCATCGGCTTTCCCGGCTTCGTCGACTGCACGCGCTCGATGGCCTCGACGAACGGTGCGGTGTCGGCTCCGGAGACGTCGGCGAAGACGACCAGCACGGCGTCCGCACCGGGATCGTCGACGACCGCTTCGAGCACCGTGGTCATCGCGTGCGGGGAAGCGTCCGCCCGAAGATCGAGCGGACCGGCTTCTCCGGGCCGTCGCTGCGTCGATCGACCGAGTGCAGCCTCGAGAACGGCGATGGTCCCGGCGGTGAAGGACGACGGCGTCAGACCGGCGCTCACGCACGCATCCGACGCAAGAACCCCGGGGCCCCCGGCGTTGGTGACGATGGCGACGTTGCGGCCCCTCGGCAGCGGCTGCGAGTCGAGCGCGACGCAGAGATCGAGCAACTCCTCGACGTCGTCGACGCGTAACACACCGGACTGACGGAGCAGGGCGCTGACGGTGTCATCGGGCAGGGCCAGGGCCGCCGTGTGCGAGGTTGCTGCGCCCGCGGCGACCTCGCTTCGTCCGGACTTGATCGCCAGGACCGGCTTCACGAGCGCCGTCTGTGGGGCGATCCGGGCGAACGCACGAGGGTTGCCGAACGACTCGAGGTAGAGCACGACCTGGCGCGTCGCAGAGTCCTGCTCCCAGTAGGTGAGCAGATCGTTGCCGCTCACATCGGCCTTGTTTCCGACGGAGGCGAACGACGACACGCCAAGTCCCCGAGCTCGCAGTCCGTCGACCAAGGCGATGCCGATGGCCCCCGATTGCGTCATGACCGCGACCGAACCGGCCGGGAGTTCGGCGGAGGCGAACGTCGCGTTCATCCGGATGTCCGGTGCCATGTTGGCGATGCCGAGGCAGTTCGGACCAACGAGGCGCATCCCGCCGCGGCGGGCGAGTGCGACCACGCGACGCTGACGCTCGGCGCCCTCGGCGCCCACCTCGGCGAATCCGGCCGAGAGGACGACCAGCGCACCGACCCCCGCTGCAGCGCACTCCGCAACCACGTGCTCCACCGCGTCGGCGGGGACGACGATCACGGCGAGGTCCACCGGATAGGGGGCATCGCCGATGGAGGGAACCGCCGGCAGACCGCACACGTACTCAGCGTGAGGGTTGACCGGCAGCACCGGTCCGCGGAAGTCGGATCGCGCGAGGTTTGCAACGATCTGGTGGCCAGGCGTCCCGGGGTGCTCGCCCGCGCCGATCACGGCGATCGACTCCGGCTCGAAGAGCCGCTTCATCGAGGCGACCGTCGCCGCCCGGTCCGGGTTCGTCAAGACAGTCATGGTGAGACTCCTTCCGGTTTCGACGGTCGCCGACCGAGCAGCACGAGTTCGTCGTCGCTCGGAATGATCGCCCGCCATCCGAGACGGTCGTGGATCGCGTCCGCCAGCCCCTGAGACGCGGCGGGCTCCCCATGGACGACGAAGCAGGTTCTCGGTGGGCCGGGCGCCGTGGCCAACCACCCGACGAGCTCGGCCTGATCGGCATGGACGCTGAACCCTTCGAGGCGAACGATCTCGGCGCGCACGTCGATGTACTCGCCGAAGATCTTCACCTGGCGCGCGCCGTTGGCGAGTTGCCAGCCCCGCGTGCCGGCGACCTGAAATCCCGGAAGGACGACGGTGTCGCGCGAATCGGGAAGATGGTCGACGAGGTGATGGAGCACCCGCCCGCCGGTCGCCATACCCGATGCGGAGATGATGATCGACGGGTACCGGAGCTTGGCGATCGCCTTCGATTCCTCGACCGTCCGGCACTCGTGCAGCTGTCCGGTGTCGAACGGATCGTCGGCAGCGAACGCCTCCGGCCGGATCTCCGGCCAGAGTTCGTCGATCGCCCGACGATACGCGCGCAGGGCATCCAGAGCCATGGGAGAGTCGACGAACACCGGGAGTTCGGGAATCGCACCTGCCCGCATCAGCTGGCGGAGGTGCATCAGGAGCACTTCGGTGCGGTCCACCGCGAAGCTCGGAACGATGATCGATCCCCCACGTGCCGCGGTCCGCGTCACCGCGTCGGCCAGTTGCTGTGCAGAGTCGTCGACATCGTGCAGACGGTCACCGTACGTGGACTCGACCAGCACGGTCTCGACTGCCACCAACGGTTCCGGCGGGAGCAGCAACGGATGGTGAGCCCGCCCGAGATCACCGCTCACCGCGATCGCGCCGAACCCGTCGATCTCGATCAGCACCCAGGACGAACCGAGGATATGGCCGCTCCTCCGGAACGTCACCGTCACGTCGGACGCAACCCGGACGGGCACTCCGAACGGTGTCGCCACGATCGACTCGAGCGAGCGCAGGGCGTCGTCCTCCGTGAACAGCGGCTTCGCCGGGTGGTGGCGGCTCGAACCGACGCGATTGGCGTGCTCAGCGTCTTCTTCCTGCAACCGACCGGCGTCAGGAAGAACCACCGCCGCCAACGCCTGCGACCCGGGCGTCATGTGCACCGACGCATGCAGCCCGGCGCGAGTGAGCGCCGGCAGGAAGCCGAGATGATCGGTATGCGCGTGCGTGACCACGATCGCGTCGAGTGACCCGACGTCGAAGGGCAGTTCCGCACGGTTTCGCAGTCGCAACTCCTTGTGCCCCTGGAAGAGGCCACAATCGATCAGTACCGTGGAGGCCGCAGTGCTGAGGAGGAACTTGCTCCCGGTCACGGTTCCCGCCCCGCCGAGGAACCTGATCGACGGGCGCCGGCGGGCGCGAACAGTGCTCGCGTCCATAGCCACAACTGGCTGCGTCACGACCGGGACCATGGCCTGGACACTGGCACATGCACTGGCGCGGTGCCCCGGTCGAACGCCGGTGCCACTGGTGACCAAAGTCCCGACATTCGGGGATGCTCGCCCCTCGCGCTCCCCCGGCGCAGGCCGCAGTCTGGGAGCCGACGCAGTACGTGGAACGAGAGGAGCGTCATGGAAACGATCGTGGTAGGTCTGGACGGGTCGGAAGGAAGCGTCGAGGCGTTGCGCTGGGCTGTCAACGAGGCTGCGCTGCGCGGAGCGAAGCTTCGTGCCGTCACGGTCTGGGAGTACTCCTATGCCTACGGGGGCATCGAGCCGGCATTCGTGATCCCGCCACAGACGCTCGAGGAGGAAGCCCGGGCAACGTTGGAGGCGGCGATTGCGACCGGCGTTCCCGACGCCAAGGTCGCCGAGTCCATCGAACGCGTCGTGACGTCTGGCAGCCCGTCGAAGGCGATGATCGAGGAGTCCGAACATGCCGACCTCCTCGTCGTCGGCGCCCGCGGCCACGGTGGATTCATGGGTCTGCTCCTCGGCTCCACGTCTGATCAGGTCGTGAAGCATGCCGCCTGCCCTGTCGTCGTGGTGCGCAACCCGACCAGCCCGTGAACGATCTCGGTTCACTGCGACCAACGCAATGACGAGACGAAAGGACGATCAACGATGATCCGTTCGGACCCCACAACGACGACGTTCGTCGGGTGTACCCCGCAGTCACTTCGGAGCAGGGTGAGCACATGGAACCGCTAAGCGAAACCCCGGCCCCCGCGGTAGCGGCGTCGTTCAACCGGATCATCGTCCCGGTGAGCTTCTACCCGCCCAACAACCGCTCGATCCGGGTCGCCGAATATCTCGCCGCTCAGTTCGGATGCGGTATCGAACTCACGTCGATGCTCTACGACCGTGGGAATGAGGCGGACCGTCGACGGCTCCTCGATGAGCTCGCCGCCGGCATCCAGCACCGAACGGTGCGCGTCACACTCGACCACGGCACGGATCCGTCGCCATTCATCCTCGACCTGATCAACACCCCGGATTCGCTCGTGGTGCTGGCCGGCGGGACCACGGTGCTCGGCATCCCCGGATCGATCACGTCCGATGTGCTGCGATTCGCGTCGCGTCCGGCGGTCATCGTCGGCCCCAAGGTCTCTACCGACTGGCACGGACCGGTGAGGAATCTTGTCGTCCCTCTCGACGCGTCCCATGCCGCCGAGACGGTGTTGGAGACTGCGACGGGTTGGGCGTCGGCGACCGGGGCGACGCTGGACCTGGTGCAGGTGATCAGCCCGAAGGAAGCGGCCGTCGTGAGCAGTCTCGGGGACGATGTCGAGGAGGCCGCGTACCTGGAGCAAGTGAGCAGTTCGCTCGAGCATGCGTCGCTGCCACCCATCACGTGGGACGTGCTCCACGGAACCGCCCTGCACAAGGCAACCGTCATCTGCGACCGTGCCCGCGAGCATCCCTCTTCGATGATCTGCATGGCCACCCATGGTTCGCGCCATACCCACTCGATGATCGCCTCGACGACCATGCGGGTCATTCACCATGCGACCGTGCCGGTGATGGTGGTGCGGTCGTAGGCAATCCCCGGGTCGATCTCCCTGGGCTTGTTCCGGGGGCCGACGTCATGTCGACAGTGGAAGGCTCCACACGATACGGGTGCCGTTTCCCGGAGCCGTCGACAGTTCGCAGGTCCCACCCAGGCTCTCGGCCCGTTCCTTGAGGTTGCGCAGACCCTGCCCCGAGACGATGCTGCCGGCGGCGAAGCCGACACCATCGTCTTTGACGTGCACCATGAGGTGACCGCCCTCGACGCCGACGGTCAGCGCAACGGTTCGCGCTGCCGCGTGCTTCGCGACGTTGGTCAGCGATTCCCGGACGACCGCCACGAGGTCGCCCCGCAGCGTCGGGGGGACCTGACGATCGATGTCGGGCGAGATCTCGACGAGCAACGGGCAGTCGAGGATCCGACGGGCCTCTTCAGCGGTGGTGCGAATGGAATCCGATACCCCCATGTCGATCACCGGTTGGCGAAGGGTGAAGATCGACGTCCGCAGGTCACGGATGGCTTCGTCGATGCCGATGACGGCCCGCTCGATCCGCTCACGCACATCGCTTCGCTCCGCTGCGCCCTGCAGGCCGAGCCCCGTGGCTAAAATTCGTTGGATGACCGTGTCGTGGAGGTGGCGGGCAATCCGGTCGTGTTCGTCGGCGACGGCGACACGGGCCTGTGCCGTCGACAACGCCCGTGCGGCCGCGATCTCCGCCGTGAGGTCGTGGAATACGGCGACGAACGTCGGCCGCTCGGCCGCGGCCTCCATCCGCGCCAGAGTCAGCGCCGCCGGGAACTTGGCACCTCGTCGGTGGCGGAGCGTCACCTCGATGCGGCCTGGCCCGATCGCTGAACGCGTGAGCAGTTCGTCGATGTCGGGCTTTGCCAACCACGTGCCGGATGCGCCGTCGGCGATGATCTCCTCTCGCGAGTAGCCGACCATCTCGCAGAAGCGGTCATTGACGAGCAACACCGAGCCTCGGGCCAGATCGACTTCGATGAGGCCGTCACCGAGCGCGTCGACGATGGTCGCCAGATGGTCGCGTTGGGCCGCGAGCTGCTCGATCAGACCTTTGCGCTCCGTGACGTCTCGAATCACGGCGACCACGAATTCGCGGGCTTCGCCGACGACCGGTGCCAGGCTGATCTCGACCGGGATCTCGAAACCGTCGCGGTGCAAGGCGGTGAGGGCGAGTCCAGCACCCATCGGCCTGCTGGCCGGTTCCGCAAGAAAAAGGTTCCGATCGATGACGTGCGTCGGTCGAAAACTCGACGGAACGAGCAGTTCGACTGTCTGACCGAGGAGTTCCTCGCGACGATGTCCGAACATCGATTCGGCAGTGGCGTTGGCATGGCGGATGATTCCGGCTCCGTCACAGACGATCATCGCATCGGGCGCCTGCTCCAGCGCCTGCCAAACGACCGCCGCGCTGAGACGCGAGTCCAACCCCGCATCGTGTGGCGGCGGTGCTTCGCCGATCTCGTTGCTCTTCATCCCCAGCCCCCGGATCTCCAGCCGAGAAACGACCCTAGTGGTCCTGTCGAACTGGGGTGGAGAGGAACGTCTTGCAAACACCGCGCTCGGTGACAGAATCCGGTTCCGGTCGCACGGCGCGAGCAGAATACGAACGCGCGACGGTCAGTGGTCGGCCTCGGCGGCCCGCTTGTCGGCGAGACGGGCGGCGAACACCGCCGCCTCGGTCCGACGCTCCATTCCGAGTTTGGCGAGAACCGACGACACGTAGTTCTTCACCGTCTTCTCCGAGAGGAACAGCCGCTCGCCGATTTGACGGTTCGTGAGGCCTTCGGCGATCAGCGTGAGGATCTGTCGTTCCTGCGGCGAGAGCGATTCGAGTGGATCCGGTTCCGATTTCGGCGGAGTCCGAAGTCGGTCGAGAACCCGGGAGGTGACGGCCGGATCGAGCAACTGCTCGCCGCGAGCAACCCGACGGATCGAGTCAACGAGGTCGTTGCCGCGGATCTGCTTGAGGACGTAGCCACGGGCGCCGGCCATGATCGCCGAGAACAGGGCGTCATCGTCGGAGAAGGCCGTGAGCATCAGGCTGGCGACGTTCGGATGGAGATCGCGGATCTCCCGGCACACCTCCACACCGTTGCCGTCGGGCAACTGGTAGTCGAGGACGGCCACATCGGGGGAGGTCGCCGCGATGCGATGGAGCGTCTCGTCGACGCGGCCCGCCTCCCCGCACACGACCATGTCGTCTTCGGAGTTGATGAGTTCGGCCAGACCGCGGCGAACGATCTCGTGGTCATCGAGGAGAAACACCTTGATCGTCATCGCTCCAGTCTGGCCCGTTGCCTGAGGTTGTGCCCTTCCCCTTGGTCCCGACGTCGTCAGGACCAAGGTCGCCTTCTGCCGGGCATGAGGCCTTCAGTCGAGGCGGGAATGCTCTGCACCGACGATCGGGCCGGTCCTTGCCGGAACCGATACCTTGCTGACATGACGTTCGATCTCTCGCAGGTGGACCATCTCCTCACGACCACCCGGGCCGTGCGCAAACGACTCGATCTCACCCGCCCCGTACCCCGGGAGCTGTTGGTGGACTGCATCCGCATCGCCACGCAGGCGCCGGCCGGTGGCAACTACCAGAAATGGCGGTGGCTCGTAGTCGACGACGCGGACAAGCGGGCGGCGATCGCCGACGCGTACCAGCGGGCCTACGCGCCCTACATCGAGAAGCAGCGCCATGCCGTTGCCACGCGAACGCCCGACAACACGACCTCCGGTCGCATCATGAGCTCGAGCGACTACCTGGCGCAACACCTCGCCGAGGTACCCGTTCACGTGATCCCGTGCGCCCTCGGCGCTCCTGGTGACGACGGCTTCGGCACCGGAGCCGGCTGGTGGGGCTCTGCGCTCCCGGCCGTGTGGAGCTTCATGCTCGCCGCTCGCGCCCGGGGCCTCGGTACGGCGTGGACGACGCTGCATCTCCGTCACGAACGCGAGGTCGGCGAGCTCCTCGGGATCCCCGAAACCGTCACGCAGCTGTGCCTCATCCCGACGGCCTTCTACACCGGAGACGACTTCCGCGTCGCCGAGCGGAGGCCCGCCGAGGAGGTGACGTACTGGAACACCTGGAAGCATCTGGGCTGAGCGCGGGTCCGGCCAGCCGGTGGAGTCCTCACGGTGACCACGCCCGACGACCACCCGGAGCGGATCGTCAGTCTGGTTCTCGTCGACGCTGACGGGACGATCCTCGGAGCGCTCGACCCGTTCCCGGTCGACACGCCGTGGTGGATGGACGTCGCACCGGTCATCAAGGAGGCGCGGCGCTTGTACGAGGTCGATGCTGTTGTCCTCCGGTTGCTGTGGACCGAACGGGATCTGCCCCACGGTGGCGAGGTCACGTATCTGGCGCAGGTCGACCTCGCCTCGGTGCCGAGAGAGCTGCGGGCATGGGAGGGCGAACTTCTGCACGACGAGCATCGTGCGGCCTACGCAGAGGTGGGTGGGCCACATGCCGACATCGCCTGGGCCGAGCAGGTCCTACGCGCGCAGAACAAATCCCCGGTCGGGAGGCCGACGCAGCACCGGACCTGGAACCTGTCGAGCATCTGGTCGCTGCCGACCCGCTCGGGCAATGTGTGGCTGAAGGTCGGCCCGCCCTTCTTCGCTCACGAGGGGGCGGTGATCGCCGCAGTAGCCGAGAGGAACGAGCGGTCGGGCGGGGAGCGCACCGCGGTTCCGTCGCTTCTCGGCCGCGCGAGCACTCGACTGCTCCTCGCCGACATCGCCGGGTCTGACCGATACGACGCCGGGCTCGAAGAACGATTCGCGATGATCGACGCTCTCGTCGATCTCCAGCGGCAGTGGCTCGGCCGAAGCGATGAGCTCACACCGCTCGGTCTTCCCGACTGGCGCGGCGCCTCGTTGACCGACTCGATCTCCCGACTCGTCGAGCGTCGCGCCCTCGATCTCGACGGAGCGACTGCGCGAGAGCTGCGGGCGTTCGTGGCGGAGCTCCCGGCCCGATTTGCCGCGATCGCCGAGTGCGGGATCGGCGACGGACTCGTCCACGGCGACTTCCATCCCGGGAACGTCCGTGGGGACGGGTCGACGAACACGATCATCGACTGGGCCGATTCCGGTGTCGGCCACCCCCTTCTCGACCAGCCGGCATTCTTCCGGACGGCAGCCGATGGCGAGACCCGACCGTTGGCCACCCACTGGGCGGCGGCGTGGCGACGGACAATCCCGGGCGGCGAGCCGGAGCGAGCCTCCGCGCTCCTTGCCCCTGTTGCCGCAGCTCGACAGGCCGTCATCTACCAGGGATTTCTGGATCGCATCGAAGCAACGGAGCAGCGCTACCACGTCCACGACGTGCCGATCTGGCTCAACCGCGTGGTGGGGATCGTCCGAGCCGCGCGGTGAACGGAGCGCGAAAATCCCACTTGTCGTCGACGCGCATCCCACATGCCCCGTTTCTGGCGGGGCAAAGCCCCGATGTTTTCGGCCGTTGTGGGATGCCAGGACCGGGACGTTGGGATGCCGATATCCGAGGGCGCTGACGGCCGACGATCGGCATTGCTACCGTCGCAGTCATGCCCCGCCTGCTCTCGCTCACCGTCTCCGATGCACCCGGTACCTGGGCCGGGCTCGGCTTCACCCTCGACGGGATCGCGGTGCGCGTCGGCGCGACCGCCATCCTTTGTTCGGGAGCCGACGAAGGCACCGAGTCGCCGAGTGGGCGCGGGATCACCGACTGGATGCTGACGGCCGACGACGGTCCGCTCCCCGAGCGGATCGACGGGCTGCTCACCGGATCCGTGACGCTGGGCGACGCGACGCCCGTCGCGCCGCCGGCGGCCCCGCGTCACGTGAACGGCGTCGTCGCGATCGATCACCTTGTCGTGATGACACCCGACCTCGACCGGACCGTGTCCTCGTTCGAGGACCTCGGCATCGAATGCCGCCGCCGACGCGAGGGAGCCGCGTATGGGAGCACGGCGATGCGACAGGCCTTCTTCTGGCTCGGCAGCCCGGACGGCGCTCCGCACGAGCGGGTGTTACTCGAAGTCGTCGGGCCGGAGATCATCGACCCGGCGAAGGCGAACGATCCGGCGAAGTTCTTCGGCATCGCGCTCACCTGCCGGGACCTGGACGAAACCGCAGCGTTCTTCGGTGACCTCATCAAGCCGCCGGTCGCTGCCGTCCAGTCGGGCCGTCGGATCGCCACGCTCAGCTCACGGGCAGGCTCGCAGGTGGCGATCGCACTGATGAGCCCGCACGTCTCTTCGTAGTCGGCGACAGCGTCAGCAGCTCAGGCAGTCCGCCCGGACACCGAGGGACGCACGACCCGCAACGCCCGGACGAAGACCACCGGCCGAACCCACTCCCCCATTCGGTCATCGACCTCGTCGACCTGCGCGGGAGTGATCGATTTCCACTGCTCCATGGTCTCCCACCAGATCATCACGACGATCAACTCCGGGTCGTCCTCGGCAACCCAGACCTGCTTGTCCACGAATCCGTCGCAGGTCCGCAGGAAGCCCGTCCACACCTCGGTCTCCTTCGCCAGAAAGGCGTCCTGTTCGTTCGGTATGACGCGGAAGTGGAGTTCTTCGATGACCACGGCACGAAGTCTGGTCTCCGTCGAACAGCCCAGCGGCACGACCTCGCGTCGACTGCCAACACGTTGCTCACACTTCCTCATCACCGGCTCATGGCGTCGGCGATCGCCGCTCACACCCGTCCGGTCTTCTAGGAGGCATCAACTCGCCGGGTCCCGTTTGAAACGTCGACCGCCGGGTACGGGAAGCACAAGCGACGACCGAGGAGCCCGCAATGTTCAACGCCCCGCAAACCATCACGAACACGAGTACCGCCCCGGTCCAGATCTCCGGCGCCGTCCGCGTGCCCACGGCAGCGCCCCGACGGGCTGCCGCCCACGCCCCAGCACCTACTCGGGTGGTCACCGTCCAGCCCGACGACACCGCCTGGCTCGAGCTCGAACGGGTCATGGCCGCCCGCGCTGCGTCGATGGCCGCCCACCCCGCGGCCCGACCGGTGCCCCTCCGACTCGCCTCCTGAGCCGCCCCTTTGGTCGGTGGCGCGGAAGGGCCGGTAACGTTCTCCGGCTGTTACCCGCACTCAGGAGAATCCCGTGGCTGATCTGTCGTTCGAAAACCGTGTTGCCGTCATCACCGGAGCCGGAGGTGGACTCGGCCGCGAGCACGCCCTCCTCCTTGCTTCGCGGGGCGCCCAGATCGTCGTGAACGACCTCGGAGGAGCGGTCGACGGAAGCGGTGGCGACCTCGGACCGGCAGCGAAGACCGCCAAAGAGATCAACGACCTCGGCGGAGTCGCCGTTGCCGATGGCAACTCGGTGTCAACCATGGAGGGCGGAGCGGGAATCATCAAGGCGGCGGTCGATGCCTTCGGACGCGTCGATATCGTGATCAACAACGCCGGCATCCTGCGCGACAAGTCGTTCCACAACATGGACGAGGCGATGATCGACGCCGTCCTCGCCGTGCACCTCAAGGGCGCGTTCAACGTGACCAAGGCCGCCTGGCCCATCATGCGTGAGCAGAGCTATGGCCGCATCGTCAACACGTCGTCGAACTCCGGCATCCTCGGCAACTTCGGCCAGGCCAACTACGGCGCCGCGAAGATGGGCCTCGTCGGCCTCACCCGCGTGCTCGCCGCCGAAGGAGCGAAGGCCAACATCAAGGTCAACGCGCTTGCACCGATCGCCCGCACCCGCATGACCGAGGAACTCCTCGGCGGGCTCGCCGAGAAGCTCGACCCGAAGCTGGTGTCGCCGATCGTGGCGTGGCTCGTCCATGAGGATTGCCCGGTCACCGGCGAGATCTACTCCGCCGCCGGGGGACGCATCGCCCGGTTCTTCATCGGTCTCACCGAGGGCTACTACAACCCGGAACTGACCCTCGAAGATGTGCGCGACCACTTCGCGGAGATCCGCAACGAGGAGGGCTACATCGTGCCCGCCGGTCCCGGCGACGAACTCAAGGCGCTGCTCAAGCATCTCGCCGGCTGAGTCGCCGAAGCGGCGACTCAGTTCCGTGACGACGATCCCGCTCATCATCGACACGGACGGCGGCATCGATGATGCCGCCGCCCTGTGGTGGGCACTGACCAACTTCGACGTCGATGTCCGGGCGATCACCACGGTGCACGGCAACGTCGATCTGGAACGCGTGCTTGCGAACGTCGCCATCGTCGTGCACGCCGCCGGCCGGACCGACATCCCCATCGGTGCCGGAGAGGCGCGCGCAGTCGGACCGGCTCCCGAGCTCCTTCGTGCCAGCTTCATCCACGGCTTCGACGGTCTTGGCGACTGTGGGCACGGTCCGAATCTTCCCGACGCCGACATCCCGACAGCGCTCGGCGTCACCGTGACGACCGCAGCTTCGCTCTTCGATCGCTTCGCCGACGACGCAACAATCGTGACCCTCGGTCCCCTTTCGACCGTCGCTGCGGCGCTCGAACGCAACCCGGCGATCGCATCCCGGGCCCGACGCCTCGTCGTGATGGGAGGAGCGTTCGCCTCGCCGGGAAACGCCTATCCGGCGTCCGAGGCCAACATCGCCCACGATCCGATCGCCGCCCAACGGGTTCTTTCGTTCGCGTGGAACGGGCCGCCGCTGCTGGTCGGCCTCGACGTCACGCATGAAGCAACTCTTACGGCGACCGAGGTCGCTCTCGTCGCCGAACGTCGAACCCCGGCAGCGGGGTTCTGCGACGGTCCGCTCAAAACATATGCGCGCTTTGGAGGCGCCTTTTGTGACGACGGTGAGTTTCCCTGCCACGACCTCCTGGCCACGATGGCGGCGGTGCTAGATGACGTCGTGACCGGACCGCTTTTGCCGGTCAGCGTGCAGACTCTCCCAGGCCCGGCATGGGGAATGACTGTTGCCGATTTCCGCCAGCCGTTCTTCGAACGGGCGGGCAGTGCCCAGGCAGCACCGGACGGTTTCGTGTTGTGCCAGGTCGCCCTCGAACTGAACCATGCAGTGTGGCGTCGCGAGGTCCACCGCTTGTTCGGCGACTGAGGCACCGCCTCTACGGCAAAGTCATCGCTCCGCATTGCTGGGTCCGCTCGAGTGGCGCCGCATCAGCGTGTCGCAAGTGCTTCGCCAATCCAGTGCAGCCGATCGACGGTCTCGACAGCGGAAATCACCGGGGTCGATATCAAGCGCGCAGTCTTGCCAAGGCCCGGCGCGCCGTAAGCGGGGACGGAGCGATCAGGTTGATGCTTTCTGGCGATCCGGCCGATCTTGTGGCTCGTGCCTCGTGGTCTTGCGGCACGCTCGGCTGCAGGAGGAACGCCCTTCATCCTACGCGGCGATACTGCCCTTTGCCCAGGTCGAACGCTTTACCGAAAGCCTGACACGTTTGCTCGGCTCCGGCGGCCTGCTGGCGCTGTGGAACGTCCATTTTCGGCTTGCAGACATGGCAGCTGCCAGCTGTTTTTCCCGGTGCTTCAATTGGAGCGAGTCCGCACGCCAATCCGCCGCTCTATGGCCCGAACGACAGGCGGCTCGCTGATGCATTCTGTACCGAGACATTTTACCGCCGAGACTAGGCATTCCGCTAGCTGCCTGTTCCAAAACTCTGGCGGCGTGCAGACCGTTGGCACCACATCCGGCGGCGCCGGAGCCTGTGCCACCTGGCCGCTGGGGGCAATCAGGACCATCAAGTCGGCTTCCCGGGAATCGAGAGCAAGGCACGGCCCTTTCGAAGCGCCGCAGCAAGTGTCCGTCTGGGACCGCGCGTGCGAAGCGCAAAGTCCAGACGCTGCACAAGACCGGGCGGCATCCGCGGACCTGCCACCAATCGTTCCCGCAAGCCATGGATAAACTGGTCACGCAGCGGTTCATCACCAGGCCGCAGAAAGCTCTGCTCCGTGGATGCGGTTCCGGCAATTGCGAGCTCGATCACTGCACCGACCCGGTCCCACAGAATCGGATCGCGAGTCGGACGATCGCGCAGGAAATCGTCAACCGCATCGCCCAGGTCGCGATCGTCGATCGGGAAGTCGAACCCAAGCTCGCGCCACAAGCCGACGCGGATATCGCGCGAGCGTGAGCGCTCGTTCACTGGATCCGATGTCCCGGTTATGCCTCTGGGATTGTAGCGATAGCGGCACAGCGGGCGGGGCAAGTTGCGAGCGCGGCAATGCGGCAACATTGCCCGCCACAGCCGATGGTCGTGGGTCAGGTCCTGACCTGCCTCGATCCCGCCAATCTGGTCCACCAGCTCTTTGCGATAGACGGTCGACGAGTGATAGAAGGGGTTGTGCGAGAGCAGCGTGAAGCGGATCGCGAAGTCGCTTTCAGGCGTGCGGTCTATGCCCAGCGGATCGCCATGTTCGGACATCAGGGTGACCCAGGTTCCGACCAGGCCGAGCTGCGGGTCCGCGTCCATCGCGGCAGTCACTTCGGCCAGCCAGGTGGGTTCAGCACAATCGTCATAGTCCATGTGGGCAATCAAGGGGGCCCTCGCCAAGGCTATGCCCCGATTGCCGGCCTCCGCCGCACCCACATTCCGGTCAAGACGAATGGTTCTGATCCGCGGGTCCAGAGCAGCCAGGGCAGCTACCTGGGATGGATGGTCCGACCCGTCATCGACGATGATGAATTCGAAGTCCGCGTGCGTTTGCGCCGTGACGCTCGCGATCGCCGCGGCGAGGTAGCGGCGGCCGTTGTAGACGGGGAGGAGGACGGAGAGCGCGGGCATGTCAAAGGGCGGGCAGCAGCCGGCTGGTCAGCGGGCCGTAACAGGCCGCGGGGCTGAGGTGCTGGCGGACGGCACCGAGCGCGGCGGCGGCGGCGGTGGAGTTGGCGCCGGCGTCCGTCAGCTGGAGGTTGACCGCGCCGGCGAAACCTGCCGCCGTGTCGGCCGAAAGCTCCGAGCCACGCAGGAACGGCGCGCCGGTGAGGGTGACCGCTGACGCGACGATGGCGCGA
>JANMYF010000211.1:0-8246 GCA_031381685.1 Acidimicrobiia bacterium
GCCAGTGCCCCGACGGGGAAGAAGGTCTCGAACGTGAAGCTCAACGGGACGGATCTCGATCCGAAAGCGAACTTCCGGGTCACGGCGAACAACTTCCTCACCGACGGCGGCGACAAGTTTCGCGGCCTTCGTGAAGGGGAAGGACCGCCTGGGCGGTGTCGTCGACCTCGACGCCCTCGAAGCGGTGCTGAAGAAGGGTCCGGTGTCCCCGCCCGCCACCGATCGCATCACGGTCAAGTGAACCCGTTCGTGCCCACCCGCGGCATGCACTAACTTTTTCGTCCTCATGGGATCGCTGATCAAGAAGCGCCGTAAGCGCATGCGTAAGAAGAAGCACAAGAAGATGCTGAAGCGGACGCGCTTCCAGCGCAGGGCGAAGAAGAAGTAGCGCTGCTGCGCCGGACACCGGCAACGATCGAGCACTGCACGGCGACGAAGAAGAAGCACCAGCGCCGTCACGCGCTGGGTCTCGGAGAGTGGGTCAGGGCGCCGGGGGTCATTCGTGATCCCCGGCGTCTGCGCGTGCGACGGCTGCCGGAAGGGCGTCTTCGCGCTCTGGGCGCCCCACAATCGTCGTCGACACCCCGGCGAGCGACCAGACTGGAGTACGTGCGCACCCGCCTGCTCACCATCGAAGATGACGACGACGTACGTTTCACGCTGCGCCTGCACCTCGAGGACGAGGGATACGACGTGTCGGAAGCGGCGAATGGCGCCGACGGTCTCGCCGCGTTTGCCGCCGACAAGCCGCTGCTCGTGCTCGTCGACCTGAAGCTTCCCGACATGAGCGGGTTCGACATCTGCCGGGCGATCCGCCAGACGAGCGACGTGCCGATCATCGTCGTCACCGCCCAGGAGTCGAGCTTCGACGTCGTGGCCGGCCTCGAAGCGGGCGCCGACGACTACGTCACCAAGCCCTATCAGCCGAAGGAGTTGGCGGCACGCATCCGTGCGCACCTTCGGCGAGCGCAACCGGCGCGGTCCTCGGCCGGTGGCAGCACACGTGGACTGGTGTTCGGCGACGTGGAGATCCGCGAAGACGAAGGTCGGGCGCGCAAGGGCGGAGTCGACCTGAAGCTGACCCGAACCGAGTTCCGGTTCCTCCTGTTCCTGGCCCAGAACGCCGGAAAGGTCTTCTCCCGGGAAGCGCTCCTGGCCGAAGTGTGGCATCACGACGCACTGGCCGACGGCCGCCTCGTGGACGCCCACGTCCGGCGTCTACGGACCAAGGTCGAAGACGATCCTGCCGAACCGACCCTCATCGCGACCGTCCGAGGGCTCGGCTACCGCCTGGTCCCGCCCGGTGGCTGAGCCGCTGAGCGCCGAATCGGCGTCGTCGCCGGCGACCAGCGAGGCGGGTCCGACGGACGGGCGCCCCTCCCGCACATCGCCGCACGCACCGTTGCCTTCCGTTGCGCTCGGCGCGCCCGTCGGGGTGAATCGTGGCGGTTCGATCCTTCCCGGCGCGTATCTGGACCGCACCGAGCCGACCCCGCCGGTGGAGGACGTCAGCAGTCTCGTCGATTCGGGGTTCTTCCGCCGTCTGCTGCCGCGTCGCCTCCGCGGCGTGCACCTCGGCCTTGCCTCGCGCACGACGTTCGCGCTTGCCCTCGGCGCGCTGGTCGTGTCGGTCATCGTGTCGCTGCTCACGTTCGTGGTCGCCCGCTCCTCATTCGTCGCGGAGCGTCGTCGTGCCGCCGAGCGACTCGCCTTCACCAACGCGGCCGAGGCCCAGCAGGCGCTCGCCGGTCGCTCCGGGCGGAGCCTGTCGTCGGTCCTGCGCAGTCAGCACCGTCCCGGCTCGTCTTCGAGTCTGGTCCAGAGCGGCTCAGCCACGTACCGGAGCAACGACGCCGACGTCACGATCGAGTTGGTGCCCGTGGCGCTGAAGCGCCGCATGGACGCTTCGTCGCGCAATCCGCGCAACGACACCGCCAGCGGCTGGCAGATCGGCCACGACGGGCGCGGGTCCCGCCTGGTGATCGGTATCCGTCTCCCGAGTGTGTCGGCCACGTTCTACGAGATCTCCTCGCTCGCCGATCTCGACGCATCGCTGCGCAACCTCGGACGGGCGCTGACCCTCGCCGCACTTGCCTCGACCGCGGGGGCCGCGGTCGTCGGTCGTTCGGTGAGCCGACGGGTGGTCCGTCCTCTCCGGAACGTGGCGGTCGCAGCGGGCGACATTGCCAGCGGCCGACTGGAGACCCGGCTCGAACTCACCGGTGACTCCGATCTTGATCCGCTCGTCAGGTCCTTCAACGACATGGCGGCGTCGCTCCAGACCCGCATCGAGCGGGAGGCCCGCTTCGCGTCCGACGTGAGCCACGAATTGCGAACACCCCTCACGGCGCTCACGGCCGCCGTTGAGCTGCTCGAGGGAGGACGCGACGAATTGAGTGAGCGGAACCAGAAGATCGTCGACGTGCTCGGCAACCAGTCCCGGCACTTCCGGCGTCTGGTCCTCGACCTCCTGGAGATATCCCGGTTCGATGCCAATGCTGCGGAACTGGTGGCCGAGGTGTTCGATCTTCCGTCCTTCGTCCAGCAGTTGGTCGTGCTGCAGGGTTCGACGGCGATGGTGGATGCATCCGGTTTGCACCATCCTGAAGTCCGGCTCGACAAGCGACGCGTTGAGCGCATCGTCGCCAACTACCTGCAGAATGCGGCCAACTACGCCAACGGGGCGGTTCGCGTCGAGCTTCGCGACGCTGCCTCGGTCCCGGCCGAGATCGTCAGCACCTCGACGATCCTTGGACCAGGGTCCGAAGTGCTTCTCGGCGAAGATGCGCCAGAGCCCCCCCGGCGCATCGTCATTGCCGTCGAGGACCAGGGACCAGGCATCGATGCCGAGGATCGCGAGCTGCTGTTCGAGCGATTCCGCCGCGGCGCCGCCCATCAGCGGGGTTCGGGCATCAAAGGAACCGGTCTTGGTCTCGCGCTGGTTGCGGCGCACGCGCAGCTCCACGGGGGCCGCGCGTGGGTCGAGGAGCGGCCGGGTGGAGGAGCGCGATTCTGCGCCGAGCTGGTGGAACCGTGAAGTTCGTTCGGCGGACGATCGCGCTCTTGGGGGCCGCGGGGATGCTTGCGTCGTGTGCTGTGGCGCCGACCGACCGACCGGGGGAGCTCGGCGATCGTGCCGCGGTCGAACGACTGCAGACCCCTGTCCAACAGCGCAACGTGTACTTCCGCAGTGAGGACAGCCTGTTTCCGCGCTCGCGCGAAGTCCTTCTTTCCGACAGTCCGCTCGTGGTCTCCCAGGCGCTCCTCGGCCAGCTGCAGCGAGGCCCGCTCCCCGACGACGGCAACGCCGTCGATTCCGAGTATTTGGCGTCTTGGAAGTTCGTGGCGATCCGCTTCTCGGACGGCACGCTGTCCATCGATGTCGCAACCGGCCGCGACATCGCCGAGAACGCGTTTCCGCTGTGTCAGATGCTCTACACACTCATCGATGGCCGGACGGTGCGGTCCGTCCAGCTCTTCGACGGTGGCTCTCGGATCAGCGCCGTTCGTGATCCCAACGGCGCCGTGATCGATGCACGCGAGCCGCTCACGCTCGAACTCTGCACCACGCTCGATCGGCGCCAGCGAAGCATCCGCATCCTGCTCGTGCAAAACGGTCGACTCGTCCCGGTGGAGCGCCAGGTCACCGGCCTCACCGACGCCTCTGACCCGCTGGAATGGACCGAACAGCTGATCACCGCGCTTGTCAGCGGACCGCTGCCCTCGGAAACGACGCTGATGTCGGACGTGCGGGGAGTCGAGCCGGAGTTCCGCGACGAGGGCAACGGGTACGCACTGTCCTTCAATGCCACCTTCGATGATCTGCCGGCGCTGCGTCAGGCGATGGTCCTCGCCCAGTTGCTCGACGCGATCGATTCGAACGTGCCCAACAAGTCGTTCGGCGCCGTTTCCGTCGAAGTCGGCGGTGTTCGCAAGACGCGGGTGGCGGGACCGGACGGGCCGATCCCGACCCCGATCCAGCGCAGCCAATACCTCGCTCTCCTCCCCGCCACCGGCTGACCCCGAACCGGAACCTACCTCTGACGGCGTGGTGACCTCGGGTAAGGTTGGGTCCCGGTAGTCCCTCTCGGGTCGTCCAATGGCAGGACATCTGGTTTTGGTCCAGAGAATGAGGGTTCGAGTCCTTCCCCGAGAACTCCTCGCGTCATTGGCGGCGCGACCCGCACTTCCCCGATACCACTGACGAGGTCCCCTGTGGCGAACGCACGCGAAGACGTCGACGCGATCGTGTCGATCACCAGACAGCAGTCGAGCCCCCCTCCGGGAGGACCGACCCTCAGCGTGGTCATCATGGCGGCGGGTGAAGGCTCCCGGATGAAGTCTTCGCGGCCCAAGCCGCTGCACCGGCTGTGTGGCAAACCGATGATCAGCCACGTGCTCGACGCGGTGACCCCGGTTGGCGCCTCGCGGGCGATCGTTGTCGTCGGTCATGGCGCCGAGCGGGTCATGAAAACCCTCATCGAGGAGGCCCCGGCCAACACGACGCTCGAGTTCGTCACCCAACACGTGCAGCGAGGTACCGGGGATGCCGTCTCGGTTGCACTCACCGCGTTCACGTCCGATGAGCTCGACGCCGACGCGGAGGCCGATGTGATCGTCATGCCGGGCGATCAGCCGCTCTTCCGTCCGGCCACGATCGAAGCACTCGTCCACACGCATCGATCGAGCGGTGCCGCCGTCACCGTCCTCACCGCCCACGTCCCCGACCCGACGGGGCTCGGGCGGATCGTGCGGGACAAGCTCGGACGGGTGCGTCGCATCGTCGAGCACCGCGACGCCACCGCCGACGAACGACAAATCGACGAGATCAACACGTCGGTGTTCGTCTTCAAGCGGGCGCTGCTCGCTCCGGCGCTGCGGCGCTTGAGTCCCGAGAACAGCCAGGGGGAGTACTACCTCACCGACGTCGTCGCCGTCTTGGCCGATGCCGGATACCCCGTGGCGTCACACGTGGTCCAGGACCGCGCCGAAGCCGAGGGCGTCAACGACCGCGTGCAGCTGGCCAAGGCCGAGGGCGAGCTCCGCCGGCGGACCAACGACCGGCTGATGCGACAGGGCGTCACGATGCTCGATCCGGACCAGACCTACGTCGACTCAACGGTCATCGTCGGCACCGATGTGACCCTCTTCCCGGGTGTGCTGCTCCAAGGGCGAACCGTGATCGGCAGCGGCTGCGAGATCGGCCCGAACACGCGTCTCGTCGAGTGCTCCGTAGGGGAAGGCTCCACCATCGAAGCGAGCACGGCCGAGAGGGTGACCTTCGGTGCGGGCGTCGTCGTGGGCCCGTATGCAGCGTTCGAGCCGGGGACTAGCGTGCACGATGGCGTTCGGGTCGGCCCGGGCACCTACCTCGGCTGATCGGTCCGGGGTCCACCTCGTTCCCGACGTTTCCGACGTCGGTCCCCAGGAGACGATCCAAACCCATGCAAGTCGCCCCCACGAAGCGTCTGCAGCTGATCGCCGGCCGGTCCAATCCGGCTCTGTTCGCCGAGGTGGCGGAGTGCCTCGGGGTCACGCTCACCAACCCCGGCCTGGTCGATTTCGCCAGCGGTGAGATCCGCTGCCGTTTCGGCGAGTCGCTTCGCGGGTCCGACGTGTTCATCCTCCAGACGCACTGTGCTCCGGTGAACGACCATCTCATGGAGCAGCTGATCATGATCGACGCGGCAAAGCGGGCGTCGGCGAAACGGATCACGGCGGTGTGTCCGTACTACGGCTACGCCCGCCAGGATCGCAAGAGTGACGGGCGCGAGCCGATCACGGCGAAGCTGGTGGCCGATCTGCTGACGGCCGCAGGGGCGGATCGTGTGGTCAGCATCGATCTGCACTCCGGTCAGATCCAAGGTTTCTTCGACATCCCCGTCGATCACCTGACGGGCACGCCGGTGCTCGTGGAGCACTTGAGATACGCGGTCGGTCCGGGCTGTGTGATGGTGTCGCCCGACACCGGCCGGGTGAAGGTGGCGGAGAAGTTCGCGAAGCGCCTCGATGCCGACGTGGCGTCGATCTACAAACGGCGGTCGACGAGTTCGGTCAACACCGTGGAGGCGCTCGACATCATGGGAGAGGTGGCGGGCCGAACCTGTGTGCTGGTCGACGACATGGTCGACACCGCAGGGACGATCTGTGCCGCCGCAGACCTCCTCGTCAAAGCGGGCGCCGCCGAAGTGCTGGCGGTCGTGACCCACGGCATCCTGTCCGGCCCGGCCATCGACCGGATCAAGAACTCGTCGCTGTCCAAGCTCGTGATCACCGACACCGTTCCGCTGCCCCCAGAGAAGCAGATCGACAAGATCGAGGTGCTGTCGATCGCGCCGTTGCTGGCCGACGCCATCTCGGCGGTGTTCGAAGACGCGTCGGTGTCCGACATCTTCGGCGGCGAGAACCAGTTCTGACGATGAAGATCCGTCGGGTGGAGGCCTGGTCGATCCATCTTCCGAACGCGGAGGGCCCGTACCGAATGGCGGGCGACCGCATCTCGACCGGTCAGGACGTCGTCGCCGTCCGGGTCACCGCCGACGACGGCACGTGGGGGATCGGCGAGTCGGGAACCGTCGGGGTCACGTTCGACTCGGCGAACCTGCCGGGCCAGATCACGGGCGTCACCACGTTGGCCTCGGCCGTGCTCGGGGCCGATCCGCTCGGTCCGGAGGCCGTCCACCGCCGCATGACCGCTGCCATGACCGGTCATCCGTATTGCAAGGCGCCGATCGACATCGCGGTGTGGGACCTCGCCGCCCGCATTGCCGGGGTTCCGCTGTGGAAGCGGCTCGGTGGGGACGGGCCCGAGCCCACCCCGCTCTACCGTCCCGTCCAGGGCGCCACCGTTGAGGCGGTCACGGCCAAGACCCACCAGCGGATCGCCCAGGGTTACCACCGGTTGCAGGTGAAGGTGGGTGACGATCCGATCGTCGACGCCGCTCGCGTGCTCGCCGTGCGAGAGGCGGCCGGGCCCGACGTGGTCATCTTTGCCGATGCCAACTGCGGCTTCTCGCTTTCTGCAGCACGACGATTCGTACGTGCGCTGGGTATCGATGGTGCTGGCGTGTTCCTGGAGCAGCCGTGTGCCACCCTGCTCGACTGCGCCCGGCTGCGCGATTCATGGAGCGGGCCGATGGTCATGGACGAAACCATCGTGTCGTTGGCCGCGTTGCTCGAGGCCAACCGTCTCGGCGTCGCCGACGGCGTGACGGTGAAGTTGATGCGCGTCGGCGGGATCACGCCGGCCAAGCTCATACGCGACGTTGCGGTCGAGCTCGGCATCGGTGTCACGGTCGAAGACGCCAGTGGCTGCGATCTGGCCGACACCACCTTCGCCCACATGAATGCCTCGACGCCGGCCCGTCTGCGGGTGCACTCGGTCGACTTCGACAGCTGGGTCACCGTGCGCTTCGTCACCGGCCCGCGTCCTCGGGTGGGCTCGTTCCTGATTCCCCAGACCGACCTCCCGGGCCTCGGTCTCACCCTCGACGAGTCTGTCCTCGGTCAGCCGTTCGTCGACGTACGCCTGTAGATCAACAACGGTCCGGGCAGGAATCCGCGCCGGTCAGTTGTGCCGGTCAGTTGGGCCGAGCAGAACGGTTTGCCCGGCGTCGACCGAGAAGCAGTGCACTGCCGAACACGACGAGCAGTATTGCCAACACGACACGATCGGCCGGGTCCGATCCGGTGAGAGCCAACGTTGACGGTGATTCGAGTCGGACACCGAGAACTTCGACGGCCCGGACGGTGGTGTTCCCCGCGACATCGGTCGACTCGATCAGGTAGCGACCGGCAGGGAGTCCGTCGATCGACGCGGTGCCGGTGGCGTCGGCGGAAGTCGTGAGCACGATGGTGCCGTCGGGGCCTCTCACCACGACCGGGCTGAGGGGCGCGAGTTGGCGAATCGGCTCGTTCGCCAGGATCGTCGGTCCAGGCGACGTGGTGGAGGTTGTCGGGGCGACGGTGGGTGGGCTTGATGGCGGGGCGGACGGAGTGTCCGGGGTCGAAGGAAGAGTCGTCGTCGGCCGATCGGTTCGGGGCGAGGTGCCTGGGGTGATGTCGGGGGCGACGGGGACCGGCGCCGATGTTGGCGGGGCGGACGTCGCCGTCGTGGGTGGTGCCGCGGTGGTGCTGGTCGCTTCGGGTGTGGTGGTCGTGACGGCCGGTGTGGTTGTGGTGGTGGTTTCGGGTGTGGTGGTCGTGACGGCCGGTGTGGTTGTGGTGGTGGTTTCGGGTGTGGTGGT
>JANMYF010000216.1:0-5538 GCA_031381685.1 Acidimicrobiia bacterium
TGCAGCACCCCGACAACACGACCGCTCGCGAAATAGGGGTCACCCACGCGGCGAACGCCGGCGGCGCAATGCCCGGCGGCACCATGCAGCACATCGCCCTCAACGTCGTTTCGCTCGGCGATCTGTACGCGATGCGTGACCGCATCCGCAGCCGGGGCGTGGCCGTCATCGGACCGATGAACCACGGTATGTGCCAGAGCATGTACTTCGCCGGTCCCGAAGGTCTGTGCCTCGAAGTGGCGACCGGCGGAAACATCGACGAGCGGGCCTGGATCGATCCGGAGGTCCAAGCCCTCGCCGGGATCTCCGACACCGAGGTGGCCAACTACATCACCCCGGCAACGTACGAGCGTCCGGCGACAGCCGTCGCGCAACCGGCCTACGACCCGTCGAAGCCGAACCTGGTGTATCCGCCCGATCGCTACCGGGCGATGCTCGCCGCGCCGGACGAAGCCTTCTGGAATGCCGTCACGGCGGAGCCGCCGGTGAAGGTCGCCGCCGACGCGTAGCTGCGCCCAACCGGGACCGGCTACTCCCCCGGCGCGTGCTCGAACCCGAGCGTGCGGTTCCCCGCGGCGACGGCCTCGAGCACGAAGCACACACGCCCCTCGCCGCGCGCTGGGAACGGCTCGCCGGTGTATTTGTGGGAGATCTGGTCCATGTAGACCGAATCCCGGTCGTCGCGGACCGCAATCACCCGGGCCTGCACAGCGGCCATACGGTACGGATTCGCGTTGTCGGTGACGCTCAGCGACACACGGGGGTCGCGGACCATATCCTTCGCCTTCCATGCCCCCATGCCCGTGCACACGAGGATGTGATCGCCTTCGAGACCGACCCAGACGACCCAGTTCCGGGGTGAGCCATCGGCACGAAGGGTGGTGAGATGCACATAGTTCGGGGCTTCGAGGAGCTCTCGGACCTTGGGGGGAAGTGCAGCCATAGGAAGCCACGGTACCGAGGTCGCGTTGTCCATGGTCCGATGGTACGAGACCCGCCTTCGACCTTTTCGAAGTCGCCCGGTAGTGTCCCGGTCCGGATGGCGTCCGCACCCGGTCGCCGGAGAGGGACTCGTGAAAGACGCAGCCACCGACGACGTACGTGCGCAGACGATCTCGATCGGACGTCGGCCCGGCTCCGCGCCCCCGGCACCGAAACCCGGAGAGACCGACTGGAGTGCGATGGTCGACCGGCTGAACCGGCTCCTGCGTCTGCGGACGACCCCGATCGGCGTGAAGCTGATCGCCACCGAGGCCGAGATGGCCGCCATCCCCAAGGTCCGTCGAGCTAGCTCAATTCACACCGCCGATCAGTTCGTCGGCCAGGCGGCTCGTCTCGGCTGGACCGTCGGCTTCACTCGACGTGATCTCGTCGGCGACCAGTGCGCGGTGGTGTTCGGCTTGGCGCCGCGGTCGGAGAAGTGGCTGAGCGGTCAGCACATGAACGGCGTGTGGTTCTCGTCTCTCGAAGACTCCGCCGCGCACCAGGAGGCGATGGACGTAGTGCCCTACGGTGGCCATGAAGCGGTCGTTATAAGCCCACTTACGAGCGGCCGCCTCGATCCGCCTGACGTCTGCCTGATCTACGCGACGCCGGCACAGATGATCCTGTTCATCAACGGTCTGCAGTGGGCGGGCTACCGCAAGCTCGAATGGGGATGCGTCGGCGAATCGGCGTGTGCCGACTCGTGGGGACGCGCCCTCGCTACCGGGGAGCCGAGCCTGTCCATCCCGTGTTTCGCGGAGCGCCGCTACGGCGGCGTGCAGGACGATGAACTCCTCATGGCCCTCCCGCCGAGCTGGCTTCCCAAGATCCTCGACGGGCTCGATGCCCTCGCCCGCAACGGCCTGCGCTACCCGATCCCGCCCTACGGCGTGCAGTCCGACGCGCAAGCGGGCCTCGGTCGCAGCTACAGCTGACGATCGGCAGCGTCCTTACGGAGAACGGGCGGTGAACCTGTCGAGGTGCAGTATCGTTGAAGGCGTTACATCCACACGGGGGTGCCTGGTTTCGACTTCGGTGCTTGAGGTGGGAGAAGCGAGCCGTGGTCACCAAATCCACGTAAAAGAGTTGGTACCAACAACAAACGCCAACGACAACGTTGCGCTCGCAGCCTAAATAACTGCGACGGTGATCTGGCCCCAGCCCTGCGGACCAGTAGTCACCGCCATCAAGCGGGGCTTACCTGATCACAGTGCTTGCGGGTGATCGGGAACATCAAGTGAGCTGGGGCCCGCCGGAGTTGCCGGTGTCGAGGGTGGGCCTGAGATCTTCACACCGGCTGCGCTCGGAGAAGACCCATCGAGGGACGGAAGGACGGGGGTTCGATTCCCCCCACCTCCACTATGTGATGTCGCGAGACATCGGAAACTGATGGACCCCCGTTCGCGGGGGTTCATTTTTTTCTTGGGCCGTAGGGGCGTGATGGTCCGCCGATGGGTTTGCCGGTTGGTTGGTAGGTGCGGGTGGGGTCGAGGGTGAGGGTTCGGAGGATTTCGCCGGTGGCGGCGTGGATGATGCGGAGGTCCAGGTTGCGGATGAGCATGATGATGGGGGTTCCGGTGTGGGGTCGTCCGATGCCGATTTTGTAGAGGTGGCTGTTGTGGCGGAGGGTGACTTTGCCGGCGTTGTCGACTCGGTCGTGGCGGACGCGGTATCCGTCGTTGGTGGTTGTGGTGTTGTTGGGTGCGGCTTTTGGTCGGGTGTTGTAGGTGGTGGCGGGGGTGGCGTGGTGTGGGAGTGAGCGGTGTGGGCGGTGGTGGTTGTAGTGCTCGACGAAGGTGTCGAGCTGGGTTTGTAGTGCGTTGAGGTTGGTTGGTGGGGGTTGGGCGCGTAGCCAACGTTTCATGGTTTGTTGGAAGCGTTCGACCTTGCCGCAGGTGGTTGGGTGGTTGGGCCGGGAGTTCTTTTGGCGGACGCGGAGGCGAACGAGTTCAGTCTCGAATGCGTTGCGGGACGTGTTTGCTCCGTTGGCGAAGCGGGCGGTGAAGACGGTGCCGTTGTCAGTGAGGGTGGAGAACGGCACCCCGTGACGGTTGACGGTGGTTCGGAAGGTGTCGAGCACGATCGGGCCGGTGACGCGTGTGTGAGCGGTGACGGACAGGGCGTAGCGGGAGTGGTCGTCGAGCCAGGTGATGATTTCGGTGTCGGTGCCGTTGGCGAGGCGTTGGTGGGTGAAGTCGGCTTGCCAGCATTCGTTGGGTTGGTCGGCGGCGAAGCGTAGGTATGACGATTTGGGTTTCTTGGATGGCTCGGCGGTGATGAGTTCGGAGCGTTGGAGGATCCGGTAGATCGTTGATCGGGACACCACTGTGTGGTGGTGGTGTTCGAGGTGCCAGGCGATGGTTGCGGGGCCGGCGTCGAGGCCTTGGCGGGTGAGTGAGCGGCGTAGCGCGACGATGGTTTCGGTCGTGTCGGGTGGTGTCGTGGTGGGTTGGGTGTGGGGTCGTCGGGAGCGGGGTTCGAGTCCGGTTTCGCCTTCGGTGCGGTAGCGGGCGACGAGTTTGGAGACCCAGCCTTTGGACACTCCGTACTCGCGGGCGACCGTGGCTTGCGTGCGGCCTTCGAGGATGACGGCGGTGATGATCAGGCGGGCTTTGGACACCAACCCAGGTTTCCGATGACTCGCGAGAGGTGTTTCCTATGACCCGCGACATCCGTTGCCTATGCCCTGAGACAACACACCCCCACCTCCACTATTTGTTTTCCGCTGGTCACAGGGCTTATGGCCGGACCAGATCTGATTATGGCAGGCAATGAAATGTGCTGAGATCCATAGCGGAGGGCGCGGAAAGGGCGCGCGACCGCAAGCCTGTTGCGTCGAGGAGGCAGCGAGACGGGCGAAACCGGTCGGCCTGAACAGCACAGACGTCCGGGAACCCTGTCCGTTCCGCCGAGGACGGAGGCACCATTCCCCCTCTCACCTCCCTCGGCATTCGTACCGACGGAACGGCCGACATCACAGCGGGTCAGCTCCCGGGCGTGTATGAACGAACGCGCGTCGAACGTGGATTCCGCCGCTCGCCACGGGCTCGCCCGGCCATGTGCACCGACTGCTCTCCCGGCGCCGGTCATTTGATCCATGCTTACCCGCTCACGACGACAGAGAAGGTCCCGGACGTTTGGGCGACAGCTGTATCGACGGCATGCCCGTGCGCCCGGTTCCTTCTGCGCCGACCGAGCTTCAACAGATCGGTAGCTACCGGCTGGCGTCGCCATCAGGGCTTGAGAACATCGACACTATGGTCGCCCCTGGCGAGCGTCTGCGAGAGTTGCCGCGCGGTGAGGTTGCCATTGCGGGCAAGTCGGCCGGTACGGTTTCCCGCGGGGTCCCAGCTCGGACCATTCGGACCTTGTGAGGTTGCGGCCGGCCGCTTCGCAGGCAATCGCAACCCACGTGCGCGGGTTGAGGTTCCACACAAACGCCTTCGAGACGCCGGCGGTGACGAGTCGTCTCGTGGGCCCGCGCAGGAAGAGCGGTGCCGCCTCGACCGAGTTGTGGAATGCCGTCCCGATCGCTCTCTGCGAGCGGACGTCCCAGAGGCGGACGGTGCCGTCGAGTTCGGCTGTGGCGAGCCATCGTTGGGATGCATCGCCCGACGTGTCGAACGCCGCGGCCGAGACGGTTGATCGAAGTCCGACAAATCGTCCGGAGCGCAATGTGCCGGTCCGCCGATCGCTGAGCGCGATGAATGCGTCTCCTGCCGCGGCGTCCGTGAGCACCAGCTCGGACGTGTCGTCGAACGCGATTGGCCGTCGGCCGTCCTTGACGCCGGAGAACCAAAGGGTGCTCGGCTGGGACCATTGGCCGGTCGGCCAACTTCGCACATCACCGTTGTGTTGCTCTGCAAGCAGCGTCCGACCGTCGGGGGAGAACCACGCCGCCCGGATCGAAACATCAGTTCCCACCCGGGACGGTCCGGGTTCGAGCAGCATGTTCGCGGCACCATGTCGAAAGTCGAGCGCCCGGAGGTGCGAGTCATCGCCGACTACGAGCCATCGTCCGTTCGGACTGGCGGCGAGGATCGGACCGGGTCCGGCGGGGCCGCCACCCGACAAGAGGAACGACTGGCCGTGCTCGACGACGACACCGCGGCGCAGATCCTCGATTCGCCAGCCGCCGTTCGGCGCGATGGCAAGGGCGCGTCCCGACGAAAGAAGTACGCCCTCACTCCTGTCGTCCGAAATCAGGAGGCGAGGAAGGCTGCTCGCGGCCTCCCAGATGCGCAGTGGGCGGACGCAGGCGACGTAGCGGCCATCCGCGCTGTGTTGAAGCGGGCACGGGCCCGGAGAACCGGGGAGGGCTTCGGAGAGCAACCCATGGCCGTCGGCCGACCAGAGCGACAAACTCGGGCTGTCTCCCACGACCACGATGGGGCCGCCGACCGGTGAAACAGCGACGGATCTCGCCGGCGTCGTCGTGAGGACTTCGCTGTCGCCGCTCAGCACATCGACCCGCCGCGTACCGCTGGCATCAGCGACGAGCACTGCGTCCGGGCCTTCGGACGCGAGTTCGGGGGCGGCTGCGCCGGGCCGCGA
>JANMYF010000223.1:0-3620 GCA_031381685.1 Acidimicrobiia bacterium
ACCGGCCCATCGGATCGGGGCGCGGCAAGTCGGAGTTCGGCAAGAACGTGACGGACTTCGCCGGCACCGACAGCGCCGTGAAGGATACCGACGGCCCCAAGGCCGGCGAGTTCCTGTACGTGCCGACCACCGCGGGAGCGATCACCGTCGCTTACCACCTCAACGGGGTCGATGACTTGGCGTTGTCGGCTTCGACCGTGGCCAAGATCTTCCAACGCGACGTCAAACGATGGAACGACCCTGCCATCGTGGCGGAGAACCCCGACGCACGCCTGCCCAACAAGGCGATCGGGGTGGTGCACCGTGCGGACCGGTCGGGCACGACGTCGAACTTCACCAAGTACCTCACCCTCGCTGCGCCCGGGGTGTGGCGGCTCGGTTCCGGCGATGCCATCAAGTGGCCGGCCGCCACCTCGCAAGGCGACGGCAACCATGGTGTCGCGCAGATCCTGGCCAACAACAACGGCACCATCGGGTATGCCGACCTGGCTGACGCCAAGAGTTTCGCGCTCACGACCGCCGCCATCCGAAACAAGGCCGGCGTGTACGTTCGACCCACCTCGGCGGATGTCACCGCGGCACTCTCGCAGATCACCGTCAAGGCCGACCTGACCTATCAGCCGCTCGATGCTGATGGGCCGGCGAGCTACCCGCTCACCGCGCCGACGTTTGCACTGGTACGAACCACCTACCGCGACCGTCAGACCGCTGATCTCGTCGCTGGATTCCTCACCTACGTCCTGACCGACGGACAAGACCTCGCCGTGCGCGCCGACTACGCACGCCTCCCCGAATCGCTGCGTCAGCAGGCCCTCGCCCAAGTCGACAACATCACCGTCGCACCGTGAACGCCCAACGCCCACATGACCGGATTCACTCGCCGTTCACTGAGCCAATCAGTGTCGAGTGACTAGCGTGGACGCGATGAACGACCTGCACGAACGAGCTGCACGCCACGCCGCGCTGGGCGACCCGGTGCGCCTCGCCATGATCGACGAGCTCAGCCGCTCGGACCGATCCCCCATTGAGCTGCGCCAGCTCGTCGGCATCGAATCCAACCTCCTCGCGCACCACCTCGACGTCCTGGAGAACGTCGGACTCATCAACCGCACCCGCTCCAGTGGAGACGGACGCCGTCGCTACGTTCACCTGTTGCGCGCAGAGCTGCCCGGACTCGTCCCGGGACGTCCCCTCCCGCCAGGCCGGGCCCTGTTCGTGTGCACACGCAACTCGGCGCGCAGCCAACTCGCCGCCGCGCTCTGGCGTTCCATCGTCGGCACCCCGGCCGACTCCGCCGGAACCCATCCCGCCGACCGGGTCCACCCCGGTGCGGTCGCCGCCGCGAAGCGCCTCGGACTCGATCTCAGCCACGCCACGCCCCGCGAGCTCGCGTCAATCGGCAAGTTCCCGCCGATCATCGTGACCGTGTGCGACCAGGCGCACGAGGAACTCGACCCGGACAGCACGTGGCTGCACTGGTCGGTGCCCGACCCCGTGACCACCGGTACCCGCGCCGCATTCGATGCCGTGGTGGCCGATCTCAGCGCCCGCATCGATGCTCTCAACCCCAACCCCGAACACGAAGGAACGCCCCGCACATGAGCATCCGACTCGGCATCAATGGATTCGGCCGCATGGGCCGACTCGCCGTGCGAGGCCTCCAACACCAGCCCGGCGTCGAACTCGTCCACATCAACGAACCCAAGGGCGGGGCAGAGACAGCCGCCCACCTCCTCGAGTTCGACACCGTCCACGGCCGCTACCCCGGCACCATCACCCACAACGGCGACGACACCATCGTCATCGACGGGAAACCAGTGTCGTTCTCCGAGCACTCGACACCGGGCGACGTCCCCTGGGACGACCACGGTGTCGATGTCGTCATCGAGTCGAGCGGAAAGTTCAAGACCACCGAAACACTCGAGCCGTACTTCACCCGCGGCGTGTGCAAGGTCGTCGTCGCTGCCCCCGTCAAGAGCGACGGTGTGTTGAACATCGTGATCGGCTGCAACGACGGGCTCTACGACCCCGAGGTGCACCGCATCGTGACCGCGGCGTCGTGCACCACGAACTGCCTGGCACCGGTCGTGAAGGTCCTCCACGAGAACATCGGCATCGAACGCGGCGCCATCACCACCATCCACGACGTCACCAACACCCAAGTCATCGTCGACGCCCCCCACAAAGACCTCCGCCGGGCCCGGTCCGCGTTGAACTCGCTCATCCCCACATCGACCGGGTCAGCGACCGCGATCACGCTCATCTATCCCGAACTGAAAGGGAAACTCAACGGCATGGCGGTCCGTGTCCCGCTGCTCAACGCGTCGCTCACCGACGCCGTGTTCACCATGACCCGAGACGTCACTGTCGAAGAAGTCAACGCGCTGTTCGCCGAAGCCGCCGCCGGCCCGCTCAAAGGGATCCTCGGCTACGAGGAACGGCCACTCGTGTCGGCCGACTACACCAACGACACCCGCTCCGCCATCGTCGACGCACCCTGCACCATGGTCGTCGACGGCCGCATGCTCAAAGTCATCGCCTGGTACGACAACGAGTACGGCTATGCGTTCCGGCTCGCTGAGCTCGCCGCCAAGGTCGCCGGTTTGCTCGACACCCGATCGTGAAGCTCCGCAACTACGCGCTGGTCACCGCCGGCTACTGGGCGTTCACGCTCACCGACGGCGCCCTACGCATGCTCGTGCTGCTGCACTTCAACGAGCTCGGCTACTCCCCCGTCTCCATCGCCTTCCTGTTCCTCGCGTACGAGTTCATGGGGATCCTCACCAACCTCCTCGGCGGATGGGTCGGATCCCGACGCGGCCTCAACCGCACCCTCGTCGCCGGCCTCGGCCTCCAGATCGTCGCCCTCGGCGCGCTTACCTTCGAACGGGCCGACTGGAAGAAGTGGGCCGCCGTCGCCGTCGTCATGGCGGCCCAGGCACACTCTGGCGTCGCGAAGGATCTCACCAAGATGAGCTCCAAGAGTGCCGTGAAAACCGTCGCCGGAGACGGGTCCCTGTTCCGGATGGTGGCGATCCTCACCGGTTCCAAGAACGCGCTGAAAGGTGTCGGGTTCTTCCTCGGCGCGTCGCTGCTGTCATGGATCGGCTACGACCATGCCCTCTGGTCGATGGCCGCAGCCCTCGCCGTGGTCGTCGTCGGACTGCTGGTTTTCCTCAACGAGGACATCGGCAAATCCAAGAAGAAGAAGCCGCTGCGCTCGATCCTGTCGAAGTCGACCGCCATCAACCGACTGTCCGCCGCCCGGTTCTTCCTGTTCGGTTCACGCGACATCTGGTTCGTCGTCGCCCTGCCCGTCTTTCTCTCCGACGAGCTCGGCTGGTCGCACTACGGCGTCGGTGCCTTCCTCGCCGTGTGGGTCATCGGCTACGGCATCATCCAATCCTCCGCCCCCAAGCTGCTCGCACGCGGCGGCGCACAAATCGATGAGGTGCGGGCCACGCAACGCTGGGGCCTCACCCTCGCCGTGATCTCCGCCGCCATCGCCCTCGCCGTCGCCCTGAACCTCTCGAAGACCGCAGCGATCGTCGGCGGGCTCATCGTCTTCGGCGCCGCCTTCGCCATGAACTCCTCCCTGCACTCCTACCTCGTGCTCGCCT
>JANMYF010000341.1:0-27642 GCA_031381685.1 Acidimicrobiia bacterium
TTGTGGTGGTGGTTTCGGGTGTGGTGGTCGTGGTCACGGGTGTTGTGGTCGTGGTCACGACTGGTGTCGTCGTGGTCGTCGTCGGTGCCGCGGACGTGGTCGTGCTGATGGTCGTCGTGGCCGCCAGTGTGGTGAAGGTCAGGATGGTTCCGGGGTAGTCGACCGTCGCCCCGGACCCCGAGTCGGTGTAGGTCAGGACGATTTGGTAGGAGTACGTCGTCGCCGGGGTGAGGCCGACCAGGTTGGCCGCAGTGCTCACGTCCGTGATGCCCGTTGCAGTTGCCGGAAAGGCCCCGACGGTCGTGGCGGTTATCAACGTCGGATCGGTTCCGTAGCGAAACGTGATGGCGACGACGACGTTTGCGCTCTGCGTATTGGCCGTTCCCTGGATCGTTGCGCTCGAGACGGTGACAGCCGACGCCGCGCCAGTCACCGCTAGGGGTGTCGCGGCGCCGAGCGACGCCTGGATCTGCGAAAGGTTCTTTCCTTGGAAGGCCGTCGTGAAACTGGAGGAACCGAGTGCGGCGAGCGTTGCCACGTCCTCGACGGCACCCTGATCGTCGAGATCGGCCAGGATCGTGGCGAGGGACTCGCCAGCGGCGATCTCCGAGTTGATGAAGTCCAGCGGGCTCATGCCCTTGCAGGCTGTCGTGCCGTTGTAGATCGCCTGTCCTGCCGCATTGTTCGTGTAGTTCAGGGAGTTCATCGGTGGAAAGCCCGACGGGATGATGTCACCCCAGGGCGAGGTGACTCCGAACACCCCACCCGTATGGTTGTCGTGACTCGAGTTCTTCGAAACGGTGATCCGTCGGTATGGGTTCGTCGTGCTGTGGGTCCGGTGACAGATCCGCACGCGGTTGCCGACACCGGCCTTGGCCGTCTCGGATGAAAGGGTGAGCACCGAAGCGCCAGCGAGCATCAGAGCCGCCGTGGCAAAGCTGGCAACGCGACCGATCGGGCGGCGCGCCCGCGCAGAAAGTACGAACATCCAGTGGTTTTCGGACCTTCGCCGAGCCTTCTCGATAGGTCGTTCGGATCCTTGCGGTATTCGTTCCGATGCCGGTTCCCCTCATCGTTGCGTCCGGCTGAAGCGGGACCGTGGGCCGCCTGTGCTTCGGACTGCCCATGGCGACACCGAACACGACCGACACCGAGCGTTCACGGTTGGGCGGGGCTTCGGCGCGACCGAAGGCATACGTTGGTGGGCATGGGGTTACGTGGGTGTCGTCGATGCGCGCTGACCAGTCAGTGATCGTTGTCGCCCTCGGCGGCAACGCGTTGGTCCACGACGATCGCGTCTCGATCCTCGATCAACTCGACGCGGTCGGCGCAGTGGCACCGTCTGTCGTCGACCTGGTCGAGGCCGGCCATTCGGTGGTGATCACGCACGGCAACGGCCCGCAGGTCGGCTACATACTGCGTCGATCCGAGCTCGCCATCGCCGAGGTGGCCCCGATTCCCATCGACTTCGCAGTGGCCGACACCCAGGGGGCAATCGGGCACATGTTCCTTCTCGCGCTTCGCAATGAGCTGCTGGCACGCGGTCTCGCCCGGCCGGTGACGGCGATCGTGACCGAGGTGATCGTCGACCCCGATGACCCGGCCTTCCGGTCCCCGACGAAGCCAATCGGTTCCCACTTCACGCAGGAGCGGGCCGAGGAGCTCGCTTCCGCCCACGGCTGGACGGTCGCCGAAGATTCGGGCCGTGGGTGGCGTCGGATGGTGGCGTCGCCCTCGCCGATCGAGGTGGCAGAGCGTTCAGCCATCGGGTCGCTGCTGGCCGCCGGACACCTTGTGATCGCCGCAGGGGGAGGAGGGATCCCCGTGGCGAGAGGGGCCAACGGAGCGCTCGCCCGCGTCGAGTCAGTGGTCGACAAGGACGCCACGTCGGCTCTCCTGGCCCATCAACTCGACGCCCAGCTGCTGGTGATCCTCACGGCAACTGAGCAGGTTGCCGTCGGATTCGGCACGCCGGATCAGCGTTGGCTCACGACAGTCGGGGCGGACGAGATGTGCCGCCATCTCGCGGCCGGCGAGTTCGGTGCCGGGAGCATGGCCCCGAAGGTGGAGGCGGCGCTGACGTTCGTGAGCTCCGGTGTCCCGGGCAGGTGCGCGGTGATCACGGCGGCCAACCGTCTCGGTGACGCTGTACGACCCGACAATGCCAACGTCACCCGCATCGTGGCCCCGTAGCGACCCGGTTCCCGCATCGCTCCGTCGTCCCGAGGACCGCCGGCCGCTTGCCATCTGGGCCGATCCGGACTGCGGTAGCCCACCGTGTGCGGGCGGAGTACCATTGGCGGTCCTGTTTTGTCGACTGGTCCGCGTCTGGCGGGTTAGGCGGCCAGCACATACTCACCCGAAGAGAAACCCTGCACGGAGTTCGCCATGTCTGAAATCACGTTGACCGCCGATCGTCGTACCGCGACCGGCTCCGGCGCCGTTGGCCGTCTCCGTCACACCGGCAAGATCCCGGGCATCATCTACGGCAAGGGTTCCGAGACGATCTCCATCGAGCTCGATCATCATGACGTCTCGGTGTCGTTCCCGACCCGGGCGAGCCGCGAGGCCCAGCTCACGCTCGTGCTCGACGGCCAGCCGATCAAGGTCAAGTTCCAGGACATCCAGCGCCACAAGACCCGTAACACTGCGCTGCACATCGACTTCCTGCGCGTCTGAGGCTGTTCGGTCCGCGTTTGTGCGGCCGCGCCCGGATGCTGTCGCTTCACCGCGGCGACGCCGCCTGACCCGCTCGGAGTAGTGGATCGATGAAGCTGTTCACGCACGCTGCGGAACGGACGGGCACGCCAGCCGATCTCCTCGTGGTCGGCCTCGGCAACCCCGGCGCCGAATACGAAGGGACGCGCCACAACGTCGGTGCGGCCGTCGTGGCGTCGCTCGCCGCGCGACGCGGAGGGCGCTTGAAGAGCGGAAAGGAACGGGCGCTCTCGGCTGAGGTCCGAATCGACGGAAAACTCGTTGCGTTGGCGTTTCCGCAGACCTACATGAACCTCTCCGGTGCATCGGTCCGCCTCTTGGTGAAGCGCCATGGAATCGACGATCCGGCGAAGCTCGTCGTGGTCTACGACGAGCTCGACCTGCCGCTCGGTCGGGTGAAGCTGAAGATGGGCGGCGGTGCGGCCGGCCACAACGGCATCAAATCCGTGAAGGAGCACCTCGGCGCTGGAGACTTCGGACGGATCCGGATCGGGATCGGTCGGCCTTCGGGAACGCCGAAGGGCGGCGACTATGTCTTGAAACGTCCGGGGAAAGCCGAGCAGACCGAGCTCGACATCGCGGTGCAGGTTGCCGCCGACGCCGTGGAGCGAATCGTCGCTGTGGGATTCGAGCGGACCCAGAACGAGCTCAACACCGACCCGACCGCAAACCCCGAGAAGGTCTAGTGTCCGAATCGCAAGTCCGCTGCAGAATTCTCGGCCAGATTCCGCCGTGGCGGCGTCCTCGTCGTTGCGGTTGGACAAGGCAGGCGCTGCCTCCTGCGTCCTTGCCACAACGAAATCTGACTCGCGAATTCCGCGAGCTACTCACGATTCGGGACACTAGCCAGCTTGCGGGTCGGCGGCAGAACCGTGCCCGCCCGACGATCGGTCAGCGCAGTACGAATCCCGTTCCGATGGGATCGCGTGGGTCGAGGGTGAACACGCTCGTGCCGGTCTTGTACGCGGCCCCGCGGACTTCGGTGATCACGGCGGCCCGGCCCTCGGCGGTTACTTCCGAGACCACCCGACCGATGAATTCGCTGCCCACGATCGACACGTGCTGGAGATGCTGGTCGGCGTGCACGCGACCTTCGTCGGCGAGCAGAGCGAGGCGCGCCGACGTGCCCGAACCGCACGGTGAACGATCCACCTCGCCGTCGGCAAAGACGGTCACGTTGCGCTGCAGGGGGCCACTCGGCCGCTGGCCGAGATCGTCGAAGATGATCGTGCCGTAGATGCCGTCGAGTCGTGGATCGCTCGGGTGCTTCGCCCACTCCGTGTCGTTGAGCGCCCATTTGATCTCGCGTCCGAGCGCGATCAGGTCGGTGTAGTGCACAGGGTCGACGGCGAGGCCGAGACGGTCCGCGTGGACCGACGCATACAAGGCCCCGCCGTAGCTGACGTCGACGAACACGGGCCCTCGCGACGTGGTGACCATTACGTCGCGCACGACCACGTAGGACGCGACGTTGCGGAACGATACGTCGTGGACTGCGCCGCCGACGCACGTGACCGCGGCGGTGACACGGCCGGAAGGTACGTCGATCACCACATCGGTGGTGCCGTCGGGATCGGCCGACACACGACCGCTGTCGACCGCCCACGTGCCGAGGGCAATGGTTCCGTGTCCGCAGGCCGTCGAGTAGCCGTCCTTGTGCCAGAACAGCACACCGAAGTGGGCGTCGTCGTCGTTGCCGGGAACGATGAATCCGCCGTACATGTCGGCGTGGCCCCGCGGTTCGTTGACCAGAAGCTGACGGACGACATCGACGGCCGGTGTCGTCTGCGCGTACGTGCGGCGCTCGAGAACCGTCGAACCGTCGATCTGCGGCAGGCCTCCGGTCACGATCCGGAACGGCTCACCGGCGGTGTGGTAGTCAGTCACGGTGACGGCGTCGATCTTCATCGACCCCCACGATAGGTTCTGCCGGTCACTCGACCCCCGGGACTCCTCGTGCAACTGCCCTACCTCGACGCTCACACCACGGCCGCTGCGCTCTCGTGGCGCGAAGTGATCGATGCCTTGGCGGACGCGGTCCGGTCGCGCCCTTCTTCCCCACGTCCGGTCGCCCGCGTCGGGGTTCCGGTCGCGGCCGGCGAGTTGCTCCTCATGCCGGGCGAGACCGAGAGCGCTGTCGGGGTGAAGGTCGTGGGCGTCGCCCCGGGCAACCCGGACCAGGGCCGGCCACGGATCCAAGGCGTGTTCATCCTGATGGACGCCGGCACGCTCACTCCTCTCGCGCTGATGGACGGGACCGCGCTCACCAACATCCGCACGCCCGGGCTTTCGGCGCTCGCGGTGCGTGAGCTCTCTCACGTTGACGCGAAACGTCTCGTCGTCTTCGGTTCCGGCCCGCAAGCACGTGCGCATATCGCCGCACTGTGTTCTGTGCGACCGATCGAGTCGGTCCGGATCGTCGCGCGGAATCCCCGCGGTGTTGCGGTCCTGATCGGTGAACTCAATGGAATCGAATTGGATGTGCAAGCGGGCACTCCCGCCGATGTGTCGGAGGCCGACATCGTGGTGTGCGCGACCACCGCCCGGACAGCCGTGTTCGACGGATCCGTTCTCGCCGAGCATGCGTGCGTCGTCGCCGTCGGGTCACATGAACCTGGTGCGCGAGAACTCGACGACCTCGTGTTCCGCCGCGCGTCTCGTGTGGTGGTGGAGGACCGTGAAACCGCGCTTCGAGAAGCGGGCGACGTGATCCAGGCGATCACCGCGGGAGAGATGTCGGCGGACTCCCTGATCGACCTGTACGCCGTCCTCGCGACTCCGCAGTTGACCAACGGCATCACTGTCTTCAAGAGCGTCGGCATGGCGTGGCAGGACCTTGCCGTTGCGGAAGCGATCTGGTCCGCTCAGGCGTAGGAGACCACATGCGGCCGGGACGGTACCCGGGCCAGGGCCGCTGACAGGAGCAGCACCGCGCCGGCCGGCAGGGTGATCGACGCTGGACCGAAGCGGTCCACCAGTTCGCCGCCTCCCGCCGCGCCGATGGCCGAGAAGATGGTGGATCCCGCCTGCATGGCCGCGAAGGCCCGAGCGTGGGCGTGCTCGGACACGGTGACGCTGACCAACGCGTTGAGCCCAGCCACGAACGGAGCGGTGGGCACGCCGGAAATGAAGATGAGCAGACCGGTGGCCCAGATGCTGCCCGTTCCCACACCGACCAGCGCCACGGAGACGGCCATCACCACGCCGATCTTCCACAGCGCGGGCGCGCCGCCGCGCGCCGTCCACAATCCGCCGACCAGGCTGCCCACGGCCCAGACGGCCAGCAGGGCCCCGCTGGCGTCACGGTGACCCTGCTGCTTGGCGACGGCCGCGATCGCGATGATCAACACCCGGAACGCCATGCCCGACACGGCGAAGGACAGCAGCAGTCGCACCACGGGGCGAGTGAGCCACACGCCGGCCACCTCGCTGTCGGGCCTCGGGTCGGGACGCTGGTGGAACACCGCGGCCACACCGATCGCCGCGAACATCGGTGACAGGGCCACGGCGAGTGCCGGCCCCCCCAGGATCACGGCGAGGCTGACCAGCAGGGGACCACCGATCCACGCGATTTCCACCGCGATCGTGTCGAAGGCGAAGACGCGCGTCGCATCGGCCTGCGCCGTGCGCTGGGCGAGCAGGGCCCGGACGACGGGCGCCACTGGCGGCACGGTGAACCCGGCAGCCAGCGACAGCGGGACGAGCACCGCCAGGTTCCGGGTCCCCGACCAGGCGATGAACGCGGCCACCGCGGGGATATGGGCCGCGGTGAGCGCGGCGAGAATCTGCCCGGCGCGGGGCCCGTCGAGCAGCCGGCCGACCAGTATGCCGATCAGGCCGGCGCCCAACGACAGCGCTCCCGAGGCGATGCCGGCGTAGCCGAGGCCGATGCGATCGTCCACCAGCAGCAGGGCCGCCACCGGGAGCGTGACGAACGGCAGCCGCCCCAGCATGCCCGCAGTGAGGAGTTTGAGCAGTGGACGGTACGGCGTCACGTTGTCCACTCGACCGTCCCCTGACGTGTTGGCTTCTGGTTGCTGTGGACGAGACCGGATGCGGCGCCGAACTGTAGCCAGTAGCCCATCGAGGCGCACATCACGGTGGCGATGAAGCGCCCCGAGGCGTCGCCGCTGCGCCACTACACTGGGTTTTCCAAGCACAGATCGGAGGGGTGATGGGTACGAGGACGTACGGTCAGCATTGCGGTCTCGCCGCGGCGATGGACCTCGTCGGTCAGCGATGGTCGATGCTCATCGTTCGCGACCTGACGCCCGGACCGCGCCGGTTCACCGACCTCTTCGAGGGATTGCCGGGCATCGCCACCGACGTGTTGGCCGAGCGCCTCCGTGAGCTCGAGTCCGCGGGCGTGATCGTGCACCGTTCGACCAGGCATCCAGTTCCGGCGAAGCTCTATTCGCTCACTGCGTCCGGCGAAGAACTGTCGGCGATTGCGAGTCGTCTTGCCGACTGGGGTATGCCCCTCCTCCCGGCCGTTCCCTCCGCAGATGCGAAGGTGCGGGCCCGATGGGCCCTGCAGACGATGACACGCCACCTCGTCGGCGGACTCGCCACCGGCGACTACGAGCTCTCGGTCGACGGCGAGGAGTTCTGCGTGTCCGTTGCCCACCGAGTCGCGACGCTCCGCCACGGGCCCGCGGCCGGCTCCACGGTCCTCCGCCTTCGCTGTTCGGTCCGTCAGTTCTTCAATGCCGTCAAAGACCCGGCCTACCTCGCTGTGGCGCGTCGCGGACTCGAGATTGAGGGCGGTGTCGATATCGCGCAGGAGTTCTTTCGCTCGCTCCCAATTCGGGCCTCTGCGGCCTGACACCCGGGCGAGTCTCCTCTCACGTCGCGACTGGCACGGTTTTCGCGAGTACCCGCCTTGGCTGCGACCAGCCGATGACCGCGGCGAGGAACGCAACGACAGCGACAGAGACGTATCCGCGGTGGTGAGCGGCGAGAAGCGCTTCTCTCGTCGCAGGAGAACCGAGCACCGCCACGAGTATGGCGACGCCGAGCACCGAGCCGACCTGTCGGCACGTATTGTTCACGGCTCCACCGACGGAGAGACGTTCCGAGGGGAGGCTTGACACCGCCGCCGCGCTGTTGACCGGAATGAATGCGGCGATGCCGACTGCAGTGCATTCGGCAATCGCTACGAACAGCCATGGTCGCGGCGTTGCGTCGATCAGCATCCGGAAGGCGATCGCGCTCGCCGCGACGATGGCCGGCCCGAGGATCACGAACGGCCGGAAACCGAATCGTCCCGCAAGTTGCCCGGACTTCCGCGCGAGCAGCGCAACCGTGAGAGGGGCGAGCGCGCTCAGGAGACCAGCGTGGAGCACGGTGTAGCCCCAGACCTGACGGAGAAAAAGGACGTTGTTGAGTCCTGACGCGGCGAAACCGGCGTAGAAGGCGATGCCCGAGATGTTGGCGATGTTGAACCCCCGGTTCCGGAAGAGCCCGAGGTCGAGGATCGGGTTGGGGTGGCGCCCCTGCCGACGCCAGAACAACGGCGCCGCGACGATGCTCACGGCGAGCGAACCGAGCGTCTTCGGATCGGTCCACCCCCAGACGTCGGAGCGCGAGATCCCCAAGGCAAGCGCGGCGAGCGAAAGGGTGATCATCGCCGCGCCGGTGAGGTCGGGAAAACGTCGGTCTCGCGCCCGAGCGGTCTCCCGGAGGACAGTGCGACCGAAGAACAGAACGGCCGCGCACACCGGCACGTTCACCCAGAACGCAGCACGCCAATTCGTCGCAGTGATCAGCACCGCCCCGAGGCTCGGTCCGCTGGCAACACCGAGGGCTCCGATTCCACCGAACATCGCCACGATTCCGGTTCGTTTCTCGGGAGGGAACGCGGCGAGGAGCAGACCGAGCGACGCGGGTGTCAGCAGCGCTCCACCGATGCCCTGAATCACCCGTCCGGCGACAAGGAGTCCGAGCCCAGGCGCGACCGCGCAGAGCATCGAGCCGATTCCGAACACGGCGATGCCCACAAGGAAGAGTCGGCGGCGGCCGAGTTGGTCGGCGACCTTGCCCGACACGATGAGCAGTCCGGCGAAGCAGATGTTGTAGGCGGTGACGATCCACGATGCGTCGGCGCGTGTGGCGCCGAAGTCACGCAGGATCTCCGGGAACGCGACGTTGACGACCGAGAGGTCGAGGGTCGTGATGTAGGCGCCGAGGGCACACAGCGCAAAGGTCGGCCACGGCGAAGGGGCCGGCGCGTTGGTCGAGTTCCGGATATGACTCACGAGATCCTCATGGACTCATGGTACTAACCAACGTTCTACTTGGAAAGTCGTGTGTTATGTTCGGTTGGTTCCGAACGAGTCGAGCGTGACCCGACGGTGTCCACACCACCATCGCGCACGCAACACCGCAGCAGTCGGCGGCCGGGCCGGCGACGCCGAACCATGCCGAGCTTGCCCGCGTCTTGCGCCTGCTAGACGCCGTGGTATCGGACAGGACATACTGCATCTCATGGGTGATGTGCTGACCGACGCAGAGGTGGTCCGCCGGCAGGTGGCCGAGGTCGCCGCAGCGTTCGCCGCCGACCGGCGCGCCCGCCAGGCCCGAACCACCCTGGACCCTGCTGACTTCAATGCGTTGCGGGCGGCAGGGCTCCAACGGGTTGGCCTGCCCGCGGAACGCGGTGGGCTCTGGTCGTCCGCACGGGAGTCCACCAGGGAGATCGCTGAGATCTACCGGGCGCTTGCCTCGGGGGACTCGTCGGTGGCGTTGGTGAGCGCGATGCACGTTGCGGTGCTGGCGTTCTGGTTGGGGACCGAGCAGGTGGAGGCACCGCACACGGCTTCCTGGCAGGCCCAACGGTCAGAGGTGTTCGACACCGTGGAGGCCGGCTGCTGGTGGGGCACGATCACGTCCGAGCCGGGCAGCGGCGGAGACGTCGCCAAGACGCGATCGGTCGCGACCTGTGTGGGGGCGGAGGCCAACGATTGGCGGATCACCGGCGAAAAGCACTTCGGCAGCGGCGCGGGGATCGTGTCGTACATGATCACCACCGCGCTGCCGCAGGGTTCGGGTGAACCGGACTGGTTCTTCATCCCTGTCGCTCAGGTGCCGTTCGATGGATCGGCCGGGATCACCCTCACCGCCCCGTGGGACGGGCACGGCATGACCGCCACACAGAGCCACGGCTTCTCCTTCGACATTGTGCCGGCCCAGCGCATCGCCTGGCCCGGCCATCTCCAGGATGTCATCGGCGCCGCCGGGCCCTTCTTCGGTCTGTTGTTCACCGCCGTCGTGCTGGGGATCGTGGAGACCGCGGTGCGCGAGGCGCGGATCCAGTTGAGCGCGAGGAAGGACACGCTGCGGCCCTTCGAGCAGGTGGAGTGGGCGCAGGCCGAGTTGGAGGCGTGGACCATGGAACAGGCCTACGAGGGAGCGCTGCGCACGCTGGAGTCGGGCCAACCCGCACGCGGGGCGTCGCTCCGAGCGAAGACGGTCAGCGCACAACTGGCGGAGTCCTGCTTGCAGCGCATCTGCCGGGTCATGGGCGGTGGCACGTTCGGCCGCCGGTCGCCGTTCGGACACTGGTTCGAGGATGTACGGGCACTCGGCTTCCTCCGTCCGCCGTGGGCTCTGGCCTTCGACGGGCTCGTCGCCGAATCGCTGGTCATGCCGGAGTGATCAACGTCGACACAGAACTAGGCCGCGGCGGCGCTTCCTTCGATGGGGGAGCCGGACACGGTCACGCGGTGCATGACCCGTCGGTGGCCGTGGTAGTCGTTGAGGGCGTAGTGCCATGTGGCCCGGTTGTCCCAGAATGCCAGCGACCCCTTCTGCCAGTCGAAGCGGCAGCTGAACTCCGGGAGTGATGCGTGCTGGTAGAGGTACGTGAGCAGCGGCGCGCTCTCGGCCGCAGTCCAGCCGTCGAATCGGACGGTGAATGCCGAGTTCACGTAAAGCGTCTTGCGCCCGGTGTCGGGGTGGCGGATCACCACCGGATGGACGCTGTCCTGCACGGCGGCTGACGTATTGCCGATGCGGTCGGCAGTGTCGGCGCTCTTGGCATAGCCGCCCTCGGGTCCGAAGACGTGCGCGGTGGAGTGCACCGCACGCATGGCTTCGAGCGTCTCCTTCAGTCCTGGTGACAACGCGTCGTAGGCCCTCGACATGCTGGCGAAGAGCGTGTCGCCTCCACGGGGCGGCACTTCCCTCGCCAGCAGGAGTGACCCCATCGCCGGAACGACGTCGTAGCTGTGATCGGTGTGCCACCCCCCGCCGATATTGGAGATCTGTTCGGGTTCCTTGCGGACCTCGGCGATCTCGGGAAAGCCGTCGACCGGCTTGAAGAATCGATTGACGTCGATCGGCGCGAAACGTCGGGCGAACGCCAGATGCTGCTCGGGGGTGATGTCCTGATCGCGGAAGAAGATCACCCCGTGGTCGAGGAACGCCCTGCGGATCGTCCCGAACGCGTCGTCGTCGAGCGGCACCGAGAGGTCGACCCCGGAGATCACCGCGCCGAGGGCGGAGGAGAACGGTGTGACGTCGATTCGCGTTCCGGTCATGATCGCTCCTGCACTGAGGCAGCCGTGTCGATCCGGCCGCGTTGTTCGGGGGATCGTATCGGCACCAGGCCGGAGGCACCCCGACGGGTACGGTTTCGCCCGGCTCCTGACGACACGCGCTCGACCGCGTCGGGGAGCTCCGGGTCCGAGTTCGTGCGGGGATCTCCATCCCGGCGGGTCGTGTCGCAGCGAACTCGCTTTCGCCCGGGTCGCCCGGCGAGACTGTCGCCATCTCGCGACAGGGGCCAGCCATGACGAACGAAACCACCCACGAACAGGTCAAGACGTTCTGTCGAATCTGTGAACCGAGCTGCGGGCTGATCGCGTCCGTTGAGGAAGGGCGGCTCGTGAAACTGTCGCCAGACCGGTCGCACCCCGTCACGAAGGGCTTTGCCTGCCACAAAGGCCTTGCCGCGGTTGACCTCCACCACGATCCCGACCGGCTGAACACGCCGATGCTCCGCTCCGCCGACGGGACGTGGAAGGCGGCGGACTGGGACACCGCTCTCACGCACACTGCCACGCGACTCGAGGCCATCATTTCCGAGCACGGTATTGGCGCGGTGGGTGCCTACGTCGGAAACCCCACGGCGTTCAACGCTCTCGGCCAACTTCACACGGGGACCTTGTTTCGAACGCTTGGCATCCGACGGTCGTTTTCGTCGGGAACGCAGGACTGCGCGAACAAGTTCGTTGCCAGCGAAGCCGTGTTCGGCTCCAGCACAGTCCACCCCATCCCCGACCTCGCCAACACCGACCTCTGTCTGATCATCGGTGAGAACCCTCGTGCCTCACAGGCCTCGTTCTATTCGATACCGAACGTGCTCGGGGAGATGAAGCGCGCTGCCGGACGCGGCGCACGGATGGTGTTCGTGAACCCTCGACGGATCGAAACCCCGGAGCAGGGAGTCGGTGACACCATCCTGATCAGACCCGACACCGACGTCTGGTTCCTCGCCTCACTGCTCCATGAGATCGACCGTCTCGGAGGATTCGACTCATCGGTCATCGCGGCGCACGGTCAGCGGATCGATGATCTGCGCGCATATCTGGCGCACTATCCGGCGGATCGAACAGCTGAGGTCACCGGCATCGCGGCCGAAACGGTTCGAGAGCTCGCCGCTGCCTGGGTGTCGACGCCACGCGCTTCGGTCCATGCCTCGACCGGCATCAACATGGGCCGTCAGGGCACGCTCGCCTACTGGCTCGTGCACATGCTGTCGTTCGTAACCGGTCGACTCGACGTGATCGGCGGAAACCTCAAGAGCGACGGCTTCTATCCCAACGCGCGTGCCGGTGCCGGCGTGCCGGAGCAGGGCTATGCCGAGACCGAGTTCGGCCGTCTTCGTCGAGGGGCACTCCCCGGAACGATGATGTCTCACTCGATCTTGGAGAGTGACAACCCGATTCGGGCGATGATCGTTGTGGCGGGCAATCCGCTCCTGTCGATCGCTGGGGAGGACCGGTTGCGCAAGGCGTTCGAGCAACTGGAGCTTCTTGTCGTCATCGACATCTATCCGAGCGCCACGAGCGAGTATGCCCACGTCGTGCTCCCGTCGACGGACATGTACGAGCGCGACGACCTGAACATCGTCAACCTCGGAACGAGTGTCCGGCCCTTCGCCCAGTTCACACCTGCCGTCGTCGCTCCGCTCGGCGAGCGCCGGCCGGAATGGTGGATCGCCCACCGTCTGCTGGAGAAGATGGGCCGACCGAATCTCTATGACGGCCTCGCCGATGGCCAGGAACCAGATCCCTGGTCGAAGTGGCGGCATATGTTGGAGCGGGGGAGCGGTCTGTCGTTGGCCGACCTGCAGCTTGATCACGAGCCGCGCGAACTGCCACCACCCCTCCCCGGATCGTTCTTCGCAGGTCAAGTTCATACGGTCGACGGGTTGATCGATTGCTGCCCGCCGTCGTTTGCGGAGGCCCTCGAACGCAGCCACGATCTCTTCGGCGAGGGGCGGGCAGGAGCGGCGAGACGAGCGGACGGCGAGCTTCTGCTCATCCACAAACGTGACGCATGGATGCACAACTCGTGGTTCGCCAACGTCGAACGGATGAAACGAAACGGTCGAACACTCAACCCCCTCGGTATGCGCACAGAAGATGCCGCTCGGCTCGACCTCGTAGATGGGTCGACCGTGATCGTCGCGAGTGCCCACGGTGAGATCGAGTCAGTCGTCGAGATTGATGACGACTTGATGGAAGGCGTGGTTTCGATGGTTCACGGGTGGGGTCACGCGGCGAGCCCCCGCATGCGGGTGGCCGCCGCGAATCCCGGATCGAATCCCAACGCATTGCTTCCCGTCGGTCCCGGCAGTTTCGAACCTCTGTCGAGCCAGGCTCACATGACCGGCGTCCCGGTTCGGGTGCGAGCGATTTGAGCGGCAGCTGAGCACCTCGGATGGGCTGCCGTTACCTGGGCCATAGGGTGCAGGGATGCGTTTCGGCTACTGGATCAACACGTCGTACCCCTGGGCGGACACCCTCTCCACCGCGCGGAGCGCCCAGCAGCTCGGGTGGGACTGCCTCTGGTACTCCGATCACTTCATGCCCAACGCACCGGAGCCCGCCGACGGTGTGGTGAACGAGGCCATGACGACGCTCAGCGCGCTTGCTTCGTGCGTGCCGTCGATCCGCCTCGGAACGATCGTGCTCGGCAACACCTACCGTCACCCGGCATTGCTCGCCAACATGGCGGCAACGCTCGATCTGATCTCCGGCGGACGATTCACCCTCGGCCTCGGCGCCGGATGGCAGGAGAACGAGCACGCGGCTTACGGCATGGAGATGGGCACCCTGAAGTGGCGCATGGATCGATTCGACGAAACCTGCGAGGCACTCAACCTCCTCTTCTCGCAAACCCGCACCACGTTCCACGGTGAGCACGTGAAGCTCACCGACGCACCGCTCGACCCCAAGCCGGTGCAGTCACCGCTGCCGCTGATGGTGGGCGGTGGCGGGGAGAAGCGAACGCTGAAGATCGTCGCCAAGCACGCCCACCAGTGGAACGTGTGGGCTTCGCCGGAACTCTTTTCGCAGAAGCTGGCGATCCTCGAGCGTCATTGTGCTGACATCGGCCGCGACCCGGCAACCATCGACAAGACGGTTGCCGCTCTGCTGTTCCTCACCGATGACCAGGCCTTCGCCGACAAACTCCGGTCGCGTGACCTCGGCCGTCCGGCGATCATCGGGAACGCCGGGGAAGTCGCCGATCAGATCAGGGCGTACGAAGCGCTCGGTGTCGACGAGATCATCATCCCAGGCTTCACGTTCCCAAATGCCGCCGCCGCCGAGCCCACGCTCCAGGCAATGATCGAAACCGTGAAGCCGCTTCTGTAGCCGAACAAACGTGTTCGGGAGTTTGGGGTTTGTGTTGCTCTGTGGGCAACAACAACCCCGAACTTCGCAAAGCAGGCGGCCGTTTCGCCGGCTTCACTCCCTGGGCCGCGCGCGGCGCTAGCGGTTTGGGGTGGAGTCTGTCGTCAGCGCGACCGCAGCGACGGATGCGGCGCGAAGCGAAGCTTCGGACGCCACCTGGGCGTCGTAGAATTTCGTGAAGGCGAATCGCCCGTAAACCATCGCTCCGACGATGGTGAGAGCGAAGACACAGACGCCGATGCTGAACAACAGGGTTTGGCTCATTCGGTGTCCGCGCGCCCGCCCAGGAGGAGTGCACCGGCGGAGAGGATCGAGGGGACCCAGAGACCGACGAAGATCCCTTGCTGCTCGTGGCCGTTGAACCAGAGCGAGACCGAAAGGATCAACGACGCAAGGCTGGCGATCACGAAGATCAACTTCGCTCGTACGATTGGCCGAGCCAGCAGAGCTTTCGCTACTTCTGACTTGGTCAACACCGGTTTAGCGGCATCCATGGACGACCTCTTCGGTTCGGATCTGACTCGGGGTGCTTGTGAACACGCCGCAATGGTACCCGGAAGGTAGTGATCTGAACTGGATCGACCTCACAATTTCGACAGCTGACGTTCGGCGGCGTCGAGCCCGTTGCCGATGGCAAAGAACGTCGGCGCCCACAGCCCGACGAATATTCCGAACCGTTCGGCGTGGGGGGCGTCCTTGTCCTTCTTGCTGTTCCAAATTGCGATGCTGGCAGCGATAGAGAGCAAGCCTGCGGCGTAGGACATTCCGGAAGTGAGGCCGAGGGTGCGGAATTTCGAGATCATTGCGTGGCTCCGTTTGAGGTAGATGCTGCTTCGTCATGGGCGCTCTTCATGCGAGCGATTTTGAAAATGACCAGACCGAAGGCGGCCTTGGCAAGAATGTCGGCGGTGGAGTACCCGGACTGCCGGAGAACGAATCCTCCGGCCCCGCCGAAGAACGAACCGCCGAACACGGGGAACAGGTACGCGATCGGATAGACGCCCCACAACCCGAGGATCATCCAGCGGAGCATCGACATCGTGTGTCGAACATCAGCCGGCTGGGTCTTCATGGCGACGCTCAGTTCCACGAAGAGGACGTAGACGACGTAGAGGAACGGGATCGTCGACAGCAGCCCCCAGACGATGCGCGGTCCGTTGCTGTTCGAGATCTCGCCTGGGTAGCCGAGGACGATCATCGCTGTGGCAGCTGGCACGAGCTTGTAGAGCAGTTTCTTCTGGACCGCCTTCGCCAACGCAAGAACGGCGATCGTCTCGAGAAGCAGCAACGGCACTGTAAGGAGCCAGTCGACGTACCGGTAGCCCTCGTTGAATTTCACGTTGGAGAGCATGTGGGGCGACGACGGTGTCGATCCAGCCGGATAGGCCTCACGAAAATTCTCGAAGATGCGGAAATAGTGGTATGCGGCGATACCGCACACCATCGCAGAGACGGTGACGGCGTTTCTGTAGGCCGGGAGGACCGTCGAACGGGAAACAAGTAGGTAGAGGGAGGTGAATGCCATAGCGGCGAACACCAAAGAGAACAAGTTGTAGACGAGCGCGAACTGCGACTCCGAAAGCTGGCTGATGTCTACGGCTGTAGCGATGGTCATGGTTGTGGATCCTTTGTGAATTTCCTTCGAGAAGAACCTCTCACGGGACTTCCGACAACCGTTAAAAATGAACGCGAACGACCACCGAACCCGCTCATCGGCAAAGCGCGGCCTTCGTTACGGGCAGACTGATCGGGTCGTTCCTGACACCGAAGAAACGGAGTCGCCATGGTTGCCCTGCCCCGAAACGCCGTATGCCGTCGAACCCGGCGGCGCCGTGTTCGTGCCGTTGCCTCGCTCGCCTGCGCACTGCTGCTCGTCGCTCCAGCAGCCGGCGCGCAGACCGTTCCCGCCGTCGTGCCTCCCTCGACCCCGTTCACCACGAAGGACGTCCGCGTCGAACTCGGTTTCCCGGCGAACACCGTTCCGTCCAACGTCTCCGGGTTTCGCGTGGACTTCGTCTGTACGGCGTCGCCCGCCACCTTCGACGGCACCTGGACCGCCATCGTCACGTTCGCCACGACGGGAACGGGTGCGACGGTGCCGACACCGTTCAGCAGCACCACGCAGTGCAAGGTGCGGCTCACGGTGCTGGGTACCGGGAGTCGTCCGCTTGTTCTCACGAGCAACTCGATCGACGGCACCAACGTGACCGTCCGCTATCTCGACACGGTCGATGGCGTTGCGGTCGACCCGGCCACGGTGATCGAATTCGGCCCAATCCCGGTAAAGGATTTCTCCACGATCCGCTTCGGTGTAGCGGCGCCGGTGCCCACCGCTACGACGACCACGACCACGACCACGACGACCACCACCACGACGACCACGACAACGACCACAACCTCCACCACGGTGGCTCCGACGGCGACCCGGCCGGCAACCACCCAGCCGACCACAACCGCCGCCCGGCGTCCGGTTCGCTACGTCCGTGTCTGCGTGAAACGGGTCAAGGGCAAGTGCACGGTGACGCGTCTCGTGCGGAGGTAGACGCGCTCGCGTCCACGATGCCGTCGGGCGCAAAATGGCGGGTCCACTAGCCTTGAACCCCCGTGTCGCTGCGTCCTCTTCCTGCCCTGCTCCGCGCCGACACCGGTCTCGTCGACCTGTTCGGCTCACGAACCGCAACGATCGGCGTCGCCGATCCGGCCCGGGCCTATCTGCTGGCCGGCCTGGCGGAACTCGGCGGTCGGCGCCCCCTCGTCGTCGCCACACCGACCTCCCATGACGCCGAGCGGATTGCCGCCGACCTTCGGATGTACCTCGGCGAGTCCGCCGTCGACGTCTTTCCGGCGTGGGAGACCCTCCCGTTCGAGCGGGTGAGCCCGGCCGTTGAGACCATGGGTCGACGCCTGCAGGCGATGTGGCACCTGACCGGGGGCGCCGATGAGGCGCCCGCGGTCATCGTTGCGCCCGTCAAGGCGCTGCTGCAGAGGCTCGGCCCGCACGTGGAGGACACCGCCCCGATCGTGATCCGGCCGGGAGATCAATGTGATCCGCAGGAGCTCGTCGCTCGGCTTGTCGATCTCGGCTATCGGCGTGAGTACCAGGTCGAGCACCGGGGCGAGGTCGCGATCCGGGGGTCGATCGTCGACGTGTTCGGATCGACGAGCGATGTGCCCGTCCGCATCGACCTCTGGGGCGACGAGGTCGACCGGCTCACCGAGTTCAGTGTCCACGATCAGCGGGCGACCGATCCCGTCGAGATGGTGCAGCTCTTCGGCTGCCGGGAGCTGCGACCGACCGAAGAGGTGCGGGCCAGAGCCCTCGCCCTCCTCCAGAGCGAACCGTGGGGAGCATCGCAGTGGGAACGCATCAGCCAGGGCACGGTCTTCGAAGGGATGGAGTCGTGGCTTCCGTGGCTGAGTGACGACGACCACCTCCTGCTCGACCTGGTCGGGTCGAAGGCGATGGTGGTGCTGCTCGAGCCACGACGCATGCGGGATCGGGTCGAGGATCTCCACGCCGAAGAGGCGTCACTGATCGAATCGCTGTCGCGGACCTGGAACGCCGATGCCACGAGCACCCGGCTGGCCGAGGACGGTGCATTCCCGATGCTGCACCTCCCGTTCGACCGACTTCTGGCGCGCTGTGCCGCGCCCGTGTGGACGGTGGCGCCCGGCGCCGAGGGCCCGGACACCACGGTCCTCCCCGCCATGGGCTGGGCGACCACGGCGGGCGATCCTGGTGCGCTCGTGACGCAGCTCCGCAAGCTGTCGACCGAGGGCTACCGGGTGTTCGTGGCGGCCGACGGCGACGGGTCGGCCGATCGCCTCGTAACGGTCCTGTCCGACGAAGGCTTCCGCTGCACCCGCGTTCCCACCGGCCAGGTCCCTGATGTACGTGCGCAGACGATGTCGACCGTTGGCGTGCAGGTCGTCGTAGCGCCGATCGAGAGAGGCTTCATCGCACCCTCGGTGAAGGTGGCGGTGCTCGCCGAGGCGGACCTGACCGGTCGTCGTCGGGCACACCGAAAGGCCAAGCCCCGCAAGCGGCGGGAGCTGCAGGCCTTCTTCGACGACCTCACGCCGGGAAGCTTCGTGGTCCACTACATGCACGGTGTCGGTCGCTTTGCCGGAATGGTGAAGCGTCTGATCGGCGGCATCGAGCGCGACTACCTCCTCATCGAGTTCAAGGGCGACGACAAGCTCTACGTCCCGTCGGATCAGATCGATTCCGTGCGGGCCTACACCGGTGAGCCGCCGACGCTGCACCGATTGGGAGGCAAGGACTTCGCCGCAGCGAAGGCCCGCGTCCGAGCGGCTGTCACCGAGATCGCCCAAGAGCTGGTCGTGCTGTATCAGAAGCGCATCTCGGCCCCCGGCCACGCCTTCGCCCAGGACACACCGTGGCAGCGTGAGATGGAAGAGGCGTTCCCGTTCATGGAGACCGTGGATCAGCTCAAGGCCATCGAAGAGGTGAAGGCCGACATGGAGTCGTCGTCACCGATGGACCGGCTGGTGTGTGGCGATGTGGGCTTCGGCAAGACCGAGGTGGCGCTCCGGGCCATCTTCAAGGCAGTGCAGGACGGCAAGCAGGCCGCTGTCCTCGCCCCCACCACTCTTCTTGCCCAACAGCACTTTCAGACCTTCTCGGAACGGTTCGCGAACTATCCGATTCGCGTCGAGGTGCTGTCCCGTTTCCTCACCAACGCCCAGGCGAAAAAGGTCATCGAAGGGGTGAAGAACGGTACCGTCGACGTGATCATAGGTACACATAGGTTGTTGTCTGCCGACATCAGCTTTCCGAATCTGGGTCTTCTTGTCGTCGACGAGGAACAGCGCTTCGGCGTGACCCACAAAGAAGCGATCAAGCATCTGAAGGAGAACGTCGACGTCCTCACACTCACGGCCACTCCGATTCCGCGCACCCTCGAGATGGCACTGTCCGGGATCCGGGACCTGACGCTCCTGAACACACCGCCCGCCGACCGGCAGCCGATTCTCACCTACGTGGGCGAGTACGACGACCGGGCCATCGCCGAAGCCATCCGGCGCGAGATGTTGCGCGAGGGCCAGGTGTTCTACGTCCACAACCGCGTCGTCGACATCGAGCGCAAGGCCAATCAGATCCGTGAGCTCGTGCCCGAAGTGCGCGTGGCCATCGCCCACGGCCAGATGGACGAAGGCTCTCTCGAACAGGTCGTCTACGACTTCGCCGAAGGCCGATACGACGTGCTCGTCTGCACCACGATCATCGAGACCGGTATCGACATGCCGACGGTGAACACACTCGTCGTCGACCGTGCCGACCGGATGGGCCTCGGGCAGCTCCATCAGCTCCGCGGTCGGGTCGGGCGATCCGGACAGCGAGCATATGCGTACTTATTTTATCCTCCGGAGGTCTCGCTTTCGGAGGAGGCGTACGAGCGTCTGAAGACGATCGGCGAGCACACCGAGCTCGGCTCGGGATTCAAGATCGCCATGCGCGACCTCGAGATCCGCGGTGCCGGCAATCTCCTCGGCGGAAACCAGAGCGGTCACATCGCTGCAGTCGGCTATGACCTCTACAGCCAGATGGTCATCGAAGCCGTCGGCGAGCTCAAAGGCGAAACGAAGAAGGAGCCGGCCGAGATCAAGATGGAGATCCCGGTCGACGCCAACATTCCCCACGACTACATCGGCAAGGAGCCGTTGCGTCTCGACGCGTATCGGCGTCTTGCCGAAGTGACGAGCCAGGCCGATGTCGACGACATCGCGGCAGAGTGGCTCGACCGCTACGGCCCGGTGCCGGAACGCGCTGCCGCTCTGCTCGACGTCGCAAGGCTTCGGGCGGAATGCGTCCGCATCGGTCTGCGCGAGGTCACGGTGACGAAGGCCGTCGGAATGGGAGCGAGCCTGATGATGGGCTCGATGGCGGCACGGCTGTCGCCGGTGGAGTTGAAGACGAGCCAGGAGATCCGACTCCAACGGCTGTCGAGGACGGCGGTCTACAAGCAGCGCGAAGGCCAGCTCATCGTGCCCCTTCGCCCCGGCATCGATGCACTCGAGTTCCTCCTGTCCTTCCTTGGCGAGCTCTACCCGAAGGGCTGAAGGCTCGATCCCGGCGTAACGTCCGGAGCGGGAAGCTCAGACCATCGCGGTGATGTCCCGCAACTCGGACTCGTTCACGGTGATCCGGTTGCCACCGTTGCGTCGAGCCGCACTCAGGGCCTCGTCCACGCGGAGGAGCATCTCGCGTGGGAGCGTCTGCGGGTCGAACGTGACGACGCCGATCGACGCCTTCACGATGAGCGGTTCCCCGGCGTCGATCGGCGTGCTCGAAAGACCCCGTCGGATGCGCTCGAGCGCGATGAGCGAGCCTTCGATCATCGTGTTCTGCAGCACGACAGCGAACTGGGAGCCCGAGAGACGCGCGAGCACGTCGTCGGTGCGGAGGTTCGTGCCGATGATCCGGGCGACCTGGCGGAGGAGTTCGTCTCCGACCTTCGGGCCGTGGCTCTCGACGATTGCCTCGAACCGATCGACTTCGATGAGGGCGAGCGAGAAGGGGTCGAAGCCGTTCTTGGCCTGGGTCCACGCATCGGCGAGCCGCTGCGTGAGCTGGCGACGGTTGTAGGCGCCGGTGATCTGATCGCGGTGCTGGGTCTCCTCGATCGTGCTCTGCAGCCGTCCGAGCTCTTCATCAGCGGCGCGCCCGACCTCGACGGCGCGCTGCAACCGGCGTCCGAGCATCTCGTTCTCGAGCCGGTTGCGGACGAGTTTCACCTGGTTCTCGGCGGCCTCGCGCATGAGCAGCACTAGAGCTGCAGCGGAGACCGAGAGCACCCCGGCGGCGCCGATCGACATGCGGGTCCGCATCTCGATGTACCGCGCCGCCACCGGCACGACGGCGGAGGCGAGCACAGCGATCGACGCGCCCGGGACGAGTTGGAGCCCGATGGCAACGGCCGCGGCCATGGCGATGATCGCCAGGCTGACGCTGGTCGTTGCCTGCGTGCTGGTCGCATCGAACAGCAGCCACGCTCCGGAACCGAACGCAAACCCGGCAATCGTGGCGGCCGACACGATCTCGCGGTGATGGGTGGTGACGGCTTCAGGGGTGTCAAGACTGTCCCGCCATCCCGCGACGAACATCACGATGACCGTTCCGCACGCCGCAATCGCCAGCCACAGACAGAGCAGGCGCGCCGAGACGGTGCCGTACGTCGCCGCGCCGGCGGCCAGAGCCAGCGCGGCGACCGCAAGCGCGCTCCGTCGCAGCGCCGGACGCGCCAGGCTCAGGCATTCGGCGCGTACGCGGTCGGTCGGCGAGAGCGACTTGGCGCGGGTTCGGTCGGGAGTGGGTGTGGTCATGGGGCGGCCTGTCGATACACATCGGCCGACGGAGCCGCCCGCTTGAGCGCCTTGCGACCCAGGATGACCGCGGTACGCCGGTAGGCTGGCCGACTTATGTCACGCCGTTTCCGTATTCCACGCCCCTTCGCTGCCGCCGTTGCGTGCACTCTCGTCGGGGTGATCGCCGCCGGGTGTTCCACCGTGAACCCGTCAGCCCTCCGGGTCGGAGACACCCGGGTGAGCCGTGACGACATCGAAGCCGACCTCAAGGGCTACGAGAAGGCCCTTCTCGCTAGCGCCCCGACGGCCGACGACAAGGCCCGGCTCCGCGAGCAACTCCGCAAGGGCGATGCATTCACCCCGGACTTCACGGTCGCCGTGCTGAATCGGCGCGTAGGCGCGATTGCCCTCGACACCGCCTTTGCCGCAACCGGGGCCAAGACGGTGACGATCACGGCGGACTTGCGCAAGGCGGCCGAGGAGGCGATGGGAGGTCCGAAGGCCTTCGCCGCGCTCTCCAAGAAGCTCCAGGATCGCGAGCTCCGCCTCGTGGGTCTGCCCGTGCTCCTGGCAGAGAAGAAGGCCAAGACGCTCGGCACCCCCGAGCAGTTCTACAAGGCCAATCCCGGGCGGTTCGTCCTGGAGGCGTGCACGCGTCACATTTTGATCGCCGAGAAGGCCCGGCTCGAGGCCGTCCGGGCGAAGATCGTGGCCGGTGCCGACTTCGCCGAGCTGGCCAAGGTGGAATCGACCGACACCGGTTCGGGCAGCCAGGGCGGCGACCTCGGGTGCGGTGACCCGAAGCAGTTCGTCCCGGAGTTTGCCAACGCTGTCCGCACCTTGAAGGTCGGCGAGCTCAGCAAGCCGGTGCAGACCCAGTTCGGCTACCACCTGGTCCAGGTCAAGAGCCGCAAGATCGCGCCGTTCGAACAGGTGAAGAGTGCGATCGGCGACGACATCTTGGCCAAGGCCCGTGAAGATGTCGAAGCGGAGGTTGCCGGCTACGCGAAGGACCTGTCGGTCGACCCCCTCTTCGGTGTGGCCGGGACCGACCAGCAGGGACGCCCGGCGGTGGTCGTCACGCCTACCGTCACCACCGTTGCGGCCGCCAACGCGTCATCGGCCCAGGGATAAGCGCGTCTCGAAGGTGTCGCGTCCGCGCATCACCGTCGTCGGGCTCGGCCCGGCGGGACCTGAGCTGCTCACCACGGCGACTGTGTCGGCCATTGCGTCGCACCGCCATCGCTACCTCCGCACGAGCCGCCATCCGGCGGCCTCAGCGGTCGTGGATGCCACGTCGCTCGACGACGTCTACGAACAGGCACCATCGTTCGACGATGTCTACGGCCAGATCGTCGAACGACTGGTGGCCGCGGCGGGCGAGCACGGCCAGGTGCTCTACGCCGTGCCCGGATCGCCCGCGGTAGCCGAGCGCACGGTCGAGATGCTGCGACTCGACGAACGGATCGACCTTGACGTCCTACCGGCGTTGTCCTTCGTCGACCTGACCTGGGTGCGGCTCGGCGTGGATCCCCTGACGGAGCGGCCACGTATCGTCGACGGGCACCGCTTCGCCATCGATGTCGCCGGCGATCACGGCCCGTTCCTCGTCACCCAGTGCCACTCGGCCGAGATCCTCTCGTCGATCAAGCTGGCCTTCGAGAACGACGCACCCCCGACCGTGACGGTGCTGGCGCGTCTCGGCCTTCCGGACGAGTCGATACGCGAGATCGGCTGGGAGGACCTCGATCGGATGCCCGCGGATCACCTCACGTCGCTGTGGATACCCCGGCTTCGGACGCCGCTCGCTTCGTCGATCGTGTCCCTCGAGGAGATCATGCGCTCCCTCCGCGCGCTCTGCCCCTGGGACCGTGAGCAAACACACGTCTCGCTCGCCCCGTATGCGACCGAGGAAGCAGCGGAGTTCGTTGAGGCGGTGCAGTCGCTGCTCGACAGTGGAAGCGGCGATCTGGACTACGCCACGGATGCCGCGATCGATCATCTCGCCGACGAGCTCGGCGATGTCGTGTTCCAGGTCCTGTTCCACGCCTGTCTCGCCGCCGAACGGGGTTGGTTCACGCTGACCGATGTGTTGGATGGGCTGGCCGCGAAGCTCGTCCGACGCCATCCTCACGTCTTCGCGCCCGTTGGGGCCTCGCCGGAGCAATGGCGGGCGGAAACGGCGGAAGAGGTGCGTCGGAACTGGCAGGCCATGAAACAGGGGGAACGGGCCAACCCGCCCACGTTTCTGCCCGACCGCTGAGCTACCCGAGCGGATCGCTATGCATCGAATACGCGTTCGACTGGTGTCGGGCATGAGCGAATGAACGTTCGATCGTTTCACCGGTAATTCCGTCCATCGCTCGCATTTGGTTCATCGATTCGTCCTATCCGCGCTCGATTACGCTCGACCACCTACGGTGTTCCAACCCTGGCCGGGGTCGACGTTTCGTAAACGTCCTGCCGGCCGTCAGCCGCACCCGCCCTTTTCGTTCACTTCCCCGAGGGTCATCTCCATGAGCAGGATCGAAACTGTTGTCGGCCGTCAAGTTCTCGACAGCCGAGGAAACCCGACCGTTGAAGTCGAGGTCGTGCTCGAGTCCGGTGCGCGAGGACGCGCCATCGTGCCCTCGGGTGCATCGACCGGTGAACACGAGGCCGTCGAGCTCCGCGATGGCGGGAGTGCGTACCTGGGCAAGGGTGTGCTCAAGGCCACTGCGGCGGTCAACGGCGAGATCGCAGGTCTCCTGATCGGCCACGACGGACTCGATCAACGGATCATCGACGCCGCGATGATCGAGCTCGACGGCACCCACAACAAGGCTCGGCTCGGCGCCAACGCCATCCTCGGGACGTCGCTCGCCGTTGCCAAGGCGGCAGCCGACGAAATCGACTTGCCTCTCTACCGCGCGATCGGTGGGCCGAACGCGCATGTGCTCCCGGTTCCGATGCTCAACGTCGTCAACGGCGGCGTGCACGCCGACAACACGATCGACATGCAGGAGTTCATGGTGATGCCGGTCGGCGCGGCGAGCTTCTCCGAAGCGCTGCGATGGGGTGTCGAGACCTATCACACGCTCAAGAAGCTGCTCCACGATCGCGGGCTGTCTACCGCCGTGGGCGACGAAGGTGGCTTCGCCCCGAACCTCGCCAGCAACGAGGACGCCATCAAGATCTTGATGGAGGCGATCGAGAAGGCCGGTTTCGTCCCCGGGGAACAGATTGCCATCGCCCTCGATCCGGCCATGAGTGAACTGTTCCGGGACGGGCGGTATCACCTCGCCGGCGAAGGGCGTTCGCTCACTTCCGCCGAAATGGTCGGCTATTGGGCCGAGCTTGCCGGCAAATATCCGATCGTCTCCATCGAAGACGGCATGGCCGAGGATGACTGGGACGGCTGGGCGGCGCTCACACGTGCGCTTTCGGGACGTATCCAACTCGTCGGCGACGATTTGTTCGTGACGAATTCCGAGCGCCTCCAGATGGGCATCGATCGCAAGGTCGCGAACTCGATCCTGGTGAAGGTCAACCAGATCGGCTCGCTCACCGAGACGCTCGACGCGGTGTCACTGGCGACCCGCAACGCCTACTCGGCGGTGATGTCGCACCGGTCCGGAGAGACCGAGGACTCGACGATCGCCGACCTCGCCGTCGCCACGAACTGCGGCCAGATCAAGACCGGCGCTCCCGCCCGATCGGATCGAGTGGCCAAGTACAACCAGTTGCTGCGCATCGAGGAGCAACTCGGCGAGGCCGCCAGATTCTGGGGGCGTGACGCTTTGGCTCCCCGTGGCGCGATGCGAAGCGTCTGAGTCGGGGCCTCGGCATGTCAACGCTGCTTTCTCCTCGTGTCGCCCGCACCCTCGTGGGGATCCTCGTTCTTCCCGGCCTCGTCCTGCTCCTGGTCGTTCTCGGTGTTCTTCCGGTCCGGGCGGCGGCAACCCAGCGCAGTGAAATGAACAGTTCCTCGGCCCGACTCGCCCTGCTCACCGAGAAGAACAAGGACCTGCGCGAGCGCATTCGTCTGCTGCGGACCGATGACGAGATCAAGCGCATTGCCCGCGAGCAGTACGCCATGGTCCCTCCGGGACAGAAACTTCTGGTGATCCCGGGCCTCGGCGACGGTGGCCGTAGTCTCACCACCTCCTCAGGGGCGACGCTTGATCGGGTTCCCAACGTCCCCCTGGAACGCCAGGATTCGTCGTTCTGGCAGACCTTGCGCGACTTCGCCCGCTTCATCAACCTCGTCTGAGCCGATCGGGTCCACAAACACACCCGGTCGCGTCGCGGAATCAATGTGACGGTGGGCACCGGTCCCGCCACCGGTGCTAGAACGAACGTTGTCTTCGTCACCTAGCACCAGGGGTTCCCACGTGAACGTTTCCATCACCGTCAACGGTCAACTGCAGAGCCACGACGTCGAGCCTCGGACCCTGCTGGTCCACTTCATCCGGGAGAACTGCGGACTCACCGGGACCAACGTCGGCTGTGACACCTCCTCGTGCGGCGCATGCACGATCCACCTCGACGGTGAGGCGGTCAAGTCGTGCACGATCCTGGCCGTTCAGGCCGATGGCGGCGTCATCGGAACGATCGAAGGCTTGGCGAAGGACGGTGTCATGCATCCGATGCAGGAGTCGTTCCGCGAGAACCACGGGCTCCAGTGCGGCTACTGCACCCCCGGGATGGTCATGGCTGCCATCTCGCTCCTCGACGAGAACCCGAACCCGACCGAGCACGACGTGCGGATCGGGCTCGAAGGCAACCTGTGCCGCTGCACCGGCTACCACAACATCGTCAAGGCCGTCCTGGCCGTCGCCGAGTCATCGAACGCCTGAGTCGGTCCCGCCGACGTCACCCGCATCACCGAGATGGCGATTCCGCTTTCGCTGTCCACCGACGGGGAACCCTCTCCGCTCTGCGCCTCACGCATGAACCGCCGCTCTGCCACCTCTCTCAACACCGAACCGCTACCCAGGAGTGCCCGATGATCCCCGCCGCTTTTGACTATGTCCGAGTCGACTCGGCCGATGCCGCCGTCGCCGCTCTCGTCGAACACGGCGAGGACGCCAAGATCCTCGCCGGAGGACATTCGCTCGTGCCGCTCCTCAAGCTGCGGCTGGCGTCGCCATCGGTGCTGGTCGACGTCGGTCGCGTCAAGGACCTCTCGTTCATCCGTGATGCAGGCGACCACATCGCTATCGGCGCGATGACTCGGCACCGCGCCGTGGAGACGTCCTCGGTGCTCGCCGAGCATGTCGCACTGCTGCCGCTCGTTGCCCGCGAGGTCGGCGATCCGCAGGTTCGCCATCGTGGCACGATCGGGGGGTCGATCGCTCACGCCGATCCCGCCTCGGATCTTCCGGGAGCGATGCTGGCGCTGAACGCAACCCTCGTGGCACGCGGGCCGAAGGGTGAGCGCACAATTGCCGCCGCGGACTTCTTCCAGGGGTTCCTGACCACCGCGCTGGCCGCCGATGAGCTGCTCACGGAGATCCGCGTTCCGAAGATCACCGGAGCCAAGGCGAACTATCAGAAGTTCAACCGTCGCGCCCAGGACTGGGCGATCGTCGGCGTTGCTGCCTGGAAGCTGAACGGTGCCTGCGGCGTCGGCCTGGTGAACATGGGCTCGTCGCCGGTGAAAGCCGGCTCGGTCGAGGCTGCCGTCAAC
>JANMYF010000405.1:0-2925 GCA_031381685.1 Acidimicrobiia bacterium
GCTTTGACCGTCGTCGGTGCGGTCGTGGTGATCGGGGCGAAGGTCGTGGCGGGTGCCGCCGTGGTCGTCGTCGCTTTCACGGTCGTGGTGGGCGTGGCCGTGGTTGTCGGCGCAGCAGCGATAGCTGGCGCGGTCGTGGTCGTGGCCGACTGCGTGTTTTTTCCGGCTTGAGCCGTCGGTATGCCGACGACGGACGTTGCCACGAGTGCGGCGACAACGGCGCTAGCGGCTCTGCTTCCATGAGGGTGTTTCATCGCGAAATCCTTTTCGGCCACTTAGAGTGGTCACAGGATCGTCGTCAGCCGCTGCCGGCTGATCATCAATTCTGATGAAACGCCGGCCGGTTGAGTCGGGTGACCCATGCGGTACTCGGTGCGCCGGAGGATCGATGGGTCGATCAGGCCAGCTGCGCCGCTGATGGCGCACCGAAGTCAGCCACGGAGAGTGTCGAGGTCGACCAGCACTCGGGCGGCGTGCCCGGCGACGTCGTCAACGTCGTAGGAGCGGCGAACCACGCCGTCGGGATCAATCAGGAACGAGTACCGGTGGGGGTAGTCGGCGTACGGGCCGCCGGTCCGGACCACTCCATAGGCCGCCCCGACCACACGGTCGACATCGCACAGCAGCGAGAAAGGAAACCCCTGGGCGTCACGGAAGGAACGGTTCTCCTCGGGGGTGTCGAAAGAAGCACCGAGAACGGCGCAGTTCCGGTCGGCGAACGCTTCGGCACTGTCACGCAGCGCCTGGCCCTGCAGCGTTCAACCAGGTGTCGCGGCCTTCGGATACCACCAGAGGAGCAGCCAACGGCCGCGGTAGTCGACCAAAGAGACCGAGTTCCCATCCTGATCGGGCAGGGAGAACAGCGGTGCCGCAGTTCCCGGGCTCAGCATGGATGCAACGTAGCGCGCCCGCTGGGCCCCAATGGTCGTTGGTTCCGAGCGGCTCCGGTGACGCATACCTTCGTTGTAATGAGCACCTGGTTCCGGGTCCGGCTGCACCTCAGCGTGGCGCTCGGCCTCTCGATAGCCACCAGCCTCGGCCTTCTCGTCGTGCGCTATGCCGCCACAGGGAGATTCGGTTTCCGGTTTCTCGTCTGGAACCTCTTCCTTGCGGCGATCCCGTTTCCTCTGGCGCTGTTGGCTGACTGGTTGCTGCGGGTTCGACACCGAGTCGCCGCCTTCCCCGTCCTCGCGGGGTGGATCCTCTTCCTTCCGAACGCTCCGTATCTGGTCACGGACATCCTCCACGTGCAGAGATCCGATGCGCCGCTCTGGTACGACGCGCTGCTCTACGGCTCATTCGCTGTGAGTGGGATGCTCCTGTGCTTCGGGTCCGTCGCACTCGTCCACGTCGCCGTACGGGCTCGTCTGGGAAGCGTGGCCGGCTGGATTGCGGCACTCACCAGCCTCCTGCTCGCGGGGTTCGGTGTGTACCTCGGACGAGTCGAACGCTGGAACTCGTGGAACTTCTGGCAGACGCCCCGCTCCCTGGCCCGAAGCATCCTCGAGCCGGTCCAGAACCCGCTCAGCAACACTCGGACGATCGGTTTCACGATCGTCTACGGCGCGTTCCTGTGCGTCAGCTACGTCTCGCTGGCGGCGATCGGCGCAGTCCTGCGCGAACTCGCACCCGTGATGGAGCGCGAAACCTCCATCGGCCCGTGAGCCGCGGGCGACGGCGTGAAACGCGCGGCGAAGGTCAGCAGAACTCGGCGAGCAACTTGGCGGCCCGCTTGGCGACGGCGCGGTTGGCATGCTGCCGTGAGATTTGGTCTGGGTTTCGTCACCGGTCCCCTCCTCGCCCGTAGGTCGAGCGTGTCGTCCCTCGAGGCGCAGCCAGGGTCAAAGGGCTCGTGGCGACAGGTGAGTCGACCCTTCAGCGGCCCTCGCCGCGACTCGGCTTCCCGGAATCGGTGGGCCGCCGTGGTCACCGGCCTCGATGCCAGCTACGGTGACCGAAGCACCGACTCGAGAGGAGGCAGTTCTGTGACACACCCGCACGAGACCCCGCCGCAGCCGACCAAGCATCCGGCCGAGGACGAAGTCGAGCTCTACGAGGAGACGGAGGACGTCCCCGGTGAGCTGAGCTCGGAGGACCTGATGGACCTTCTGGCCGACGTCGGCCTGGCCGAGGAGCTCAACGAGCCCCTGGATGCGCTCGGTGACCCCGAGAGCCGCGAGGAAGCATCGTTCTGATCGCCTGCAGGTGAACTGCCCGTCGCGGGTGCTCCGGGTGCCCCACCGTGCTCACGGAACAAGCGTGCCCTCGGCAGGATTCGAACCTGCGCCACCGCCTCCGGAGGGCAAAATGAGCCGTCCGTCGACCTCGGTTGAGTGCTCTCTGGCCTGCAGTTATGCGGTTTTCGGTCCGGGTGATGCCGTCTCGTGTTGCCTTGTACCGGTGCTCTGATTGCCAACGTGATTGCCAGAAACGGTATCCATTTTGGTGAAGACAGCGCAAGCCCAATGCTCCTGACTCGCACGAGGGACCAGCCATCCGGACCAAAGCTGACTTTCATCACGATTGCACCACTGCGGATCACTCCGGCGATACCACTCGACAACGACCAGTGTGCAGTCGGGCGACTTCGGCCGGTGGCTCGCCGCCTCGTATCCGGTCGGCGACGGGGATGCGAGATGGGGGCAACCGCAACAAGAAGTAGCGGAACCGAGCGGTTCTGTATTACAGTACGGTAAGTGGAGTTGGACATAAGGCAGTCGGCCTTGAAGCACGGCATCCCCAGTGAGTCGATCGCTCACGCCGCCACCTACCCGTTACTTGTCGACGACGAGTTCGAGGTGGACCCGCCCAAGGTGCTCGTGCTCGGGCCCGACTCCGCAGGGAACGTGCTCGAACTGATCGGCACCTACCGACAGAACACGTTCACGATCTTCCACGCCATGCCCGCACGAACCGGCTACCTAC
>JANMYF010000390.1:0-13755 GCA_031381685.1 Acidimicrobiia bacterium
GGCAGCACCACGATCTTTCCGTACCTGCACCTCGACAGTTCGGTCGTTGCGGTCTGGATCGCCCACAGCATCTTCGGGCTTCCGTTTTCCATCTTCCTCATGAAGAACTTCATCGGCGCGCTGCCGAGAGAAATCATCGAGGCTGCCCGGGTCGACGGCGCGTCCCATCTCACGACCTTCACGAAGCTCGTCATTCCTCTCTCGGTACCGTCGATCGCGTCCGTCGCGATCTTCCAGTTCGTCTACATCTGGAACGACTACCTCGTCGGCGTCGTCTTCGGAGGCTCGAAGAACACGCCGATTATTGCGAAGATGGTGGAAGTCACCGGATCGAGAGGCCAGTCGTGGCATCTGCTCACCGCCGCCGGCTTCGTGTCGATGGTGGTGCCGGTTGTGGTGTTCCTGGCGATGCAACGGTTCTTCGTGAGAGGCCTGCTCGCCGGTTCGGTCAAGGGCTGAACCGACTCCCTCGCTCCCCGGTCCCGGTGCTCAGCGCAGCAGGGACCGGGCGAGGGCGAGTGGGTTGCCGGTGGCCAGGCGACGCTGCAGACGGGGTCCGGCGTTGCGGAACACCTTCCACATCACCGATGCCATCTCCGCCGACCCGGCCTCGCCGCCGAGGTAGGCCGCGGTTATCGCCGGACTCAGTCGGAAGAACGAGTCGAAGAATGACCGGAGGTCGCTCTGGTTCATCGTGAGCACGCGACCCAGTCCGTACGTCTCGAGCCTTCTTGCCATCACCCGGTCGTCACTCCACAGCGACTTCCAAATCGCACGGCTTGCCGTGTCGAGGTCCACGGCCGGTTGCGTCAGTTCGGCAGCAACCGCCGCGGCGATCCGTGGCGCCGATCGGAGGGATGCGGCCACGGAGTACCCCGTCGCGGGATGGACGAGAGACGCGGCCGCCCCCAGGCCGATCGTGCGCTGCGTCCGGTGGGGGAGCGGCACATCCATCGGGAACGACACCCGCTCGACCCCGTGGACGTGCTTGACGACAAGACCATCAGCGCGCAGACGATCGTGTAGGCGCCGTTCGAGTTCGTCGAACCCGAGCGCAGGACGACTGGCGAGGGCGGTCTCCTCGATCAACCAGCGTCCATCGATCGGCAGGGTGTACCCGAAGGTCGGGACGGTGCGCTCGGGTCCACGCCAATCCATGAGGGTGCATTCGCCGTCCGGAAGCGGGGGTCGTTCGAACTCGGCGATGATTCCGTAGGCCACCTGGAATGCTGCGGGCGCGGTCCGCGCCTCGCGGACGATGAAGGGGGAAGCCTCGCCGGACCCGTCCAGTATCAGGGTGCATCGGAGCGATGGCCCCTTGGTCAGGTCAACGGTGGTTCCGGAACGGTCGTGGGTGACGTTCGTTGCGCTGCCCCGCCGCATGGTGAATGAACCGGCCTCGGCTGTTGCCCGCAGCGCCGCGGCAAGTACGGCATTGTCGAACCGTCCGTACACGCGTCCGGCCACCTGGTCTCGGTCACCAACGATCCTTACCGTGTCGAACGCCTGCGCCCACACCTTGGCGCCTGACGCGAGTGGAGTCACGGCCGCATCGATCTGGTCGATCCACGCTCCGTAGGTGTTGGTCCAGATGCGGTCAGGGTCCGGAGCTACGAGCGTGACGCTAAGTCCGGTCGGCGCCAGTGCGGCGGCCGCGGCCAACGCCGCCGGGCCCGAGCCGAGGATGACGAGGTCGGTCGCCTTGGCCACCCGACCATCTTGGCCGCTTCTCTGCGCTTCTCGGTCGGGTCAGGTCGGGGTCCTGATCAGGTTGAGCTGACTGAGCGCGATGTTTGTCGGTCGGGTCAGGTCGGGGTTCTGATTACGTTCAGCTGGCTCATCGCCAGCAGATCACGAAACTGCTTCTCCATGCCCTGCGGTGATCCGTCGAGGAACAACACGTTGCCCTGCCCGTTCTCGGCGACGTGGCGGATCGCTTCGGTCCACATCGCGAAGAGGATGAGCGCGGTGTCGACGTTCTCGGCTTCGAGCTGCTTCGCTGATTCGGCGAGGCCCTTCGCGACCTCTTCGCGGAACAACGCCACGCCCTGGCCTCGGAGCTGCGACGCGTTGCGCTCAGCGGATGCGGCAATCTGGATCGCGTTGCCTTCGGCTTCGGCTTCCTTGGTCTTGCGGATGAGGAGCGCGTCGCCCTCATTCGTTGCGGCCGCCTTGAGGTTGTTCGACGCCACGACCTGTGCCATCGACTGGGTGATGACCGAGTCGAACGTGATGTCGTTGAGGGCAAGATCGATCAGGTGGTATCCCCACCCTTCCAAGGTGGCGTCGAGCTGGTCCTTGACCTCTTCGACGATCTCGCGGCGAAGGCCGAGGATTTCCGCCTGGCGTTTCGTCGCGACGAAGCCGCGCGTCGATCCTTCGATGGTCCGGATCAGCGCGGTGCTGAAGTCATCGGCGCTCTGGAACTTGAACGCGACGTTCTTGAGCGTTTCCTCTTGCTCGTTGAACACCGCGTAGAGGAGCATGGCCTTGAAGTAGACGTTGGCCTGGTCCTGGGTGATCGCTTGGAACTCGATCTCGATGGACCGGTTCTGGATCGAGATGCGCCGGGAGATCTTCTCGATCAGCGGGATGAGGAAGTTGAGTCCGGGACGGAGGATGCGGCGGTACTTTCCGAAGATGGTGACGACGGCGATGTTGCCCTGTTCCACCGTCTTGACGGAGAGAACGAGGAGCAGGAGGACGAGCCCAACAAGGACAAGAACGGCGGGACCCATCGACGCAAACCTCCGGCGGCGACGAACGGGCGCCGTGCCGCTCCGCGAACGTATACCAAGGTCGAACGGTGCCGGGGCGGCGCCCGGTGGGTCAGTAGAAGCCTTCTCGGCGGGCGTAGCGGGCCGCCCGTTCGGTGTCGTAGGCGGCGGCGTCGAAGTCGGGTTCGCTCCGGGTGTTGATGAGCTTCAGGATTTCACCGTTGGACGGAAGGGTCGCCCGATCTTGAAACGTCGTGGGATCCCAGAGTTGTGAGCGGATGAACGCCTTTGCACACTGCGTAAATGCTTCTTCGATTTCGACGACGATGCCGAGGCGGGGCACGCTGCCATCGTGCTCGCTCGGGGCAAGAAGCTCTCGGTCATCAGTGATCCACGCCCGCCCGTTGACCCGAAAGGTGTCGGTGATGCCGGGGAGCACGAAGAGCAAACCGACGTGGGGATTGGCGATGATGTTGCGGAGGGTGTCGGCAAGACGGTTGCCCGGGCGGTCGGGGATGACGAGTGTGCGGTCGTCGAGGATTCTGACGAAGCCCGCGGGGTCGCCGCGGGGGCTCACGTCGCATTCTCCGGCGGGGCCCGACGTTGCGATGCAGACGAACGGCGACCGTTCGACGAAGGCCCGGGTGAGCTCGTTCAGGGAGTCCGTCACCTTCATGCAGACGGCTTTGGTGGGCTCGCCGATCATGCTTCGGAGCTCGGCGACGCTCGTCAATCGGCGAACCGGGCGGCCCAGAACCGACCCGCTCGTCGGTTCGTCGACTGTGACATCGGTCGTCGCATCCACCGTTTCAGGGTATCGGGACGACGGCGGTGGCCAGGCGAATTACTCTTGCGTGGTGAGTACGACCGAAGAACCGTCCAGATTTGCCGATCTTGGACTCCGCCCCGAGCTTCTCAGCTCCGTGGAATCGCTGGGGTATGAGGAGCCGACTCCCATCCAGCGGGAGGCGATCCCGCTGATGCTGAGCGGTCGAGACCTCCTCGGGCAGGCGGCAACCGGCACCGGAAAGACGGCAGCATTCGCGCTTCCGATCCTCCAGCACATCCCGGAAAGCAAGGGAAAGCCCGAGCCCTTTGCACTCGTTCTCGTGCCGACGCGCGAGCTCGCCGTCCAGGTCTCCGAAGCTATGTACAAGTACGGTCGTGTGCTCGGAGCGCGCGTCCTCCCGGTCTACGGGGGCCAGCCGATCGGTCGTCAGCTTCAGGCGCTCTCCGGCGGTGTCCATGTCGTCGTCGCTACTCCCGGTCGCGCCATGGACCACATCGCCCGCGGCACCCTCGCCCTCGACAAGATCAAGATCGTGGTGCTCGACGAGGCGGACGAGATGCTCGACATGGGCTTCGCCGAAGACATCGAGGAGATCCTCAAGTCGACTCCCTCCGATCGTCAGACCGTCATGTTCTCGGCGACACTGCCGCCGCGCATCATGGGGATCGCCAAGCGTCATCTCACCGACCCGCTGAAAGTCCAGATCGGCCTCGGCGACACCAAGCCGGGCAAGGCCCTCATCCGTCAGGCGGTCTACGTGGTGCAGCGTTCCCACAAAGCTGCTGCGCTCGGTCGAGTGCTCGACGTCGAGGCTCCCCGCGCCGCTCTCGTCTTCTGTCGCACGCGCACCGAGGTGGAGCAGCTCACCGAAACGATGAACGGCCGCGGCTACCGCGCCGAAGCGCTTCACGGCGGGCTCGGCCAGGAGTCCCGCGATCGGGTCATGGGCCGGATCCGTACCGGCGCCACCGAACTTGTCATCGCCACCGACGTGGCCGCCCGTGGCCTCGACATCGACTCACTCACCCATGTCGTGAACTACGACGTGCCGTCGGCCCCCGAGGCGTACGTCCATCGCATCGGTCGTGTCGGACGCGCCGGTCGCGAAGGAACGGCGATCACGCTCGCCGAGCCGCGTGAACAGCGCCTGCTCGAGAACATCGAGCGGCTGACCAAGCAGAAGATCGCCATCGAAAAAGTCCCGTCGGTTGCCGACCTCCGGGCCAAGCAGATGGAGCTCACCGTCGAGACGATCCGTACGGCGTTGACCGCCGACGACCTCGAGAACTATGCGGGCATCCTCGATCAGTTCTCCGAGACGGAGCTCCGCGACGTTGCGCTCGCAGCAATTCGTCTTGCCCACCTCAGCAATGGTGCGACGGTCGATGACAAGGAGATCCCCGACGCTTCGTCGCGCATGCAGCGCGGCGCCGGTGAGACCAAGGGCCGATTCGACCGGGGCGGCACCGACCGGTGGAACGACGATGGTCCGCGGAAACGGCCGCCGAGCAAGGGTGGGAGTGGTGAGTGGACCGAGCGGCCGGCACGACCCGAAGGAGCACCCAAGGGCGGTTCCGGCGGTCCCACTGCCAAGCTCTACATCGGACTCGGCCACAAAGACGGGGTGCGGGCGGGCGACCTCGTCGGCTCCATCGCCAACGAGAGCGGCCTCACCGGCCGCGACATCGGCCCGATCAAGATCGCCGAGCACTTCTCCGTCGTTGGTGTGCCGGAGGGCTCGACCGAGAACGTGATCGCGGTAATGCGCAAGGTCATGCTCCGCGGCAAGAAGGTCACCGTCCGTCGCTTCGTCGAAGACTGACCCAACCCAGCTTCGCGGTTGTGTGGCGGGTTGGCGCCAAGTTGTCGACTTTGCGACGTCGCCAACTCGACAACTTGGCGCCAACCAGCCAATCAATACGCCGCTTGTGCGTGTTTTCGGCTCAGCCGTTGACGACGACCTCGGCGAGGTAGCCGTCGGGGTCGCGGAACGCGAAGAAGCGCTGGGTACCGAACTCGCGGACATCTCCGGTCGACGCGCCCGCGGCAACGAGGCGAGCCAGCAGTTCGTCGAACGCCTCCATGTCGGTCGCCCGGAAGGAGGCGTGGTCGAAGCGGGCGGTGCCGTAGAACACGGCAGCCGGCGGCGTGAGGAGTTCCGGGGCGTCGCCGAGAGCGACCTCGGTGGCCTGCAGGGTCGTTCCGCTGCTCAGCGGGATGAGGACGATCTTGCGCCCGTCGCCACCCAGTCGGGGGAACCCCGGCAACGGCTCGATGCCGAAGATGCTCCGGTAGAACTCGGTGAGCCGATCCACGTCCCGAGACGATGTGGACACGTGGTCAAATCCGCTTACGAGTGCTCGGCTCATCGTTCGTCTCCATTCGGGCGGCTCGGTGCCGTCGCCGCGAGCACGCAACCTAGTGCCTCGACGATATGGCTCATGCGGGTGAGCCTCGAGACGGGTTCTGGCGAGTCGTTCGCCGCTGCGATGGCCTTGTTGGCAACAGCAGTCCGGCCGCGCGGTGAGGAGGAACGCTGTAGCTTCGCCCCCGTGAATGACGCTCAACTCGATGCCCTGATCGACGCTCTGACGCTCGAGGAGCAGGTGTCGCTGCTGGCCGGGACCGATAACTGGCACACCGCCGAACTTCCGCGGCACGGCATTCCGGCGATGCGGGTCACCGACGGTCCGGCCGGGGCGCGGGGAACAACCTTCACCGGGCCGGCATCGGTCAACGTGCCGTCGGGGACGGCGCTGGCGGCAACCTTCGATCCGGCGCTGGTGGAGCGCATCGGCGCGCTCCTCGGCCGTGAGGCGCGGGCCAAGGGGGCTCGCGTGCTCCTTGCTCCGACCGTGAACCTCCACCGCACGCCGGTCGGTGGCCGGAACTTCGAATGCCAGAGCGAAGATCCCTATCTCAGCGCACGGATCACCGTCGGCTATGTCAACGGAGTGCAAAGCGAAGGGGTGGCGGCGTGCGTGAAGCATTTCGTCGGCAACGACACCGAGCACGAGCGGATGACCATCGACAACCGCATCGATGAGCGATCTCTGCGGGAGTTGTACCTGGTGCCGTTCGAAGCCGCAGTGCGCGAAGCGGACGCCCAGGCGATCATGACGGCGTACAACCGGATCAACGGACCGTGGGCCGCCGACTCGAAAGAACTCATCGCCGATGTGCTCCGCGGGGAATGGGGCTTCACCGGCATCGTCATGAGCGACTGGTTCGGGCTGCATTCGACAACTGAGGGCATCGAAGCCGGCCTCGACCTCGAGATGCCCGGACCGACGCGGGACCGCGGTGCCAAGCTTGTCGCCGCGGTCGAGTCCGGAGCCGTTGACGCGTCGCTGGTGCGGGCCGCGGCCCGTCGCATGCTTTCGGTCATGGACCGGCTCGGCGCCATCGCCGATGGCGGTCCGGGACCGGAGACGACCCGCGACGTACCCGAGGATCGATCGCTCATCCGCTCAACGGGCGCCGCCAGCATGGTGCTGTTGCGCAACGAGGTAAACGCCCTGCCGCTCGACCCGACGTCGGTTCGTCGGGTCGCCGTGATCGGCCCCAACGCGGGCAAGGGTCGGATCATGGGCGGAGGGTCGGCCATGGTCAATCCCGTGCACGAGGTCCATCCGCTCGGCTCGCTCCGTGATCGCCTGGGGGGCGCCGGAGTGGAGGTGCTCGACGCCGTGGGCTGCACGATCCACCGGACGCTTCCACCGCCGCGGCGCGACTGGATCACCGATGCCACGATCGAGTACTTCGTCACGGCGGAAGACATGCATGGCGGGGCGTCGCCTTTGCGATCGGAAGTCCTGCCGCGCTTCAACCTGATCTGGCCGGACGACCCGGGCGAAGGATTGACGCGCGAAGTGTTCGCGTGTCGCGTCACCTTCGGGTTGACGCCTCACGTATCGGGCCTGTGGTCGTTCGGTCTCACCTCGATCGGCCGGGCCCGGCTCTTCGTCGACGGAGAGCTCGTTGCTGACGACGAGCCCGCCGCGCCGGGCGGATCGTTCTTCGGCATGGGCAAAGCGCAGTTCGTCGCATCGCACGATCTCGTCGCCGGCCGAAAGGTCACGGTCACGGTCGACTACGTGAACGACGGGCTCGGCATGATGCGCGGGTTGATCATGGGGTTCGACGCGCCCGTCGTCGACGACTCGGTGGCTGCGGCAGCGAGGCTAGCGGCCACGACCGATGCGGCGATCGTGGTCGTCGGTACGAACGACGACTGGGAGGCCGAGGGCTACGACCGAACGACGATCGCCTTGCCGGGTCGTCAGGACGAGCTCATCAGCGAAGTGGCAAAGGTAAGCGCGCGGACCATAGTCGTGGTGAATGCGGGGTCGCCGGTCGCCATGCCGTGGATCGACGAGGTCGACGCCGTGCTCTTCGTCTGGTTTCCCGGACAGGAGTTCGGCGACGCCCTCACCGACGTGCTCCTCGGCGATGTCGACCCCGGCGGACGTCTCCCGGTCACGTTTCCCCGTCGTCTCGAGGACTCACCGGCCTTCGAGCATCACCCCGGGCGCAACGGTGTCGGTCGCTATCTCGAGGGTCGCCTCATTGGGTACCGCCACTACGACACGACCGGGCGCGAACCGCTGTTCGCGTTCGGGCATGGTCTTTCGTACGCGACCATATCGATCGACAGCGCCACGGAGGTCGACGGGTTCGTCCGGGCGACGGTGACCAACACCGGTGATCGGGCCGGGGTTGAGGTGATCCAGGTCTACGTCCATGATCCCGTCGGAACGGGTGCGCCGGACGACGCCGTGCAGCACCTCGTCGGCTTCGCCAAGGTCGAACTCGCTCCCAGGGAGAGCCGTTCGGTCGATGTCGCCCTGGACCAGCGCTGGGCCATGCATTGGGATGTGGCAGCTCACGCCTGGGCCACCCGGCCGGGAGCGCGGGAACTGCGTGTCGGCCGCTCGTCACGTCGAATCGATCACGTAGTGGCGGTCACTGCCGGCTGAGTCTGCCAGTGGGGCGGGCGATGCCCGCGCGACGTGGGGCGCGGTCAACCGGTTCGGCTCACGCCGCCGGCAACGCGGCCCGGATCCTCTGTTCGCTGATCGGGCCGTCGGTGCCGAGGTGCTGGGCGAACAGGCTGACCCTCAGTTCTTCGATCATCCACCGGACCTCCAACAGCGCGGTGGATCCGGGACGGGCAGAGCGCAGAGCGTCTCGATACGCCGTCTCGAGCGACCGGGCGATGTTCATCCGCGGCGTATCACGGTGCGGGTCGGACGAGAGCTTCTGGAGCCGATGGAGCACGGCGTTGAGATAGCGCGGGAGATTGGCGAGTCGGCGCACGCCGGTGCGGGCGGCGAACCCTGGACGCATGAGGCGGGCGACCTGCTCGATGGCGTCGTTGATCGATGCCGACATCGCCGGTGACCGGTGCTGCGCATGCAACTCCCCAAAGGTCCTCTGTAACTTGGCGTATGTCGCGAGCGTCAGAGCGATCTCACGGCCGATTGTCGCGCTGGCGGGACCCAGGCCGGACTTCACCGAGACGAGAAGCTCGGCGAAGTCGTGCTCGCTGAACACCGGTCCTCCGTTGGCAATCAGGACGTGGTCGATCACCGCTGCGGCGGCGTCGTCGAGCAGAGCCTCGATGTCACCGTTCGGCGCGGCGGCGAGAGCGAGTCGGTCAGTCGCTTCGATCGACCGGCGGATGTCGCGTCGCGATGGCGTCGCCGCGAGCTGGAGGAGTCTTCGCGTGCCGTCCCACATCGCTTCGCGCTGGGCTGCCTCGCTGACCATCAACCGTACGGACACGCCGCGTCCTTCGTCGACAAGCGATGGGTAGCCGTGGACGGTGAAGCCGAGTTGGGAGGTCGTGACCCGAGGCGTGAGATCACCGAACACCCACGACGTCAAGGCCTCGAACTCGAGTCCCGGCACGGCGGCGGCGAGTGCCGCCCGGGAGCGTCCGACCAGCTCGGAGCGCAGCCGACCGAGGTCCCGCCCGGCGGCAACAACGGTGTCATTGGCATCGAGCACTTCGAAGCGCATCCTGAGGTGCGCTTCGAGTCGGGTCGGGTCGAACTCGTCGACGGTGAGGGGTGCCCCGATCGCATGGGCGACGTAGCGACCGAGTGCGTCGATCAGCGATCCAGAACGAGGGTCGGCGGACGCCAGGAACTTCTCGACGTGATCGGCGATCGGGATCAGCTGCCGCCTGATGTTCTTGTTGAGCGTGCGTATCAACGCGTCGACGAGCTCGACGCGGTGCCCGGTGATGTGCCACGAGAACTCCGCGTCGTCGAGGTGTGGAACAGCGATGAGGGGAACGGTTGCCGTGACGCCGTCGTCCACCGCTCCGGGATCGTGTACGTAGGTCAGCGGGGTCGGCGCGTTCGTCGACGGCCACGTGTCGGGGAAGTCCTCCCACCGCACGCCGGCGGCCGCGTCGTCGAGCAGATGGGCGACGCTCAACGACAGGAAGTCGGGCAGGAGCGGCCGCATCCCCTTCCACCACTGGTTGAAGGACGCCGTTGTCGCCACGGTTTCGGGAATCCGGTCGTCGAAGAACGCGTAGGCCCGGTCGCCATCGGCCAGCAGGTCGCGTCGTCGCGCCCTCGTCTCGAGCTCCGTCACTCGTTCCGCGGTCCTCGCGTTGGCGGCGACGAAGTCGTGATGGGCCTCCCAGTCACCGTCGACGAGCGCGTTGCGGATGAAGAGCTCGCGGGCCTGGACCGGGTCGATGCGGCCGAAGAAGACCCGTCGGCCGGTCACGATCGGGAGGCCATACAGGGACACCCGCTCGATGGCGATCGCTGAGCCGGTCGTGCGGTCCCACGTGGGCTCGGAGTACGAGCGGCTCACGAGATGATCGCCGGCGCGTTCGATCCATTCGGGTTGGATGCGGGCGACGGTCCGCGCCCACAGTCGGTCGGTCTCGACGACCTCACCGGCCATGATCCATTTCGCCGGTTTCTTGAACAGCGTCGAACCGGCGCCGACGAGGAAGCGGCTGTTGCGGGTGCCGCGATAGTCGCGGGTTCGCTCGTCCCGTGCTCCGACGTTGACGACGAGCCCGGTCAGCAGCGCCTGGTGGACGAGATCGGCTGACGCCGGCTGCGCCCCGAAGCGCAGTCCGAGATCGGAGGCCACCTGCCGGAGCTGGCTGAAGATGTCCTGCCACTCCCGTATGCGCACATAGTTCAGGTATTCCCGCCGGCACATCTTGCGGAATTGGCTCGATGACATCTCGCGCTGCCGGTCGCGCAAGTGGTTCCACAGATTGATCAGCGACATGAAGTCGGACGACTCATCACGGAATCGGGAGTGCGAGAGATCCGCCGCTTCACGCTTCTCGCTCGGACGCTCACGTGGATCTTGGATCGAGAGCGCGGCGGCGATGATGAGCACCTCTTTGACACATCCGTTGAACTCGGCGGCCAGAACCATGCGGCCGAGTTTCGGATCGAGAGGTAGACGAGCCAGGCGACGGCCGAGCTCGGTCAGCTCACCGTTCTCGGGAGCGGTGACGGCGCCGAGCTCGAAGAGGAGAACGAGACCGTCCTTCACCGATCGTCGGTCGGGCGCGTCGATGAACGGGAACGTGGCGATGTCGCCGAGCCCGAGGGCGAGCATCTGCAAGATGACCGACGCAAGATTGGTGCGCAGGATCTCTGGGTCGGTGAACGCGGGTCGGCCGCCGAAGTCGTCCTCGCTGAACAGGCGGATCGCCACGCCCGGCGCCACTCGTCCGCATCGGCCGGCGCGTTGGTTCGCAGACGCCTGGGAGATCGGTTCGATCGGGAGCCGCTGCACCTTTGATCGACGGCTGTAGCGGGAGAGGCGCGCCGTGCCGGTATCGACGACGAACCGAACCCCGGGCACGGTCAGAGAGGTCTCGGCCACGTTGGTGGAGAGAACGACACGGCGGGTCGCGTGAGGCTCGAAGACCCGGTGCTGCTCTGCGGCCGATAGTCGGGCGTAGAGCGGAATCACCTCCAGTGGCCGTCCCGGAACCACCATCTCCCGGATCGCGTCGGCGGCATCGTGGATCTCGCGCTCGCCGTTGCAGAACACGAGCACGTCGCCGTCGCCGTGCGCGCAGAGCTCCTCGACGGCGGCGACGATGGCCTGCGGCTGATCCGATGCCTCGTCGTCCTCGGTTCCGAACGGCCGGTACCTCACCTCGACGGGAAAGGTCCGACCGGTTACTTCGATGACGGGAACGGATCGGCGCACTCCGGTCGCATCGACGTGGCTGAAGTGCTCGGCAAAGCGCGCGGTGTCGATCGTGGCCGAGGTGATGATCAGCTTCAGGTCGGGTCGCCTTGGAAGGAGCTGGTGGACGAAACCGAGGAGGAAGTCGATGTTCAGGCTGCGCTCGTGGGCCTCGTCGATGATGATCGTGTCGTAGCGCCGGAGGAGCCGGTCGCGGCCGATCTCGGCGAGCAGGATGCCGTCGGTCATCACCTTCAGCCGCGTGAGGTCCCGGACGCGATCGGTGAAACGGACGGCATACCCGACGGTCTCACCGACGGTCGTCCCGAGTTCTGACGCCACCCGTTCCGCAATGGTCCGCGCTGCCAGTCGGCGCGGTTGGGTATGGCCGATCATCCCGTCGAGACCCCGCCCGAGGTCGAGGCAGATCTTGGGAAGCTGTGTGCTCTTGCCCGACCCCGTTTCGCCGGCGACAACGATCACTTGGTGCTCGCGGATCGCCTCGCGGATCTCGTCGACGCGGTCCGTGATCGGGAGCTCAACCGGGTAGCTGATGACGCACGGAGCCGCAGCGCGGGCGGCGCGCAGCACCTCGACCCGGGGGGACCCCTCGCCCCGTTCGCGTGGGCGGGGCCGAGGGCGCCGATCGGTGGACATCCCCTCCAGTATCGGCGCTTCACGGCGGGTCCGACGCAGGGACCGATCACCGAGGGTGGACGAGGGCCCGACGAAGGAGGCTGGTCAGCAACGCTGTCGCCGGGTCGAGATCAGCTGACTCGAACCGTGTTCTACCCTAGAGTGGCGCCCGTGAAAGCGGTTGCGGAGGGACAAGCCGACGGAGAAGCCGAGGGTTTGCCTCCGCTCGCTCGCCCGGCCACCATCGCCGATGTTGCCCGTGGTGCCGGGGTTTCCGAGGCGACCGTCAGCCGCGCTCTGCGCAACCTCCCCCACGTGAGGGCCGAAGTTCGCCAACGCGTCCGGGACGTCGCCAGCCTGTTGAGCTACGTCGCCGATCCGAACGCATCACGGCTGGCTTCAGGCCGGACGAGGACGGTCGGGCTCATCGCCCGACACCTCGACACCTGGTACGTCAGCCAGGTCTCTGCCGGACTGGAGGACATCCTGCAGCCGGCCGACCAGGATTTGTTGATAAGTGCACTGAGCACTCCGGGTCGACGACGTGATCTCGTCGCCGGGACCACCAACCTGAACCAGCGAGTCGACGGCGTGGTGGTGGTCGATGCGTTCTTGGGCGCCTCATGGAAGCGCGCACGGGGCGAGCGTCCGATCATGATCGTCGGTGAACGGGTCGACGGTGAGCACACGCTGGGGATCGATGACGAGCTCGGTGGTTCGCTTGCGGCGGAGCACCTCGTCGGGCTGGGTCACCGGCGGCTCGCCACCATCGGGAGCCGCAGCATCCGTGACCGGTTCTCCCCGGTCTCAGGACTTCGGCTCAAAGGGTTTCGGCGGATCGTGGCCAAGGCCGGTCTCGAACCCGCTCTTGAATTCAGCGGGGCCTACACCATCGAAAGTGGGGCGGCCGCCGGGCGTGAGATGCTCGCCCTACCACCGGAGCGGCGTCCGACTGCGGTGTTCTGTCTGTCCGACGAAATGGCGTTTGGGGTGCTCCAAGCCGCCCGTGAACTGCAGATCGATGTGCCCGGCGAACTCGCGGTGGTCGGCTTCGACGATCATTCCGTCGCGGAAGCGTTCGGGCTCACGACCGTGCACCAACCAGTCCGCGATCTCGGTCGTCGGGCCGCGGAGCGAATGCTCGGCCTTCTCGAGAACCCCACGCGCCCACCCGGCCACGAGGTTCTCGACGTTCGGCTCATCGTGCGGTCGTCGAGCACGAAGTAGCGCCTTGAGATCGATGATCTGACGCCGGGCTGGCCGTTATCACCCCGACAGGGGCAGGATGACGGTATGAGAACGCGCATCGTCATCCGTGGTGGCATCGTCGTCGATGGTTCGGGCTCGCCGGGGTTCGTTGCCGACCTGGCGATCGAAGCCGATCGTGTCGTGGCCGTCGGTGAGGTTGCCCCGCTCCCCGAC
>JANMYF010000427.1:0-3188 GCA_031381685.1 Acidimicrobiia bacterium
GCGACCGCGGTCGATGCACTGGATGCTCGGGCGACCGGTCCACAGCGCAACGACCGACCCGGTCTCGTCCTGCAGCGAGATCTCGAACGACGGAACGCCGTCGTAGTCGACGGTGCACACATGCTCCACCTGACCGACGACGGCCACCCGGGCGCGCGGGACGAGCTCCTCCACCGACTGGTATCCCCGCCGTTGTCGGATCTCCGCGACGGTTGCCGCCTGCTCCTTGGCTCGCTTGAGCGACCAGCTCATCGGCGGACACTGCTCACAGGTCGACCTGCATGCCGAGCTCGAAGACGCGATCCGTAGGGAGTTTGAAGAACTCGGCGACGTCGGGGGTGTTCCGGCTCATCGTGCGCATGAGCGACTCCCGCCACGGACGCATGCCGTCACCGGGCGAGGGTCGAAGGTTCTCGCGTCCGAGGAAGTACACGGCGTCGCGGACGTCGACGGCGAGATCACTGGCCAGATCGGCGTGGACGTCATATTCCTCCATGAAGCCGTAGTGCATGGTGACGGCGCGGACGCCGAAGCCGAGGTCGGTGGTCTCGACACGCCTCGCCCGCTCCACGTATGGCGTCTCCTCGTTGAGGATCGACACGACGTAGACCCGCTCGTGGAGGATGCGGTTGTGGCGCACGTTGGCTTGGAGGGCAGGGGGAACGATTCCGGGCTCGGAGAACAGGAACACTCCTGTTCCGGGCACTCGGGTGACCGGGCTCTTTCCGCCGGTCACGGAAGCGATGTACTCGGGAAGTCGAATCGCACCACGCCGCAGGCGCTTGGCGACGACGGCGCGGCCGGTCTTCCACGTGGTGAGCAGCGTGAAGATCACGATGCCGACGAGGAGCGGGAACCAACCGCCCTGGGGGATCTTGAAGAGGTTGGCGCCGAGGAACACGGCGTCGACGATGAGGAGCGGACTGCAGATCAGCCACGCCTTCGCCTTCGACCAGCCGAAGTGGTGCTGGGCGACCTTGGCGAAGATGAGGGTGGTGATGAACATGCATGCCGTGACGGCAAGGCCGTACGCGGCGGCGAGATTGCTGGAGGTGCGGACGCCGAGCACCAGCAACACGCACGAAACCATGAGGATCCAGTTGATCTGCGGGATGTAGATCTGACCCTTCTCCGTCTTCGAGGTGTGCCGGATCTCGACGCGCGGGCTGTAGCCGAGATTGACGGCCTGCTGCGTCAGTGAGAACGCGCCGGAGATGAGGGCTTGCGAGGCGATGACCGTGGCGACGGTGGCCAGGAGCACGAGGGGGAGGAGGGCCCAGGTCGGTGCCATCCGGAAGAACGCCTCGTGGAGGTACTCGCCGCGGTCCTGGAGGATCTGGGCCCCCTGTCCGAAGTAGTTGAGGAGGAGCGCCGGGAGCACAACAGCGAACCAACCGATCATGATGGGACGTCGGCCGAAGTGGCCCATGTCTGCATACAGCGCTTCGCCGCCGGTCACCACCAAGAAGAGAGAGCCCATCGAAAGGAAGCCCTTCCAGGGATTCGCCTGGAAGTACCGGACGGCCCAGATCGGGTTGAGTGACCTCAGGACTTCCGGCGTTTGGGTGATGTTGTGGGTGCCGAGCACGGCGAGGGTCACGAACCACACGATCATGATCGGGCCGAACACCTGGCCGACCCTCCCGGTGCCCCAACGCTGCACCGCGAAGATCCCGACGATGATGGCCACGGCGATCGGGATCACGTACGGCGTGAACGTGTCGCTGTAGACCTCCAGCCCTTCGACGGCCGAGAGCACCGAGATGGCCGGGGTGATCATGCCGTCGCCGTAGAGGAGGGCGGTGCCGAACAGGCCGAGCAGGAGCAGGATGCCCGATCCGATCGCCGCCTGAGCGGCGATGCCGCTTCGAGGCTCGTTGCCCTGCGACCGGTGCGGCAAAAGCGCAGTGAGGGCGAGGATGCCGCCTTCGCCGTGGTTGTCGGCGCGCATCACGAAGAAGAGGTACTTGATGCTGATGATGATGATGAGGGCCCAGAACACGATGGAGAGCGCGCCGTAGATCACCGTCGGGTTGAACGGGATCGCCACCCGGTCCTTGTGGCCCTCCGCCCCGGTCACGAGCACGTGGGATCCATGGCCGAGTGCCTCGCGGATGGCGTAGATCGGGCTGGTCCCGATGTCGCCGTAGACCACGCCGAGCGAACCAATGGTGAGGGCAACCATCCGCTTGCGGGGAATGGGGCCGTGGCCGGCGCTCATCGCGCGGAGCCGCGGCGTCGGTGGAGTGGATGCTGAGCCTCGAGGGAACCGCGCATGGATCTCACTTCGGGATGGAAACGGGAGCGAGACTAACGGGCGCCCCGCGCGTACTCGGCGACCGATCGGCCCGTCGCCTCGAGGCCTGCATTCTCCCTGCAGACCGAGCACTCTACGCGCGCATGTCTCACTCCAAGTGACCATGCGCGGAAGACGGTCCTGTCCTGAAGTTGACTTTTGGGTCGTCAAAACCTACTTTTCCGGGTCGATTCCTATGGACGTGGTGCTGACAAAGTCTGATCGCGAGATGTTGAAGGCGATCTATCGACTCTCCAAAGGTGGATCCGACGCGCATACCGGCGCGTTGGCCGAGCACCTCGGTCTCGTGCCCGGTACGGTCACGGCGGCCATCAAGCGGCTCGCCGAACGCGACCTGATCACCCACCGTCCCTACAAGGGTGTGGAACTGACGAGCGACGGTCGCATCGCCGCGATCGCCGCGATTCGTCGCCACCGCATCGTCGAGCGGTTCCTTGCTGACTACCTGGGCTACCCCTGGCAGGAAGCCGATCGCCTCGCCGGCTCGTTCGAGCACGAACTCCCCCAAGAGGTCGAGGACCGGATCTTCGAGGTACTTGGACGTCCGGCGACCTGCCCCCACGGCTTCCCCATTCCCGACGCCGAGACCGACCGGATCCCCCAGATGCCATCGCTCGACGAACTCGGCGCGGGCGACAGTGGTGTGATCGCACTCTCGGGCTCGACCGAACCGGAGATCCTCGAGTTCCTCGACTCGGTCGGCATCCGTCCGGGCGTCTTCGTCCAGGTGGTCGAGAAGCATCCCTTCGACGGGCCGGTCGTGGTCGACGTCGACGGACACCACCGCACCGTCGGTGAGCGCCTGGCCAAGAAGATCTTCGTCAAGGCACGCCACCTCGTGGCGGCCGAACATCCCGCGCGGGCCGAGACC
>JANMYF010000431.1:0-10910 GCA_031381685.1 Acidimicrobiia bacterium
GGGGTCGCGTTGCTCATGATGTTCTCCTCCTCCGGTTCTGTTGGGTTCGTTCTCGCCGGCACAGCGCCTTGCGGCGACCGGAGGACCAGCGAGAAGGCGCTCGACACCCGTCAAGCGCAGGGGTCAAGCATAGTGCGGTCAACCGGTCGGCCCGGCCGAGTTCTCCCGTGACCGATCACCGAGCGCGATGAGCCGGACGTGGGGTGGACCCCCGCTGAACAGCGGGGTCGGGTCGAGGTAGTCGTCCCCCACACGTGCGCCGATGTGGACCGACGGGCCGGCCCGGCCGATCGCCTGCCCCCGCCGCACGATCTGTCCGGTGCGCACCGTGACTGCCACCAGGAAACCGACCGTGATCCGGATCCCGTCCGGGCTCTCCACGACGACGAACCGGGCGTCACCGACCGTACCCGCGAAGCTGACCAGGCCGTCGGCCGGCGAGACGACCACCGCCCCGACGACCGTCCCGATGTCGATACCCCGGTTTCCCGGCCCGTAGGGAGTGGCTGGCGGGCGCCAGGGGTCGACGATCGGTCCCCGCACGGGAGTCGTGCGCTTGACCGTGACCGGCGGGTACGTGGGCGGCGGAACCGTCGTCGGCCCCTCGGTCGTGGTCGCGAGGCCACCCCTGGTGGTCGGCACCGCCGTCGTGGGCGCGATTGTGCTGGCCACGGGGGTCATAGGCACGGCGCTGGTGGTCGGTAGGGCCGAGGACGTCGGGCGTCGTCGAGACGCCGATCCGGCGTGATCGACCGGACCGAGTGGTCCGACGAGGAGGAGAACGGCGAGGAAGAACCAGCCGGCCTTGCGTCTCAGATGCTGTTGACGCCCATCTTCGAACGCAGCTGCAGCACGGCCCGGGTATGGATCTGGCAGACCCGGCTCTCGGTGACCCCGAGCACTTCGCCGATCTCGGCCAGGGTCATGTTCTCGTAGTAGTAGAGCGTGAGAACGACCTTTTCGCGCTCGGGCATCCGGTTGATCGCCGAGGCCAAAGACTGACGAAGTTCCTCCACTTCGTACAGGCCGCTCGGCCCTTCGCCCTTGTCGGCGATCGTCTCGGCGAGCGTCGTGGTCTCGCCCCGTTCGCCACCACGGTTGTAGACGTCGTCGAGCGCGACCAGGCCGACGAAGGACACCTGGGTGAAGATCTGCTGGAGCTCGTGCTCCGACATCTCGAGGGCCTTCGCCATTTCGGCATCGGACGGGGCACGACCAAGATCTGCTTCGAGGGTCCCGAATGCATTCTCGATGGCTCGCGCCTTGGACCGGATCGAACGCGGAACCCAGTCGATGGAGCGAAGTTCGTCGATGATCGCGCCGCGGATCCGCCGGATCGCGTAGGTCTCGAACTTGATACCGCGATCGATCTCGAACTTCTCGATCGCGTCGATCAGCCCGAAGAACCCGTAGGAAACCAGGTCCGCCTGCTCCACGTTGGACGGCAGACCAACGGCGACGCGGTTCGCGACGTATTTCACCAACGCGGCGTAGTGGACGATCAGCCCGTCGCGCAGCGCCTGGGTGCCGAGCGACTTGAAGTCGCGCCAAAGAGCTTCGACGGAGCGTTGCTCCTCGCTCTTTTCTTGCTCGTCGCTCACTTCGCTCCCCAGAACACTTTGACCGCAGGAGGCTAGCGGCCGCTACGTGTGCGAATCGGGATCCGCTGGGTGCAGTTTCGCAGATCCTGGCGACACCGCTGCCCCGGCGCGGGGGTGCGTGGACTGATGCACCGATCGGAGCCGGTCCTTGCTCACGTGGGTGTAGCGCTGAGTCGTGGCCAGATCGGCGTGGCCGAGGAGTTCCTGCACCACGCGAAGATCTGCGCCACCGTCCAGGAGATGCGTGGCGAACGTGTGGCGCAATGCGTGGGGATGGGTCGGTCGGCTGGCGCGGCGGTCGACGATCCTCCGGACGTCGCGAGGACCGAGGGGATGCAGGCGCCGGTTCAGAAACGTGGTCTGGGGCGCCTCGACCAGAACAGGGCGGGCGACATCGATCCAGTTCGCGAGCGCGACCGCGGCCGGCTCGCCGATCGGCACGACCCGCTCCTTGTTGCCTTTGCCCCGGATCGTCACGACGTGGCGACGACGATCCCAGGCGCCATCCGTCAGCCCGCAGAGCTCGGCGACCCGCAGCCCTGAGCTGTAGAGCAGCTCGAGCACCGCCTGGTCCTGACGCTCCCAGGGGTCGTGGCCATCGGAGCGGTCGAGCAAGTCGGTGACCTCGCCTTGGGTCAGGACCCTCGGGAGTCGAGACGCCTTCGCCGGTGCCTTCAGCTGATCGGTCGGATCGTGATCGATCTCGCCCACGGACCGGAGGTAGCCGAAGTAGCGACGGACTCCGGCCAAACGACGCGCTGTCGTGGAGGGCGTCATTCCGCTCCGGGCCAGCTCGGCCATCCAACGTCGGACGAGCGCGCGTTGCACCGCCTGCGGAGAAACCGTTCCGCGCTCGTTGCACCACTGCCGGAACCGGAGCGTGTCGTCGCGATAGGCGAGAGCGGTTGCGTCGGAAAGGTTCACCAACGACCGCACGAAACGCTCGATACGCCAGTCGTCCCCGTTGAGCGTGGACGACGCGGCGGCACCGAGAGCCGTTGCCTCGAAATCCTCGGGACCGCCCATGGTGGGGCAACGTTACCGAGCCGATACCGACAACCTTCGCCACCAGCTGCTCCGTCCCCGACCAGAGGCCGCTTTTCGGGCTCATCGCGGCCGCCGCTGCCAACGACCGCAACGATGCGCGATCCAGCCGTCGTCTTCGAGTGCCGCCAACGCCGCGGCCACCTCGGGCAGCGGTAGCGAGAGGGTTGCCGCCAGCCACGACGTGGTCCGCTCATCCCATCCGAGCGCGTCGAGCACCTTACGCGGTGCCTCACCCGGTTCGACGCGGGGGTCGTCATCCGGGGCGCGAAGGATCGCCCCGACGTCGAGCACCGCCAAGACGTCAGCCGTGCCGTGACAGGGGAGCGCGACCGGCGGGGCGCCGTGCACGCACCGCAAAAGCGCGTTCGACCCGGCTGACGATCGAACGAGAGGGTTGTTCGGCACCGCGAGGATCGGCCGACCGCGCATCACGGCCTCGTGGACGGTGAGGAGCGATCCACCGGTCTCGCCGGATTCCACGACGACGACGACATGGGCGACCTGGGCGACGATGCGGTTCCGCAACGGGAAGGCCTCCGGCCGGGGACCTCTCGACGGTTCGTATTCGCTGAGCAGAAGCCCGTTGGCAGCGACACTGCCCTGGAGATCGCGGTGCTCACGCGGGTAGACGACGCCGAGACCCGTTCCGAGGACACCGATCGCTCGACCCACCCCGCCTGCGGCGATCGTCCCTCGATGGGCGGCGCCGTCGATTCCGCGGGCCAGCCCCGAGACGACAGCGACGCCCGCTGCGGACAACGACGCCCCGAGCTCTCGGGCGAAGGCGAGACCGGCCGACGACGCCGAGCGTGTGCCGACGATCGCGACCCTTGGCTGGTCGAGCGCCTCGAGCGAGCCGCAGTACGCGAGCGCAGCGGGAGGCTCGTCGTCGGAACCGAACACCTCCGACCAACCGGGGTCGCCGGCCAGCCACCAGCGACACCCCGAGGCCGTCACCCGTCGCGTGCATTCCTGCCGAAATCGGCTGGCCAGTTGGTCCCACCCCTCGCCGCGGGGCCGCCGCACCGAAAAGGCCGACCAGTCTCCGACGGAGAGGCGTTCGAGTGTCTCGCCCAGGTCCAGCTCCGAGTGCCGCTGGACCGCTCGGAGTCGGGACGGTCCGAGCCCGGGGCTGGAGACGAACGCTTCGACGAGTGCTTCGAGTCGTTTCCGATCGCCCGTCGTCGGGGCGCCGAGGCTGGACGCAGTGCTCACGCGGCGGCGCCGTTCGCGGTGTCCGGCAGAACGGGCCGCCGGAGTTCCAGGGCGAGGGCGATCGTGTCGCTGTCGAGGACCGATTCGACGTCGTCACCGCGAAGATCGGCGAGCGTGCGCGCGACCCGGCGGACCCGGTCGAGGCCGCGGGCGGTGAGCGAACCGGTTCGCAGACGCGTCTCGACGAGCCTTCGCGCCGATACGGTGAGCGCCGCCCAGCGTCGGAGCTCGTCGCCCCGGAGCCCCGAGTTCGACGCGACCCCGCGGTGCCGGGCGACCCCCCGGGCGGCGGCAACTCGCGCCGCCACAACCGCGGAAGCCTCACCCGGACCGCTCGAGAGCAGGTCGTCGGGGTCGGGCGGCGTGACCAACACCCGGACATCGAACCGATCGAGGAGCGGACCGGCGAGCCGTCGGACGTAGCGGGCCCGCGACGCGTCGGAACAACGGCACGACGGTGATCCTGCGACTTCGCCGGTCGGCACCCCCCACCAGCCGCACGGGCACGGATTCGTTGCCGCCACCACAAGCGGCAGAGCGGGAAGAGTGACCGAGAGCGCGGCGCGCGACACGCAGATCGAACCGTCCTCGAGCGGCTGACGGAGCGCGTCGAGCACAAAAGGTGAGAACTCACCGAGTTCGTCGAGGAACAGCACACCGCGATGTGCACAGGAGATCTCTCCCGGTCGTATGGCAGTGGAGCCGCCACCGAGCAGTGCCACGGCTGATGCCGTGTGATGCGGGGCGCGAAACGGCGGCCGCGAGGGAAGCCGATTCCCCTCGACGATGAGGCCCGCCGCGGAATGGACGCGCAGCACCTCGACCGCTTCAGCATGGGAGAGATCGGGCAGAACGGACACAAGCCGCGACGCCAACATGCTCTTCCCCGAACCCGGCGGACCGGCCAGCAGCAGGTGGTGCCCGCCGGCGGCCGCCACCTCGAGCCCAAGACGGCCGAGCACTTGACCGCGAACGTCGGTCAGGTCCGCCACTGGCGCCGTCGTGAGGGCGCCACCGGTCTCGTCGGGCGGCTCCGGCCAGGGATCAAGCCCCTGGAGACAGCCGATCACACCGCCGAGGCTTGCCGCTGACCGCAGAACACCGCGACCGAGGAGCAGCGCCTCGCGAACGGTGGACGCTGGGACGACGATCTCGACACGGGGGTCGTCGTGCAGCAGATCACCGACCAACGAAACGACCCCGGGGATGCGACGAACCGCACCGTCGAGCCCGAGTTCGCCGAGGAACGCCCGGCCGCCGACCCGATCGGGCGGGAGTTGCCCGTCGGCCACCAACACGGCGACGGCAATCGCAAGGTCGAGCCCCGCTCCGACCTTTCGCATCGTGGCAGGAGCAAGGTTCACGGTGAGTCGCCGCTGCGGCCAGGCGAAGCCGCTCGTGAGCAGCGCTGCCCGAACGCGGTCGCGCGCCTCCCGGCATGCCCCGTCCGGCTGCCCGACGATGGTGAACGACGGAACGCCATCACTGGCGTGGACCTCGACCACGACGGCGAGCCCGGTGATACCGATGAGCTGCGCCGAGAGCACGCTGGCCAGCCGCCCGCCGGCGGAACGTGCTGACCCCGTGCCCGCTCCCGACGCCGCAAACCCGACTGACATCGCCTCGGCCCCGATCTTCGAAACAGACGACTCGTCGAAGGCGCCGAAGACTTCGGACACGAATGGTTCGTCGCTCATCGTTCACCCCTCCCCGCGCTCGCGCGGGACACCATGTGGGAGAAGAGCACTGCGACGCCGGCTCTGAAGCTGGGAGCAACCTACAGAAACAGGTGTGACAGCGAGTGCCGAACCGCGCCGGGCCGCCACAACACCTTCACGGATGCGGCGAGACTGGACGCCATGGGCTTCAATCCGCACCGCAAGTTCCGACCGCGGCCGCTCGATGTCGTCCTCGCCATCGTCACGTTGCGGGCCACGGCCGGACTCCTCGCGTGGGCCCTGCTCGGCTGATCATCGTGGGAAAACGACGCGCCAAGGAGCCGCTGGGCTGGTCGCCACCATCGTGGATGCAGCTCCCTGAAGACGACCCCGAGCGCGAGATCGCCTACCTGATACCAGGTATCGGTTCATGGGCCGACGCCGATCTCGACGTGCGGGTGCTCCAGCCATTCCAGGCGGCCAAGGCCTACCAGTGCCCGTCGTGCAATCAGCAGATCACGAAGGGCACCGCGAACATCGTGGTGGTGCCACGCCCCAACCCCGACGTGCGCCGCCATTTCCATGCTCCCTGTTGGGAACAGGTACAGCGTCGGCGGGCGAACCGCACCTGATCCAGCCCACGCCGGACGTTCGCTGGTCAGGGTCGGACGTCGTGCACGACGTTCCAGGTGCCGTCGACCCACGACGCCACGTCGACGCGCAGGGTCGCGTGGTGGAGTCCGTGGGCGTGCAGGAACGAGCGACCGAGACGGAAGAGCCGCCCCAGCTTGACCGGCGTGATCGCTTCCAGCCCCGTGCCGAAACGGGCGGAGGAGCGGGCCTTGACCTCCACGACCACGACCACATCGTCGGACCGGACAACGACGTCGATCTCGCCGTCCTTCGTCCGCCAATTCCGGGCGAGGAGCTCGTAGCCCTGTGCTTCGTACCAGGCGGCGACGGCCGACTCCGCCTGGGCGCCGAGACTGGCCGCTCGCGGAGTCTTCGCCATCAGTCTTCGGAGGGCGAGAGCGTTTCGATGTTCACGTCACGGAAGGTAAGCACACGTACCTTGGCGACGAAGCGGGCCGGGCCAGGTCGATAGATGTCCCACACCCACGCATCCGTCAGTTCGAGTTCGAACCAGCTCCGACCAGACCCATCCGTTCGCGGTTCGACCTTGACACCGTTGGCCAAATAGAACCGGCGCTCGGTCTCCACGATGTTCGTGTAGGTCTTGACGACGTCCTTGTACTCCCGGAACAGCTGCAGCTCGAGCTCCGACTCGTACCGCTCGAGATCTTCAGCGCTCATACGAATCCATGACGTTACGGATGGCCGAAACGACTCGGCGGCCACACGCGCAGCACTGCAGGACCGACGATCGCTGACCGCTTGATGAAGTGCGTGGTGTCAAAGTAGCGACTGTCCTTCGAATCGCTGCGGTTGTCGCCCATGACCCAGTACGAGTTCTTCGGCACGGTGATCTTCTGGCCCTCCGGCCACTCGGTCGTGACGCCCTTGGGAAGCCACGGCTCGGCCAGGCGCTTGTCGTTGATCCACACGGAACCGTCCTTGATCTCTACGGTCTCCCCCGGCAGGCCGATGACGCGCTTGATGAAGTGCCGATCCTTGCGCTGGCGGGCGCCGACGAGTTCGAACACTGATTGGAGCGGACGCGCCAACGCGCTCGTCTTGGGGCCGTTGTAGTCCGGGTTGTCGAACACGATGATGTCGCTGCGCCGAGGGTCGCGGAGCCGGTAGGTGACCCGCGAGACGAGCACCCGGTCGTTGATCTTGAGTGTGGGCACCATCGACGGCGACGGGATATAGAAGGCAAGACCGACAAATGCTCGTATGAGTGACGCCAGGACGATCGCGACAACGGCGAGGATCGCGTACTCACGGATTTCGCGGGCCGTCGGGACGAATCGTCGCACCGGCGACACAGCGGGTGCAGTGAGACTTGCTTCCGCCGGGGCGGGTGGGACCGGCGGGGTCGGTGGATCGCCCTGTGCCGGCGGCTGCAACTCGTCCAGCGAACTCAGCGGCTGACCCGCTTCTCCTTGATCTTCGCGGCCTTGCCCTGCAGGTCACGGAGGTAGTACAGCTTGGCGCGGCGGACATCGCCCTTGGTCACGACCTCGATCATCGCGATCGTGGGTGCGTGCACGGGGAAGGTGCGCTCGACGCCGACGCCGTAACTGACCTTGCGGACCTTGAAGGTCTCGCGGATGCCATCGCCGGAGCGACCGATGACGTGGCCCTGGAAGATCTGGACGCGTTCTTTGTTGCCTTCGACAACGCGGACGTGCACCTTCACGAGGTCGCCGGCCTGGAAGTCCGGAACGTCGGCCTTGAGGCCGGCCTTGTCGATGAAGTCGGTCAGATGCATGTCGATACTCCGGGGATTACCGGGCTTCGCGGTCGGACGGCGTCCGCGCTGGTCCTGGTGTCGATTTCTTGAGGCCGAGCAAGGTTACTCGGTTGACGGGGCCTCCGGAGCCGTGACGCCGAACTCGCGGAACCACTTCTCCTCCACGGCCGTAAGACCGCCGCGGGCAGCGTAGAGGTCAGGACGATCACGGGCCGTCCGCACGATGGCCTGCACGCGGCGCCAGCGGTCCACCTTCGCGTGATCACCCGATCGGAGCACCTCCGGTACCTCCCAACCACGGAACACGGCCGGTCGGGTGTACTGGGGATGCTCGAGGAGACCAGCGGAGAAGCTCTCGACGAGGCTCGAGTCGGCGTTGCCCATCACGCCCGGCACCAGCCGCCCCACCGCCTCGGCGACCGCCATGGCGGCCACCTCACCGCCACCGAGGACCACGTCGCCGACGGAGAGTTCGCCGTCGGCAAGGTGGTCGTGGATCCGCTGGTCGAATCCTTCGTACCGGCCGCACACCAGAGAGAATCCGCCGCCCTCCGCCAGGAGCCCGGCGAGCTCGCCCGCCACGGATTGGGTCAGCTTTCGCCCGCCGGGTCCGAGCAGCAGGACCGGCCGGGAGGCGGTGCCTTCGGCAAGTGCCGTCTCGACGGCCTCGAACACCGGCCCGGGTGCGAGCACCATGCCGGCGCCGCCTCCGAAGGGCGCGTCGTCGACGGCGTTGTGAACACCAACGCCGAATCGACGGAGATCGTGGGCGCGCACCTCGAGCACACCGGCGCCGCGCGCCCGGCCGAGCAGGCTCGTCGTGGCGTGCGCCTCGATCAGGTCGGGAAAAAGGGTGAAGACGCTGATGCGCGGCATTGCCGACGCCGGGTCGGCCACCGGGCCGGTCACTGGCTCGGGTGGACGACGATCTTGCCGACCGTTCCCCGATCACCGAGACGGGCAAGCGCGTCGGCGGCATCGGCCAGGCCGACGCGCTCGCTCACCAGCGGGTTGATCTTGCCGGCGGCGTGCATCGCCATGAGGTCGTCGTGGATCACATCGTTGATCTGCGGTTCATGGCGGGAGTAGGCGCCCCAGTGCACGCCGACGACGGCGTAGTTCTTGATGAGGATGTGGTTGGTCTTGGCCTCTGCGATCCGGCCGCTGGTGAACCCGATGATGAGGATGCGACCCTCCCATGCGATCACTTTGGTGCTGCGGTCGTAGGTGTCACCACCAACCGGGTCGTAGATCACATCGGCGCCACGACCGCCGGTGAACTCCTTGACGGCGTCGACGAAATCGTCGGCCCGGTAGTCGATCGCCAGGTCGGCGCCGAGTCGGCGACACACCTCGACCTTGTCCGGTCCACCGGCGGTGGCGATGACCGTGCACGCGTGGGCCTTGGCAAGTTGGATGGCGGCACTCCCCACCCCTCCGGCGCCGGCGTGCACGAGGACGGTCTCGCCCGGCTGCAGATTGGCGCGGCGATGAAGGGCCACGTGGCCCGTGTGATAGGTGATGCGAAGGGCCGCAGCGGCGTCGAAGTCCATCGTGTCGACGAGCTTGGCCAGTCCGCGCTCGTGCGCCAGGGTCTGCTCGGTCAACCCACCGTTGACGAAGTTGGGGCTTCCGAGCACCCGGTCGCCCACGGCGAAACGGGTGACTCCTTCACCGATCGCCGAGACCACACCGGACATCTCGACGCCGGGCGTGAACGGCAGCGGCGGCTTCTCCTGGTACTGCCCGCGGCACAGCAGCACGTCCGGGAAGTTCAGGGCGGCCGCAGCGACATCGATCCGCACTTCCCCCGGTCCCGGGACAGGGGTCGGCAACTCCTCGATCCGGAGGACGTCGACAGGTTCACCGAGCTGATGGAGACGAAGCGCACGCATGACCGCAGACGCTACCGGGACTGGGGAGCGCTACCCCAAGCCGCTCCGCCTCCGCCGGGATCTCCGCTCCCTTCACTCCTCGCACCACACGTCGAAGCAGCCCGGCAACCCCGATGCCTCAGAGCGTGTCGATGACGGCGAGCAGCCGATCGAGTTCGTCGTCGGTGTTGTAGACGTGTGGCGCCACCCGTGCGACGTCGGGGACACCGCGAACTTCGAGGTCGAGGCGGGCCCACAGCACCGACGACGCATTCATGTTGATTCCCTCCTTCGCCGCAGCCGCAACGATGTCGCCCGGGGCGACCCCATCAACGAGGAAGGTGACGATCCCCGAGCAGAAACCTGGCGTCTCCTGTACCGAGACACGATCGCGTCGAGCGAGTTCGGAGCGGAGCCGATCGGCCAGATGCCGCACGCGTTCAGCGATTGCTTCGAGACCGAGAGCGAGGGCCTCGTCGATCGCGACGCCGAGACCGATCTGGCCCGCGCTCGACGTTTCGAATTCCTCGAACCGAGCCGCAGTCGACGCGAGGGAATACGACGAGGCGCTCTCCCAGACCGCCGACGTTCCGTCGATCCCCGGCGGGTCGCAACGACCCTGGAAGGACCTCCGCACGTACAGCAGACCGGTGCCGCGGGGGCCACGCAGCCATTTCCGTCCCGTTCCCGTCAACGCGTCGCAGCCGATCGCGTCGACATCGACGACGAGCTGACCGAGCGCCTGACAGCCATCGACGAAGTACGGCACGCCGACCATCTTCGTATGCGCGCCTATCTGTTCGACGGGATTCACGATTCCCGAGTGCGTCGGCGCCATCGTCATCGAGACAAGGGCCACGCGTTCGTCGAGCATCGCCGCGAACCCGTCGACATCGACCCGGCCGGAGGCATCGGTCGGCGCGACGACGATCTCGACGCCGAACAGCTTCTTCGCTTGGAGCAGCGAGAGGTAATGCGAGTTGTAGAAGATGCGGTCGATCACCACCCTTCGCCGGTCGGCGAAGCCACCGCCGAAGGCGAAGCCCCAGAACACCTTGGCCCATCCCGCGGGGTCGCTCGGCGGGATCGCGATCTCGTCCGGGGATGCGTTCATCAGGCGGGCGGCGCTGGTCCTGAC
>JANMYF010000417.1:0-1662 GCA_031381685.1 Acidimicrobiia bacterium
TTCACGCCCCACTCGGCGAACTTCGACGGGCGGTAGTAGACGCCACACCAGTAGTAATAGATCGGAATGAAGATCTGCTTGCCGGTCGAGTCCGTCGACAGGCCCTTCAGAGCCGACGAGTAACCAGCCATTTCCGGCGACGCCCACACGTCGGAAACATCGAGCAGTAGGCCCTTGTCGGCATAGTTCTGCGCCGCCTTTCCGGCAAGCCAGGTGAGGACTTCCGGGGGCTTCGACGAGGTGAGGTATTGCGTGAGCTGGGTTCGATACAGCTCGCCGGCGACCGTGTTCAGTTTGACATTCCCCACCTTCTTGGCGTTGAACGCCTCAACCAGAGCCTCCATGCCCTTCTTGGACTTGTCGTCGGCATTGTTGGACTGCAGGGCGATCGTGCCCGAAGTCTTCGCCGACTTCTTTGCCTTGGTGGTCTTCTTCGTGGCGGCAAACGCTGCGGGCGAACTCGCCAGCACTCCTAGGGCTGCGGCCCCCAAGACAAAGGAACGACGCCCGAGAAGGGACGACGATTCCGGCTCGGGCTCTGGGTTCATGGTCGATTCGGTGTTCATGCGAGCTCCCTCGGGTGACGTGTGGGTCGGAATAGGTGATGCGGACTGTCAGAGTCCGGGCGGACCACGACAGGGGACGGACAGCTGACGAAAACGGTTGCCGACGGCGTCGACGGGTTGAGCATAGAGATGCGACGTGCGTCACGTCAACGTTGACGTAAACATCCGGAGGGCCGGGCCGTCGGAACGCGGAATCATCGGCTGAACCTGGAGCCTGGTCGGCCCACATCCGAGCCGCCCGGGCGGGCCTGTGCGTTCTGGCCGCGACCTGTTCCGTCCACCCGAACCGGGTCGTCGGGTCCCCGCTGCCGACGAGCTCTCCTGCGGCAGCGTCGACCTCGGGCGCTGTCGCCATAGGGATTTTGCGGCGACGCGCTACGCAGACTGGCGGACGATCAGCGCTACGTCGACGTACACAGGCTGGTGGTGGTCGGGGGCCAACCGCATGCGGTCAAGCAGAGCGACCGCTTCCCGCCCGATGGCGGCACGATCGAGCCGGACAGAGGTCAACGTGGGAACGAGCGCAGAGCACATGGCGATGTCGTTGAACCCCACGAGGGCGACATCGTCGGGCACCCGCAGGCCGGCGAGGGCCAGGGCCTGCAGCGCTCCGATCGCCACGGCGTCGTTGTAGGCGAAGACGCCGTCGACCGGCGTGCCCGCGGCGAGGACGGACTCCATCGCCGCACGGCCGCCATCGATGGTGGGATCCCTCCGGACGACCCGTCCCTCGCTGAATGCCAGCCCGGCGCTCTGGAGCGTGTGCCGGAACGCGGTCTCCCGGCGCGGCAGCGGCTGCGAGTTGGCTCCGCTGGTGTCGGAAAGCATGACCAGGTTGGTGCGGCCGATCCGTACGAGATGCTCCACACCGAGCTCTGCCCCGTGGCTGATGTCCCACAGGACCGACCCGAGGTTCGCGCCGGAGATCTCCATCCCGACAGCCACGATGGGCAGCCCGCGCATGGCGTGCTTCACGAGTGTCGCCCGTTCGGCCTTCGGCGAGTAGACGATGGCGCCGTCCACGGCGAATGACGACAACGTCTCGAGGATGGAGTCAAACTCCGCCAGATCGTTGTCGTGCTTGGCGATGATCATG
>JANMYF010000434.1:0-2224 GCA_031381685.1 Acidimicrobiia bacterium
GCCGCCAGGCAGTTCTCCATCTTCTTGAAGTAGGGAAGGCAGTGCGCATACGACCACGACTCCATGCCCGGGTCGGCCGCCCAGCGTTCGAAGTCGAGCGGATTGCCGCGCTGGAAGATCATGCCGTTGATCGAGCTCGATCCACCGAGCACCTTGCCGCGGGCGTGGTACACCTTGCGGCCGTTCATGAACGGCTCGGGTTCGGATTCGTATTTCCAGTCGTAGAACCGATTCCCGATGGGGAACGCGAGCGCTGCCGGCATATGGATGAACACGTCCCACCGGTAGTCGGGACGCCCGGCTTCGAGAACGAGAACCCGGTTGGCGGGGTCAGCGCTCAGACGGTTGGCAAGCGCACAGCCCGCCGAGCCCCCGCCGACGATGATGAAGTCATAGGTGGACGGATCAGTCATTTCGTTTCCATCATCAGACTGCAACTCTCACGGCTTCGGGTGGGCAAGGAGGAAGTCCATGATGCTCGACGCGAACTCGGCGTTGAGCGCCGGTTCATGCGAGCCCCCATCGATCGTCCACAACTCGACGCCAACCCCGGGAGGGCATTCGGTGAATGTCGTGACGCTGGCGTCGTTCCCGGCGACGCGACCATCGAGATCGAGCGATTTCACGAAATCATCGGCTAGGGGACCGACGTAACAACCGTCGTATCCTGCCCACGCAGTGACCGAGGTCAGCGCGGCCGGGTACGACGTGTTCAGGATCAGACCGCCGGTGAAGCTGATGACGGCATCGCTCGTACCGTGCACCTGAAGGACACTCACGGGTTGCGATGGTTGGCAAGCGGAAACATCGTCGAAGGTCGCTCCCGCCACGCTCACGATCGCAGCGACGCGATCGGCGTGCTCACATGCCATGCGATACGACATGAACCCGCCGTTCGAGTGGCCGGCGAAGTACACGCGCTTCGGGTCGACGGCGAACTTCTCTTCGACGCGGTCGATCAGTTTCGTGAGAAACGCCGAGTCGTCCGACTCTGTCGCGGTGAGCTGGCAGCAAGCGTCGGTGGCGTTCCAGAACTGGTTCCCCGAGCTGTCCGGGGTTCCGTCGGGATACACGGTCAGGAACCCTCGCGTGCGTGCCTCGGCCTCGAGCTTGAAATACTCCTTCGCACCCGTCCCACTTCCGGTGTACCCGTGGAGCACGACGACGAGCGGGACAGGCTTCGATCCGTCGTACCCGGCGGGGACGTTGATCTCGAACCGACGGTCCCCGATCACCTCGCTCTCCACGCGGGCTCCCGTCGTCGCCGCCTCCTCGGTCAAAGCGGCATCGGTCGTGGCGGCATCGGTCGTGGCCGCGTCAGTCGCAACTGCGTTCGTCACTACGGCATTCGTCGTTTTCGCAGTGTCGCCAGCGAGCGCCACCGGAGAGTCCGCCGTCGTGGAGCCCGGGTCACCCGACGACCCGCACCCGCCCGCGATCAACACCGTCATCGCAATGGCCGCGGCCGAGAGCGCCGACCGGGAAACCCGCCGGGGAACCACGGGATCGAGCAAGCCCTCGGTGCTCATGACAGTGCGGCCGAAATCCGTTCTGCTGCGCTTCGAACTCTGGCCGTGATCGTCGCGGTCTTCGCTCCGGGGAACCGGAACGAAGGACCGTGGACGTGTACCGCGGCGATGACCCGCCCATTCGTGTCGCGCAGTGGTGCCGCCACGGAACTCAACCCATCGATCAGCTCATCGATGACCCACGCAGCACCATCAGCCCGCACAGCATCGAGTCGGAGTCGGAGCGCGACGGGATCGGTCATCGTTCGCTCCGTCTGACGGACGAGCGGAACCGCGAGATAGCGGTCGATGGCCGCCTCGCCCGATTCGGCGAGCAGAACGAGACCGGACGAGACCAGGTGCGCCTTCACCCGTTCGCCGGTCCAATCACGGACTTGAATTTCGCTCTGCGCGCTTACTTGGTCGAGATACAGCACCTCACCGCCGTCGAGCACCGAGAGCCCGGCGGATTCCCCAACCGCGTTGACGAGTTCGACCAGGTGGGGTCGGGAGTGCTCTCGTAGTCCACCAGGGCACTAACGGCCCCAGCTTGTCCGAGAGCGAAAATGCGGTCCACGTCGCCTAAGCTGCCGCCAAAACCGGCACGCCTCAGCAGGTGGTCCGCGTCATCGCGGGTCCACGGCATGAAAACCTCTCAAAGTTGGTGTGAAAGGCGCGTGCCGAAATCGGGGGTCGGCACGTCGTCGTGGTGCTCT
>JANMYF010000481.1:0-10154 GCA_031381685.1 Acidimicrobiia bacterium
GCCGCCTCGACCTCGTCGAGCAGGTAGAACGGCGACGGACGTGACCGGAACACGGCGAAGAGGAACGCCATGGCGGTGAGCGAGCGTTCGCCACCCGAGAGCAGCGAGAGCTTGCGGACGTTCTTGCCGCTCGGGCGGGCCTCCACCTCGATGCCCGTTTCCAGAGGATTGTCGGGATCGGTGAGCCGCAGCCGTCCGTGGCCACCCGGGAACAACGTCGCGAAGAGCTGCTCGAAGTTGGACTCGACGTCGGCATAGGCCGCCGTGAACACCGTGACGATCTCGTCGTCGATGGCCTTGATCACCTTGACGAGATCGCGCCGGGTGGCCTTCACGTCCTCGAGCTGGCTCTCGATCAGCGCGTGCCGCTCCTGCAACGCGGTGAATTCCTCGAGAGCGAGCGGGTTGATCGGGCCGAGGAGGCGAAGGTCGCGTTCGAGGTCGCGGACCCGAGTCGTCGGCGACGTCGCAGCGTCGGGCATGGGCGGGCACGGGGCGGCAACGGCGACGTCGGGCTCCACGTCGAACTCGCGCCGGATGGAGGCGAGCAGCGTCTCGAGGCGTAGGCGGGTCTCCGCGTCGTCGATCTCCGCACGCTGGATGCGCTCACGCAACTGCCCCAGCTCCTGCTCGGCAGCGTGTCGTTCCTTGCGGAGGATGTCGAGCTTGCCGGATGCGGCGCGTGCGGCTTCGTTCTGACGTCGACGCGATTCCCGCAGCGCCACGATCCCGACCTCGAGCTGCTCCGCACGCTCCATGACAATGGCGTGCAACGACTCCGTGTGCTCCGCCAGATGATCGAGCTCGCGGCGACGGGCTTCGGCCTGCTCGCGCTCTTCGACAAGGTGTGCGAGACGGGTCTCGATCTCGTCGAGCCGTGAGCCGAGCAGCCGACGACGCTCCTCGATACCGGCTGCCTGCACCTCGAGTTCGCGGCGGAGCGCGGCGACAGCAGCCGTCCGCGCATCGAGGCGCTGTGCCGCTTCGCGCCGTGCGGCCTGGCGAGCCGAGATCTCCGCCTCGGCGGCGACGAGCGCCGGGAGCGACGCTTCGAGGCGCTCGGTGCGGTCTTCGTCGGCGGCCAACCGCTCGGTGAGTTCGAGACGCTGCGACTCGAGGCTCTCCAGCTCTGTGGCAGCTTCAGCCCGATCGGCCATCAGCTGGGGCTGGGCGGTGCGTAGGGAGGCGAGCGTCGAGACGAGTCGCTGGTGCTCACCGAGGCGCTCCAGTTCGACGCTGCGAGCGTCGGACTCTGCTCGACGCGCCGCAGCCAACGCGGCACGGGCCTCGGCCAGTGCGGTCGTTGCCGCGGCCGCATCGCCTGCTGCCGCAGACGCTCTCGCCGATGCCTCCTCGCGGGCCGCTCCGGTCGCCCCTGACGAGCCGGTTCCGGCGCGCCACCCGGCGACGCTGAATCGATCGCCTGTGCGGGTCACGACCACCGCGGTCGGGTTGGCGAGCGCCACGTCGAGAGCTTCGGTCCATGCACCGTCGACGACCACGGCCGACCGCAGCAATGCGTCGAGGAGCGGACCGACCGCCGGGTGCGACGAGCGGACGTGGGCGCGAACAGCGGAGCCACCGGTGATCGACACCGGGCTGACGTCGGTCGTGCCGAGAACCGCACCCAGTGCGAGCACGGCTCCGGTCGTCTTGCTGTCGTGGAGCCGGGAGAGCGCCGCTCGGGCCGCCTCGGCATCGGCAACGACCACCGACGACACCGCTTCGCCGATCGCCGCCTCGAATGCGGACTCCCAGCCGGCATCGATGTCCACGAGATCGAGCAGGGTTCCGACGATTCCGTCGAGACCGGCGAGCCGTTTGGCGCCGGCTCGGGCACGGGCTTCGTCGAGCGCGGCGGTCAGGGCATCGAGGCGGGCCTGCCACGCCCGCCGCTCACCCTCGGCCTGCCGCAGCGACTCCTCCGCTGCCGTGACCGATGCTTCGATGTCGGCCATCGCCGCTTCTGCCTGGACGCGAGCTGACGTGGCCGCGGCGACGGCGGGAGCATCCCCCGGGGACTCTCCCCCGGCTTCGCCGACGGCGGCGACCAACGCGTGCAGGTCGGCCTCGAGTTTGGCGGCCTGTTCGTCGAGTCGGCTGACGCGGTCGCTCAGCACGACGTGGCGCCCGTCGATCCGAGAACGCTCGGCGCGCGTACGATCTGCCGCGGACCGGGCTCCGTTCAGCTCGCCGCGGACCTGCGCCGCGGTTGGACCTTCCCGGTCTCCGTCGTCGGTGTCGGCGCCCCACTGCTCCAAGAAGTCACTACGTGCCGTCGAGAGCGCAACTTCCTGATCATCGAGCTCGTCGAAGCGGGGAGGGAGGTCCGACGCCACGCGCTCGACCTCGTCGAGCTCCACGGTGAGGCGCGCCGCCTCCGAGGACAGCGTTTCCACCACGCCCTGGTCGAGGAACGCGTTCCGGTCGCGCTCGATCGAACGGCGGCGCTCCCCGAGAAACGCCAATTGGCCGCGGGCCTTCTGGTAGAGCGATTCGGCGCGGGTGAGTGCGTCGTTGATGTCCTGACCCGCAAACGGGTCGTCGACACCCTCGGTCCGGGCTCCCCCACCCTGACCGAACACCGACAGATCGGCTTCTGCCAAGGCGACGTCGGCGTCGAGCCGCGAAAGCGCGGCTCGCAATGCCGCCTCCCGTGTGGCGAACTCGGACTTCTCGCGCGCCCCGGTCTCGGCCCGGACACGGAGCCCGGCGAACTCGCGTCCGGCAACATGGAGACGGATCGCCGAGAGCTCGTGGCTCATCTGCTCGTGACGACGCGCCGACTCGGCCTGACGTTCGAGCGGTCGAAGCGTGCGCCGGATTTCGCGCAGGACGTCGTTGAGACGTACGACGTTGGCCTCGGTCGCCTCGAGGCGCCGCTGCGCTCGTTCACGGCGCTTGCGGTATTTGAGGATGCCCGCTGCTTCTTCGACGACCGATCGGCGATCCTCCGGCCGCGAATCGAGGATGGCGGCGAGCTGGCCTTGGCTGACGATGACGTGCTGTTGACGACCGACTCCCGAATCGGACAGCAGCTCTTGGATGTCGAGGAGTCGACACGGCACGTTGTTGAGCGCATAGTCGCTCTCACCGGTGCGGAACAGCGTGCGGGTGATCGTGACCTCAGGGAGATCGACGGGGATCCGACCGGAGTGATTGTCGATGGTCAGGGTGACCTCGGCGCGGCCGAGCGCCGCCTTCTTCGAGGTGCCGGCGAAGATGACGTCTTCCATCTTGTTCGACCGGATCGTGCGCGCACCCTGGGCGCCGAGCACCCAGGCGACGGCGTCGACGATGTTCGACTTCCCGGACCCGTTCGGGCCGACGACGACGGTGAGCCCGGGTTCGAGCTCGATCTGCGTCGTTTCCGCGAAGGACTTGAAGCCCTTCAGAGTGAGGGATTTGAGGAACATTCAGCGGGAGAGCCTTCCACAGCCCAACATGTTGACCATCCTGGGGATGACGGGGACAGACCTGTGGAAAACCAGCCGGCAGACGGGGATAACCCCAGCTCAGCGCTGGCACTTCGGGCAGAACACCGCCGAGCGTCCGGCAACGATGACCCGGCGAAGGATGGAGCCGCAGCGGGGACAACCCAAGCCGGCCCGGGCATGGACGCGGTGGCCGGCCCCGTATCCGCCCGGCTCTCCCCAGAGGTCCACATACTGCCCGTCGCCCAGCGTCGATCCGCGGGCTTCGATGCCCTCGTGCAGCACCTCGAGCAGCGCGAGGCGAAGACGTTCGACGGCCGGTCGGGTGAGGGTGATCGCGGACGTGGTCGGCCGCACACCGGCAACGAAGCAGGCCTCATCGGCGTAGATGCTCCCGACCCCGGCGAGCGTGGACTGGTCGAGAAGTACTCCCTTCACCGCGGACCGCCGGTGCCGCAGCGACTCGCGGAAACCGCGCGTGTCGTCGAGGGCGACAAGGGCGTCGGGGCCGAGGTGGCCGAGCTCCGGGACGTCGTCGGAGGTTACCCACATCTCGCCGAACGTCCGCGGGTCGATGAACCGCAGTTCCCGGCCATCCTCCAAGGAGAAGCGGACATGCGTGTGCGGCGCCAGCGGAGCATCGACGGATTCGACCAGGCGCATCTGCCCGCTCATCCGGAGGTGGACGACGAGGGTCTCGCCGGACGATACGCGCGCGTACAGATACTTCCCGAGCCGGTCGAACGACACGAACGAAACACCTTCGGTCTGAGCGATGAACCGTTGCGGGTCGTCGTATCGACGGACCGAGCGAAGGCGCCCGAGCGAGGTCGCAACGATGGTGGCTCCACGAACCGACCGCTCGAGGTCACGTCGAAGTGTTTCGACCTCGGGCAGCTCTGGCATCACACAACGGTTTCGACGGCAGCGGTCAGCACGGCAGCGTCAGACCGTGGCCTCGCCGGACTCGAACGCCTGCCAGGCGACGCGCGCCGCCGCCTGCTCGGCCTGCTTCTTCGAACGCCCATCGCCGGTCCCCCGGAGCACCCCGGCGACGAAGACCTCGGCCACAAACGACTTGGCGTGATCCGGCCCGTCACCGCGGACGCGGTAACTCGGCAACTGCTCGTAGCGGCGGGCGACGAGTTCCTGGAGGCGGGTCTTGTAGTCGCCGCCCCCCGGTCCCGAGGAGTCATCGTGAATACGATCACCGAGGAGGCGAAGCACGAGTTGCTCAGCCGGTTCCCAGCCGCCGTCGAGGTACACGGCGCCCATCACCGCTTCGAGCGCGTCGGAGAGGATCGACGGTTTCATCCGGCCACCGGTGGCGTCCTCGCCTTTGCCGAGCAGCAACCGATCGCCCAGCCCGAGGTCATCGGCGACCTCGGCGAGGCTCTGCGCGTTGACCACGGCTGCCCGCAGCTTGGCCAGGTCACCCTCGGGAAGCCCGGGGTACTTGCGGTAGATGTGGTTGGTGACCGCCAGCCCGAGCACCGCGTCGCCGAGGAACTCCAGACGCTCGTTGCTCTCCTCGCCGTTTTCGGCACACCAGGAACGGTGCGCCAGCGCACGCCGCAACAGGGTCTGGTCGGTGAACTCGTATCCGAGGTTGGCGGAAAACTCCTGTGGTGACGTCGGGCGAATCAGGGTCACGAGGAGGGCTGTCTCTTCAGAGCTTGGCGACGACGTAGTCCACCGCGTCGCGAACCGTCTTGAGGTCCTGAAGATCCTCGTCGTCGATGTGGAAGCCCGGCTTCGTACGGCCGATCTCCTCTTCGAGCGCTTCGACCAACTCGATCAGCGCCAGCGAGTCCGCGTCGAGGTCGTCGACGAACGAGGCGCCTTCCGCGATCGCCGTCGGTTCGATTTCGAGGATGTCGGCGAGACGATCGCGGACGATGGTCAGCACGGCGGGACGGTCGAGGGTACTCACGGCCGCCCACGTTAGTTCGTGGCGCGGATTCCCTCCGGACCGACCAGGCCGCCATTGACTCTGCCTACGCCGGACGGACCGCCGTGCGCAGCGCGTCGACCAGGCCGCATTGACTCTGCCTACGCCGGACGGACCGCCGTGCGCAGCGCGTCGACCAGGCCGCCATTGACCATGTCGCGGGCCACCTTGCAGGCGTTGAGCACGGCCAGCGCGTTCGACGAGCCGTGGCTGATGATGGCCACGCCGTCGACGCCGAGGAGCATGGCACCGCCGTAGGTGTTGGGATCGAGCGCTTCGGTGAGGGGAAGCAGCGCCGGCAGCAGCACCTTGGCCGCAGCTTTGGTCTCGTCGTTGGCGAGGAACGCCTCGAAGATCTTGCTGGCGAAGAACTTCATGCCGCCTTCGAGGGTCTTCAGCACGACGTTGCCGGTGAACCCGTCGGTGACGATGACATCGACCTCGGTCGACATCACGTCGCGGCCTTCGACGTTGCCGATGAAGTTGACCCCTTCGCCGGCTGCGCCGGCACGCAGCATCGCATTGGCTTCCTTGGCCAACGGATTGCCCTTGCCGTCCTCCTCGCCAATGGAAAGAAGACCGACGCGAGGGCGCTCGATGCCGTAGCGCTGGCGGGCGTAGACGGATCCCATCTGGGCGAATTGCACGAGGAACTCGGCGGTGCACTCGGCGTTGGCGCCGGCATCGAGCAACACCGTCGGGGTCGAGCCGATCACCGGGATCGGCGTGGCGATCGCCGGCCGGGCCACACCCTTGATCCGGCCCATACGCAAGAGCGCGCTGGCCATCGTGGCACCCGTGTTGCCCGCCGAGAGGAATGCACTGGCCTTTCCGTCGCGAACGAGCTCGGCCGCACGGACGAGCGAGGAGTCCTTCATGGTTCGCACGGACTTCGCCGGGTCGTCGTCCATGGCGATCACCTGCGACGCCTCGAACAGCGGGATGCCGTGCGTGTCGCCGACATCGGCCGAGCGCCCGACGAGGATCACCGGGATGCCCGACTCGACGGCTTGACGGGCGCCCTCGAGGATCATCGACGGCGCGTTGTCGCCGCCCATCACGTCGAGGGCGACAGGAAGCTGGAGCTCAGGCATGGGTGCGCTCTACGGACGAACGAACCTGTGGGACGACACGAATCAGGCGACGTCGATGGCCTGGCGGCCCTTGTACCAGCCGCAGTCCTTGCAGACAACATGCGGCAACTTGGCCATGCCGCAGTTGGGGCAGTTGCTCCGGGCTGGGGCCGCGAGCTTCCAGTTCGCGGCGCGACGCATGCGAACTTTGGATTGCGATTTGCGCTTCTTGGGGACGGCCATGACCGGAGTTTCCTTGTCTGTTGCTGTTCACTCAGCCGACGACGCGTCGGTGAGTGTGGTGCTCAGCCCATCGAGGGCCGACCACCGCTGATCCGCAATTGGCGGCGTGCAGACACACGACGTTTCGTTGCGGTCCACCCCACAGGTGGGGCAGAGCCCGAGGCAGTCGTCTCCGCAGAGCGGCGCCAAAGGCAGGTCGAGAAGGATAGCCTCCCGGGCGACCAGTTCGAGATCGACGCTGTCGTGGCGGAGCGGATAGGTCTCCCCTTCGACCGGATGCGCGCTGTACAACTCCCGGAAGGATGAGCTCGTCAGGCCGGTGATCGGCGTGAGGCACCGCCGGCAATTGGCCTCCCATTCCACGTGGGTCTCGCCCGTTGCGAGCACACCATCGGAGACCGCCTCGAGGACGGCATCGATCTTGAGGGTTGCGCCTTCGGGAACGGTGGTCTCGGTGACCAGCATGGCCGCGGTGGGACCGCTCAGGTGTTCGGTCCGCCGCGAGGCAGGGCGGTGCACCAGATCGGCGACGTTGACGACAAACGGCGGCATAGAGGGGCCGACATACTACTGCGCCGGATGGGCCTCGCCACCGAGCGGGCCGGCGCCTCCCCCGAGTTCGTCGCAGAGTTGATCGAGCTCGGCAGAGTTGATCGAGCACGCCCCCGCCTACCGGAGTTTGTCCGACGGCGACCAACATACGCATAGAAATTCCGGAATCTGCGTTCGCTTCACAGTAGTCGGGGTGCTATGCTGAACTCTCGTTGAAGGGGAGTATCCCTCGGCATCGGTGTCGTCATGACGAGCAGCCAGCCCTAGCGCTGCTCCGGTACCGGTGGCCTTCGGGTGGGAGAGACCTTCGGACCGCGGACACCCGTCCGACCGAAGGAGCCCACTTGCCATCCGTTCTGACCCCGTCGCCCCGCCCCGAGCGCCTTTCGCATCACCAACTCGACGCCGCTGAGTCGCTCGAACAGCTGCGGACATCAGGTCTCGCCGGCCTGACATCGTCGGACGCCGACGAACGCCGAAAGCATTCGGGTGCCAATCGACTCCTCGAAGTCGAGCGTGTGCCGGCATGGCGGCGTTTCCTCCTCCAGTTCAACGACCTCCTGATCGCCATCCTCCTGGCGGCCGCCGTCGTCAGCTTCGCCGTTTCCCGCGAGCTGAAGACGCCGGCCGTTGTCATCGTCGTCGTGCTGCTCAACGCCGTGATCGGCTTCATCCAGGAGAATCGGGCGGAAGCATCGCTCGACGCGCTGCGCCGGATGCTCGTCACTTCCACACGCGTCCGGCGCGATGGTGAAGTGCGTTCGATCCCGTCGGAGGAACTCGTCCCCGGCGACATCGTGCTCATCGAAGCCGGCGATCGGGTGCCCGCCGACGGATGGCTACTTGTGGCGATCCAGCTCGAGATCGAAGAGGCCGCCCTGACCGGCGAGAGCCAGCCAACGGAGAAATCCACGGCACCAATCGATCGACCGGAGGTCGGGATCGGCGACCGCAGAAACAGCGTCTTCATGAACACGACAGTGACGAGGGGCCGGGGCGAGCTCGTCGTCACGGCCATCGCCATGGAGACCGAGATCGGCCGTATCGCCGGCCTGCTCCGGGCGACGGAATTCGAAAAGACGCCGCTGCAGAAACAACTCGACGGCCTCGCCCACAGCCTGGCGAAGCTCGCCGGAGTCATCGTCGGGCTCGTCTTCCTCATCGGACTCGTGCGAGGCGACAGCGTCGAGGAGCTGTTCATCACGTCGGTCGCGCTCGCGGTGGCCAGCATCCCGGAAGGGCTTCCTGCCGTAACCGCCGTGACACTCGCCATTGGCGTTTCGAAGATGGCCAGGAAGCACGCGATCGTGAAACGACTCGCCAGCGTCGAAACCCTGGGCTGTACGAGCGTCATCTGCAGCGACAAGACCGGAACGCTCACGCTGAATCAGATGACCGCGACCACCCTGGTGTTCGCAGGTCGTGCTCACCCCGTAAAGGGCCAGGGCTACGCGCCGGAAGGCTCCATCGAAGGCGATCGCGAAGTACCCTTCGCGCTCGACGCCGCGCTCGTCCCGATGGCACTGTGCAACGACGCCGTTGTGAGACGCGCCGAAGACGACAGCTGGGAACTGATCGGTGATCCCACCGAGGGCGCCCTCGTGACGTTGGCAGCGAAGGGCGGACTCGACGTGGAACTCCTCCGTCGTTCGCACCCGCGGATCGCCGAGGTGCCGTTCGACAGCACCGCGAAATACATGATGACGACGCACGAGATGGCCGATGACACCGGGCGTTCCGTGGTGCGGCTCTACGTCAAAGGCGCTCCCGACATCCTCATGGACCGATCGCTCTGGACGATCAGTGCGGACGGAACCCGCGCTCCGCTCGTGGAACACCGACAGATGCTCGAAGGGCACAACAACAAGCTTGCCGACCAGGGTCAGCGCGTGCTGGCGGGGGCCCAGCGTCAGTTCGAGACCGAAGAGTGGAGTGAGCTCATGGCCTCTGGTCTCGACCCCGCAGAACTCGTCCGGGACCTGACGTTCCTCGCCCTGATCGGCATCGTGGACCCACCTCGTCCAGAGGCGCGACAAGCGATTGCGGAGGCCCGGAGTGCCGGGATCACCGTGAAGATGATCACTGGCGACCATGCCACCACCGCCGCCGCCATCGGCCGCCAGCTCGGGCTGGTCGAGGAGGGCCGAGAGCTGATCAGTGTCAGTGGTGCCGAACTCGACCGAATGGACGAGGCCGAACTCGATCGACGGATCGATGACATCGCAGTGTTCGCCCGGGTTGCGCCTGAGCACAAGCTGAGAATCGTCTCTGCGTTGCAGCGGCGTTCGAACGTCGTGGCGATGACCGGCGATGGCGTGAACGATGCTCCGGCGTTGAAGCGGGCAGATATCGGGATCGCCATGGGGATCACCGGAACCGAGGTGACGAAGGAAGCGGCAACCATGGTCCTCACCGACGACAACTTCGCCACGATCGTGGGTTCCGTCCGGGAAGGGCGGGGCATCTACGACAACATCGTGAAGTTCGTGAGATTCCAACTGAGCACTACCGTCGGGTTCGCGCTGCTGTTCCTCTTCGCCGCGATTCTCGGCGTCGCCGACGGCGAGCCGTTCGCGGCGATCGCCATCCTCTGGGTGAACATCATCATGGACGGTCCGCCGGCGATGGCACTCGGACTCGATCGACCGGACAAGGACATCATGACGAGGCGTCCACGACCGGTAAGCGAGAAGATCTTGACCCGTTCGCGGTGGTACGCCGTCGCGTTCTCTTCCACCATCATGGCGGTCGGCACCCTTTGCCTCCTCGCCTTCGGACCCGGGGATGACCCGCAAGCGGGGGTAGCCACCGTTGCCGGCACGATGGCCTTCAACACCTTCGTCATCTTCCAGTTCTTCAACATCTTGAATGTGCGGAACGATCGTTTGACGGTGTTCCGAA